>JBCCMF010000201.1:0-8773 GCA_039026435.1 Bacteroidota bacterium
GATCGGGTAGCCTCCAAGACCTCACCACGGGCGACCGCAACACTGCCGTCGGCGACTCCGCTGGCACCAACATCAGCGATGGCCGCTACAACACCATGCTCGGCCAGGCCGCTGGCGCCACCACCGAGCACGCCAGCTTCAACACGTTCGTGGGCGCCTGGGCGGGCGGCGACAACAACCGCACGAACGAGACGGACAATGCCAACCGCAACACATACGTGGGCTACTATGCGGGCTACACGAACCGCGAGGGGGAGGACAACGTGGGTATGGGGCATAACGCGGACTTCAGCTCTCAGGGCAGCAATAGCGGCAACGACCGCAACGTGTTCATCGGCGCGGAGTCGTTGATAGACGGCAACAACTTGACGCGTGGTCGTGACAACAACGTGATCGTGGGCTACGGCACGCGTGCAGCGGCGAACAGCGTGGTGGCGCGGGGCTACGAATCGGACGTGGCAGGTGCGAACGGCATTGCGATTGGCTCCTTGTCGGATCTGGACAACGCGGGCGGTGTGGTGATCGGCACGGAGGCGGTGGGTACAGGCACGAACGGCATCGCGTTGGGCGCCGAGAGCGCGGTATCGGCACAGAACGGCATTGCGATCGGCGAGGATGTGAGTGTGTCGTCGGCGAACGAGGTGACCATCGGCAACAGTGATATGGAGGCGATAGGTGGCATCGTGAACTGGACGGCGACGAGCGACGGTCGGTTGAAGACGGATGTGCGGGACGATGTGCCGGGGTTGTCGTTCGTGAACCAGCTGCGTCCGGTGCGCTACCGCTTTGCGTCGGGTGGCGGGTTGGATGAGGCGCCGAGTGCCAAGTCGGAGCTGTGGCAGACGGGCTTCTTGGCCCAAGAGGTGGAGGCAGCATCTCAGGCCGTCGGCTTCGATTTCAGCGGCGTGGTGACGCCAAAAGAAGGCCGCGAACACTACGGCCTCCGCTACGCCGAGTTTGTGGTGCCGCTGACGCGGGCGGTGCAGGAGCTGGACCTTCAAGAACAGGTGCTCGCCACTGGCTTCGGCACGCTCAACAACCGTCTGACCCACCTAGAGGCACAGGCCAAGACGCAGCAGGCAGGCATGATCAACGTGTCCGCCTCGGTATCAGCGCACGACGTGCAGCAGGCCGAAGACGCACTGACACGGCTGGAGGCGCTTGCTGCCGAACGATGACGTGGTCAGCGACGTACTCCAAGAGGCGAGTCTGTAACCACTGTGTGACCCGCCTCCGAAAGGGAGCCATTGCCCGTGTGCTTCGGAAACAAAGGGTGCTCGCGTAGCCTTCGGGCCGCACATGATGGTGTGGTCCACAACGAGGAAAGCGCGAGCATATGACCGAAAGCACAAAGCCCAAAGATCACCTGCGCGAGTGGCAGATGTTCTACGCCCTCGACGACAACGGCGATGGCACAATACCGGCCAGCGCCATCCGGGAGGCACTAGAGAATGCAGGGCTGGGCGACTCCGACCAGCGATTGTGCGACTTGTTTGCTGACCTGGATGGGCTGAAGACGGAAGTGCTCGACTTCCCAGCGTTTCTGGAGATCATCGGGCCGTCCCGTTTGCTTGTCGAACGCGCCATACAGGGCGACCTGGCCATCCCCGACTTCGCCGACTTCTCCCGTCGGGTTGCAGCGATGTTTAGTGAGACCGCCGCCAACAGTGCAGGTACGCAGCCTGATTACATTGCGCCGCTCCAAGAGTGGGACGCCGATGCGTTCGGGGCATCCGTGGTGAGCATCGACGGGCAGGTGCTGCAGCTGGGCGAGGCCACGGTCGACTTCTCCATCCAGTCCATGAGCAAGCCCTTTAACTATGCTTTTGCGCTCGAAGCGTTGGGGGAGGAGAAGGTGCATGCGCACATCGGCATGGAGCCCTCGGGACGGCCCTTCAATGCCCGCGTGCTGCTTGAAGACGGCACCTCGCGGCCGCACAATCCCATGATCAATGCCGGGGCCATCATGACGGCCGCGCTGATCAAGCCCGAACTGCCGGTACACAAACGGTTGGCGCATGTGCGTGAGATATGGTCCCGCCTGATCGGTGGCGCTGGGCAACCGCGCTTCAATGCGTGGATGGCACAAGAAGAAATGCGGACGGGCGACATCAACCGCTCCCTCGGCTACATGATGAAGGCCGCAGGCGTGTTGCCCAAAGGCGCAGACGCCGTCGATCACGACCTCCGGGATGCCTTGGAGCTGTATTTCAGCATCTGCTCGCTAGAGATGACCGCCACCGAAGCGGCCACGGCAGCGGCGACCCTCGCCAACGGCGGCGTATGCCCCGTTACGCAAGAGCGCGTGCTCCAGTCCGGCGTAGTGCGTCACTGCCTGTCGCTGATGCAGATGTGCGGCATGTACGACGGCAGCGGCGAGTTCTGCTTCCACATCGGCTTACCCGCCAAAAGCGGCGTGGGCGGCGCGGTCATGCTGGTCGTTCCGGGTCTGATGGGCGTGTGCTTCTGGTCGCCCAAGCTGGATCGTAACGGCAACAGCGTGCGCGGGGTGGAGATGGCCAAGCGGCTCACGGAGACGTATCGCCTACACTTGTATGACGGTGTCACGGCCGTGGGCGAGCGTATCGACCCGCGTGTGCCCATTGCACGTTGGCAGGCGTCGCTGGCCTCGCAAGCGCTCTGGGCCGCCAGTGACGGGGATCTGCGTACCCTACGCCGCCTGAACGGAGAGCATGCCGATCTCCAAAAAGGCGATTACGACATGCGCTCCCCGATGCACCTCGCCGCTGCGGAAGGCAACACCGAGACCGTCGCGTTCCTGCTAGAACGCGGTGCCGATCCCAACCAGCCTGACCGATGGGGCGGATGCCCGCTAGACGATGCACTCCTCGGCGGCCACGAAGAGACGATTGCGTTGCTCAAAGAGCACGGGGCACAGTCAGGCCAAGCGCATCACGTTGCCACCGATGGCCCATCCGATCAGTGCGATACCTACGGCGATGCCAACACCGTGGTCGAGATGCTGTGGGTGGCCGCACGGGGGAGCGTCAGCGGCTTGCGGCGCTTGGTAGCGCTGGGCGTACCCATCAGCGCAGCCGACTATGACGGCCGAACGGCGCTGCATCTAGCCGCAGCAGAAAACAAGCCGGATGCGGTCAGGTATCTGCTGGCACACGGCCACCCTCGGCACGTCCGCGATCGCTGGAACGCCACGCCGCTTGACGAGGCGCGTCGGGAGGGGAGCGACGCGGTCATTGAATTGCTGAACGCCTAATTTCACCACGGGTGTACATGCAGCGCCTAGGGCTCTGGTGTAAACGATCGGCTCGCTGAAAACGATAGGCAACCCTCGCAGTGACGCCATACGCCACGGCCCCCTCCGAGGGGACTGCCCGAAGGGCTGGGGGTGTACCGCGGGCAAACAGATACACCCTCCGCCGCCTTGTGGCGGCCCACCTCCCTCGAGGGAGGCGTGGGCTTTTCGCTACTGATATGCACCGTCATTCCAGAGATCGGGTGTAGGGTATGATAGCCCACGCGCCTCGAAGAAATGGCCGGTCCAGATCTGCTGACAAGGTTAAGCTCGAAGTCCCCTCTCCTAGGGAGGAGAGGGACAGGGTGAGGTCGAAAGAAGGTGTGGCAGCAAGCCTGATCTACTTCACCCCAGCTCTCGCCTAGCTCATACTGGAGCGCGCTCCCTATGCTGGTTCAGGCGACGTGGCCACTGGACAAATCGATGGCATAAACAGCTCTTTAGGCTGGCTTTAGAGGTTTTTGTCCCTTTCGGATATGCTTTTGTCCCATCTCAATACGCGCCCGTGATGCATCTTCGGAATGTGCTTCGGGGGCTCCCGGAGGCCCAGCACCAGCACCACAACGCCATCGCCCCAGAACGTCTTCACCCGCAAACGAGACATGCAACTTTTGCGACCCTGTACCACGACTCACTCACGCGTTGACGTGTGTCGGCAGCTCGTCCTCGCACTGAGCCTCACGGTGTTGGCTGCACCCGCGTTTGCACAGTCGGCATCCAAGGGGCTAGGCCAAGCGAGCGAGGCCGAGGCGTTCGTGGCAGGGGGTACCGTCGTCAACACCACCACGAGCGGCGACCAGCAGAACCCGAGCCTCGGCGCCAACGCCACCGGGGCGTACGTCATCGCGTGGGAGAGCCTTGCCGAAGATGGCAATGGTTACGGCGTCTACGCCCAGCGCTACGACAGCAACGGCGATGCCCAGGGCTCGCCCTTCCTCGTCAACACCGGCACCACCTCGGGCAACCAGCAGCACCCCGGCACCGCCATGCTCCCCGACGGGCGCTTCGCCGTCCTGTGGATGAGCGACGACACCGGCACCTGGAACCTGACCCTGCAGCGCTACGCCGCCGACGGCACCACGGTCGGCAACGCCGTCAGCGTGGCCAGCACCAGCGATCACCACAAGCTGCCTGTGCTGGCGGCTGCGGGGTCAGGCACCTACGTGGCGGCGTGGCAGCGCGTGCCCACCTCGGGGGCGTCGTTCGCCATCGAAGCTATCACCATCGCCTCGGCCGATGGTGCGTTGGGCACCCTCCAGACCGCCGCCTCGGGCAGCTCGTACCTCGGCCACCCCGCCCTCGACGCCGCCGACACCTCCGGCCGCTTCGTCGTGGCGTGGCAGGGCCGCGACGGCGACGGCTCCACCGGCGTCTTTGCCCAGCGCTACGCCGCCGACGCCACCGCCGATGGCAGCGTGATCACGCTAGCCAATACCACGACGGGCGAGCAGTTAGAGCCCGGCATTGGCATGAACGATGCGACGGACGAGTTTGTCGCGTCGTGGACCAATGGCACCAGCCTCTCGGACACCGACGTGCTGCTCCGCCGCTTCGCCGCCGACGGTACGCCCGCTGCCGATGCTGCCACGGTCAACACCACGACCAGCGGCACCCAGCGGCAAGCGCGTCCGGCTTTCGCCACGCGGTCGGGCAACCTGCAGGGCCGCATCGCCGTGGCCTGGGACAGCTATGGCCAGGACGGCAGCTTCGACGGCGTCTACGTACAGCGCTACGACACGACGGGGCAGGCCGTCGGCACCGAAGCCATCGCATCCACCACCACCGACGGCTTCCAGCAGGACGCGGCCGTGGCCTACCCGCGTGCCAACCTGCCCATCCGCCTGGTGTGGCAGAGCGGCCTCCGCAGCGAGGTCGATACCGATGGCGATGCCTACGATGTGGTCCGGTACGACCTCGAAGGCCTCTCGGCGCTGAGCATCGCCGTGGCGCTGTGGCTGGAAGGCCCGTACAACACGGCCAACGACAACATGACCGTGGCGCTCTCGTCCAGCCTGCCGCAGAGCGACCCCTACAGCCTCGGCGAGTCCGTCGCCACTGCCGATTTCTTCACCACCGACACCAACGGCCAGAACGTGGTGGACTGGGTCACCGTCGAACTGCGCACTGGCGACCCCGCCTCGGCGCCGATGACGCTCGTAGCCCAAGTACCTGCACTGCTGATGCAGGATGGCTCGGTCAGGGCTCTGGATGCCACCACGGACCTCTCGATCCCCAACGTCAACGAGGGCAGCTACTACCTCGCTATCGGCCACCGCAACCACCTGAGCATGCTCAGCAGCGTCGCCGTCGACTGCTCCAGCGGGACATGCACCTACGACTTCCGCTCCCTCAGCACCCAAGCCTACGGCACCAACGCCATGTACGAGGTGGAGGCCGGTGTATGGTCGCTCTCGGCTGGAGATGGATCGGCTGATGGGCAGGTTACGGCTCCTGACTTCAACCTCTACTTGACCGCCACGGCCACTGCTGCTACGGGCTACAACAGCGCCGACTTCAACCTGGACGGGCAGGTCACCGCACCCGACTTCAACCTCTATCTCACCTCCACGGCTCGCGCCGCCTCCAGCCAAGTGCCCACGGCTGAATAACCCTCCACAAATCAAAAACCAGCGTTCTCCCATGCGCATCCGCCACCACTTCGCCCTTGCCCTCACCGCAGCGCTGCTGTTAGTCCCCGGATACACCGCGCTTGCCCAGTCGGGCTCTGCTGATATCCGTACTGTTGTAGCCTCTAATGGTGGAACTGGGGGGCAACTAGTCGTCGAAATCCAAGCACGACAAAACAATCTTCAGAATGCAGACGGCGATAGCGCACCAACCGTCGCGTCGGGCACCGTCGATGTGGCCTACGAAACAAGTACCCTCACTTTCGATAGCGGCACCGCTAGCGGCCTACAACTCTTCAGCGGCTACCAACTCAACTTCAGCGAGATCACCGACCCTAGCTCCGAGGTTTCCTGCCAGGGGGCTTTCGTACGCACGAACATCAATGGCTCATTTGTGAGTCCATCGGGATTTGCAGGCTACGATCTCACGGACAGCTACACGACACTCTTCACTTTAACCTTCGACATCGCGGGTGATGCTGCAGGCTCGCAGTCTTTCACTTTTTGCCAGACCTCACTCAACCTCTCTGTCTTCGATGACGACGGAAACTCTGATGAGGACGGTGGAACGATCGAAGCGGAGCCTTCAGGCGGAGACGTGGTGTTGGGGTTCGAGGAAGCCAGTGATGTGGCACTCCCGGTAGAGCTCACTTCGTTTGATGCTATCGCCGACGCTGGTTCGGCCACGTTGCAGTGGGAAACGGCTAGCGAGACCAACAATGCTGGGTTCAGCGTGGAGCATCAACAACCGGGCGTTGAGGCGTGGGCCGAAGCAGGCTTTGTAGCAGGAGCAGGCACGACGCTTGAGACGCAGGTGTACAGTTACCGCTTGGAAGAGCTAAAGCCTGGCACCCACCGCTTTCGGCTGCGTCAACTCGACTTCGACGGGGCCTTCGAGTACAGCGCCGAAGTCAAACTAGAGGTGGCACTGGTCGAGACGTTCAGGCTCTCTCAGGTGTACCCCAACCCCACAGCAGGCGAAGCACGCGTGGACGTTGTCGTGCGCGAGGATCAGGCGGTCACGGCGGAGATCTATGATGTCTTGGGCCGCGCGGTACGCGTCGTGTACAACGGCCAGATGCGCGCAAGCACGCCGCAGGTGTTGAAGCTTGACACCGAAGGGCTCCCCAGCGGCCTCTACTTCATCCGCCTCATCGGAGAGCGCTTCAACGACACCGCGCAGTTCACGCTCGCCCGCTGAACGAGCGGTCAGATTATTAACTTTCGTCTCAAACAGGCGCGCCCATCCGCCCGCCTCGGCAAATGGCGTAGTTTGGTGCATGTGACTCCTCAAATCATATGTACCGCCCATGGCTGTCCTCCACCCGTTTCGCGCACTGCGCCCCCAGCCTGGCGTCGTTGAAGCCGTCGCGTCCGTACCCTACGATGTCATCAACACCGCCGAGGCGCGGGCGATGGCCGAGGGCAACCCGCTGAGCTTCCTGCACGTCATCCGCCCGGAGATCGATCTTCCCGAGGGTACCGATGAACACGACGATGCGGTTTATGCCAAGGGTGCTGAGAACCTAGCCGCGTTTGCGGCAAGCGAGCAGTTCGTGGAAGAAGACGCGCCTTCGCTGTACGTGTATCGGCTGATCATGGACGGCCGCTCCCAGACGGGCGTCTTCGGATGCGTGGCCGTCAGCGATTACGATACCGATGTCATCCTGAAGCACGAAAAGACACGACCCGACAAGGAGGACGACCGTACGCGCCACCTCCTCACGCAGCAAGCACACGCCGAGCCTGTGATGCTCACCTTCCGCGATGACGCTGCTGTTGCCGCGCTCATCGCTGAGGCTGTGGCCACGGCGCCGTTGTACAACTTCGCCGCCGACGATGGCGTGCAGCACACTGTCTGGCGCGTAGCCGACCCCTCCCAGTGGGTCGCCGCGTTCGAGGCTATACCCGCGATCTACGTGGCCGACGGCCACCACCGCTGCAAAGCCGCCAGCCGCGCCGCCGAGGCGTACCGCGAGCAGGGCCAAGCCAGCGACGAAGTCGGGTTCTTCCCGGCCGTGCTCTTCCCGATGGGGGACATGGAAATCCTGGCCTACAACCGCATCATCAAGCGTTTGCCGGACGGAGGCGCCGCGTTCCTCGCCCAACTGCGCAAGCGCATGACCGTCACGCCCACCGATCAGCCGACGCCCGCCACTCCAGGCACGATCGGCGTGCTCGTCGACGGCCAGTGGTACCGCGCCGAACTGCCTGCTTCTGCCTCCGACCGTGTGGTCGATGCGTTGGATGTGGCGCGGCTGGGCGAGCACATCCTGGAGCCGCTGCTCAGCATCACCAACCCGCGCACCGACCCCAACATCGGATTTGTAGGCGGCATCCGGGGCATCGGCGAGTTGGAACGCCTCGTAGCCTCCGGTGCGGCCGATCTCGCCATCGCCATGTACCCCACGCAGATCGAAGAACTGCTTGACGTGTCGGATGCAGGCGAACTCATGCCGCCCAAGTCGACGTGGTTCGAGCCCAAGCTGCGCAGCGGCCTGCTGGTCCACCGTTTCTAGTCCGCGCCCTCCCGACATCCTCCTCCGTACTATGACCATCCTCATTGCCGACAAGCTCGCCGCCGCTGCAGTCGAGGCCCTCGAAGCCGATGGGCACACCGTCCACGCCGACCCTGCGCTGAAAGGGGATGCCCTGGACGCCGCCCTCCGCGAGGTGCAGCCTAACATCCTCGTCGTCCGCTCGACCAAGGTCCCCGCCGCTGCCATCGCCGCTACGGCCTCGCTGGAATTGGTCGTACGGGCTGGAGCGGGGTATGACAACATCGACGTCGCGGCGGCATCGGCACGCGGCATCTTCGTGGCGAACTGCCCGGGCAAGAACGCCGTCGCTGTGGCCGAACTGACCATCGGGC
>JBCCMF010000202.1:0-8698 GCA_039026435.1 Bacteroidota bacterium
GACTTGCCCAAGGGCAAACTGGACAAGGGCGAGACGATCGAGCAGTGTGCGCTCCGCGAGGTGCGGGAAGAGGTGGGCATCAGCACGCTGCACATGCTGCGCCCGGCGGGCAACACGTTCCACACCTACGCGGAGAAGGGCAAGTTCAAGCTCAAAACCACGTACTGGTACCTGATGCAGACGCCAGAAACCACGTTCACGCCGCAGGCCGAAGAGGATATCGAGGCCGTGATATGGCTGCCGTGGTCGAAGGCCTTGAAACGCCTGAGCTTTGAGAGTCTGCGGGTCCATGCCCGCTCCATCACGCCCCTGTTGGGCAAGGTGAAGCTAAAGAAGTACGGGTGACGCAAACAGAAAACGCCGAGAGGTTACGGCCCCTCGGCGTTTTACATGCATGTAGGCCTTGTGGTGAGGCCGTATGCGAAAGCGAGGCTCTGGTGGACGGACCGTCGTCGCCTGTTTCGTCGGTGAGCCGCCTTGTGCCTGTGGCGGG
The DNA here is from genome assembly GCA_039026435.1 of Bacteroidota bacterium. Lineage (GTDB taxonomy): Bacteria > Bacteroidota > Rhodothermia > Rhodothermales > JBCCMF01 > JBCCMF01. The sequence goes on from JBCCMF010000202.1 coordinate 494, forward strand.
CGACTCGCTCTACCTGCTGATGTCGGCGGGAGACATCGAAGCATCGCACAAATAATACAAAGACAACGATGTAAACGCTGTTAACCTCGCGTCAAAGCGCTGTGGAGATTTATTGGCGATTCGGTGGAGGAGGCGTCAGTGCTTGTCGAGGTAGTGTTGCCGCAGCGCGTCCATGCCGAAGTCGTTGGTCAGGTCGCGCCAGACGGCGTGCGCGTGGTTGGCGTCGTTCTGGACGTGGTCGTACTCGATGAGCACGCGGGGCGTGTGGATGCGGTAGTAGTGCGCCTCGCCGACGCCCGTGGTGCCCGCCCAGCCGAAGAACACGCTGTCCGCTGGCGTGGCGTCGAGTTGGGCGAGCGCGTGGGCGTCGTGATGCGTCAGGTGCCGGGCGTGGAGCGCCACGAGGTCGCGGAAGGCGGCATGTTGGACGTCGGTGAGGGCCGAGGCGGGCAGGCCGGCGAACGTCACGGGCAGCGCCTCCCGTTCGGTACCGCTGACGATCTCTGGGTACGCCACGACGTCGAGGAGCGCTCGGGCGCGCTGCGTGTCGGTGAGGTTTAGCATGAACGCGCGTCCGGCATCTTCCTCGGCGCCGAGCACGCGCAGGCCAGCATACGGGCCTGTGCGCACCTCGGCCGGGTTGGAGCCGAAGAAGGCGGGCGCCGCTGAGATCAGCTGGCCCGTCACCGACGAGAAGTTGAGCGAGAGGTGGTGGCCTTCCAGCCTCCATCCCCACGGCTCGCTGCCCGATGGTACGCCGAACATGCTGAAGTAGTAGTGCTCCGGGTCGCGCTTGATAGGGTCATTCTCCATCTCAGCCAGCACGGCTTCCAGCTGCATGATGTGCGTGGCCTTCTGGTAGCCCACATCGGTGAGCACCGTGCGCATGAGCGCGTGCGCAGCGCGGCGCTGGTCCAGCGTCATCGCCTTGAGCGCCAGCCCTTCGCGGGAGCGCGGGACGTAGTGCCAGTTGAACCGCTCGGTGTCGTCGAATGGAAACGTTGCTTGCGCTCGGCGCTGATCGTCCAGCGTAGCCAAGAACACATCGGCAGCAGACACCATCGTCGGGGAATACGCCGCCGCCTCGAGTTGCGGCGGAAGGGGAGCAGGCTCAGGGAGCGGCCAGAACGTCCATCCGATGAGAAAGACGGCAAGCAGCCCGACGGCGGTGAGCAGGGAGCGCGGCATAGAGCAGGTCGTGAGGAGCAGTGAGGGCAGACGCCGTCAATATGCAGGGCACGTATGTGGGATGCAACCATGCGGATTCCCGGGCCATGCCCTCCCTCATCAGGACGTGCGGACGCGTGGGCGCAGCCGCTACTGGTCGAGGTGGATGACCTCGGCCTGCTTCATCGTACCAGCCTCCAGCGTCAGGCGCACGCACGTTTTGACCCGGTGGAAGCCGTGCCGCCCCGCCGCGCCGGGGTTGATGTACAGCATGTTGCTGATGGTTTTGTCGCGCTCGATGCGCAGGATGTGGCTGTGGCCGCAGATGAACAGGTCGGGCGGATCGTGCCACAGCCGCTCGCCCATGTTGCGCTGCCACCGTCCCGGGCGCCCGGCGATGTGTGTCATCCAGATCTTGACCCCTTCCACCTCAATCTTCAGATGCTCCTGCGTGCGGCGGCGCAGCGGCTGGCCGTCGATGTTGCCCCAGACGGCGCGGGTGGGGGCAAGGGCTTCGAGTTGATCGAGCACCTCCTCCGTGCCGATGTCGCCAGCGTGCAAGATGCCATCGGCCTCACCCAGCATCTCAGGGATCGCCGGGTGAAAGTAGCCGTGCGTGTCGGATATAATACCCAGAACCACAGGCGTGCTCAGCGGATGAGGAACCGGAAGCCGAGCTTCGGCTGCACGCGCTCCCACGTCCCGTCGCTGAGCGTCCATTGGTGGGCGGGCAGGCTTACGAACGGAATGACCTGGAAGCTCGGGCGGTTGATCTCCATCCCGAAGCGCGCCCAGATGACGCCGCCTCGGTAGGGCGCGGTGAACGTGGCCTGTTCGCTGGCCGCGCTGAAGTCAGCCTCCGCTGCGTCAGCAGGCATCACGGGCGACTCGACGAGTTCGTAGCGCCCGGCTTCGCCGATCAAGCTGGCAAAGAGGTTGCTCCCGGACTTGCCCAGCACCCAGCTGTAGCTGTTCATCAGGTGGATCTCGTAGCCGAGTGCACGCGAGTACAGTAGGTCGAACGCACGCGGCTGCTCGGGTATACCGTCGGTGACCTCGGTGAAGGTGGGCACCAGTTGCTCCACGCCCAGGCGCACGCGGCGCACGCCGACGGCGAAGTCGCCGTAGAAGAACGGCGAAAAGGCGTTGGTAGAAATAAACGCCAAGTCTACCTGCGGGAAGCCCACCAGCGCGTTCAGCGACGGGTCCACGGCCAGGCGTAGGGCATAGCTCGTCTGATCAACGCCCCAGTAGTACTTGGCCGTCACCCAACTCAGCGCCAGCGACCGCCCCGTGCTGTTGCCGATGGCATCGACCATGAGGCCGATGTCGAACTGGGCCAGCAGCTGGTAGTCCAGGCGGAAGCGCAGCGCCAGCGGATCGCTTGCGGCGCCGCTGATGGCCTCGTCGGCCACGCCAGCGGGGCGGTAGGAGAGGTCCATCGAGAGGGCGTAGCCGTCGAAGAAGATGCGGCTGGCCTGCTCGCTACGGTAGAAGGGGTCGTCGAGCGCGAAGGGGCGCTGTGCCCAGGCGTCATGCCCTATCCATGCCATCAGCCCCGCCAACACGCAGGTCACCCGCATGCCGCGCGCCACGCGACGGGAGACGGAAGGAGCCGGGGGAAAGGCGCGCATCAAGAACAAAGGGGAGCTAACACAGGGTGTACACGCTGACCGAAGCATACGCATCGGTTCGCAGATTTTCCACATTTTAATGCCGCAGGCACGGAATGTTCACGCCGATCCAGCCCTGAGACGACCATACGCCAGCTGAGGGCGAACCCAACGTCTGCTCTTTCATAGACCTCGCTCCCCGTCACCAGGTTACAGCTTTCGAGTCATGGCGCGAAAATTCGTCCTCAAGCGCGACACCACGGTGCCCGCTCCCGTCGAGCTGAGCATCGACTACCAGGGCGAGCTGAACCCGCAGCAGTACGCGGCGGCCACGGCGCCGGGCGGGGCCGTGCTGGTGATTGCCGGGGCGGGGACAGGCAAGACGCGCACGCTGGTCTACCGCGTGGCGTACCTGGTGGAAACGGGCACGCGCCCCGAGCACATCGTGCTGCTCACCTTCACGCGCCGCGCCGCCCGGCAGATGGTGACGCGCGCTGCCACGCTGCTGGACGGGCGCTGCCAGAAGGTGCAGGGCGGCACCTTCCACGCGTTCTGCGCCGAGATCCTGCGCCGCCACGCGCCGCGCATCGGCTTCCCCAGCCACTTCACCATCCTCGACTCCGGCGATGCCGCCGATGTCGTCGATGTGCTGCGCACCACGCACGGCTACCACAAGAAGGGCAAGCGCTTCCCGCGCAAGAAGACGCTGCTGTCGATGTTCTCGTCCAGCATCGGCCGCGGCCTTCCGCTCGCCGAAGTACTCGACGCCAACTACCCGCAGTTTCTCGATTACCTCGACGACCTCCAAACGCTCCAGGCCGCCTACGACGACTACAAGCGGCGCCACGGGCTGATGGACTACGACGACCTGCTGGCGCGCACGCTCGAACTCTTCCGCACGCACGACGCCGTACGCCGCGAGGTGGCGGGCAACATCCGGCACGTGCTGGTGGACGAGTACCAGGACACCAATCGCCTGCAGTCCGACCTGGTGAAGGCGTTCGCGTCGGTGCACGGCAACGTGATGGCCGTGGGCGACGACGCGCAGAGCATCTATCGTTTCAGGGGGGCCGACTTCCGCAACATCTTCGACTTCCCCCGGCAGTTTCCCGGCACGCACGTGCTCAAGCTGGAGCAGAACTACCGCTCCACGCAGCCCATCCTCGACTTCGCCAACCACCTCATCCAGGGCGCGCTGCAGAAGTACGACAAGCGCCTCTTCACCAATCAGCAGCGCGGCGAGCGCCCGGCGCTGATCCCCGCCCCCGACGACCGCTTCGAGAGCCGCTTCGTGGCGCAGATGGTGCTGCAGTTGCGCGAGGAGGGCATCCCGATCAACCGCGTGGCGGTGCTCTTCCGCAGCGGCTTCAACTCGTACGACCTGGAGGTGGAGCTGAACCGCGTCAAGATTCCGTTCGTCAAGTACGGCGGGCTGAAGCTGAGCGAGGCGGCGCACATCAAGGACGTGCTGGCGCACCTGAAGGTGGCCGAGAACCCGCAGGACGCTATTGCCTGGAACCGCATCCTGCAGCTGCTGGAAGGCATCGGCCCGAAGACGGCGCAGACGCTCATCGAGTGGATCACGAGCGCCGAGGCAGACCCCTACCAACTGGCCGACCGACCGTATTCGCCGCGCTACATCGAGGAGCTGAAGCGCCTCTTCCACATGCTACGCGGCCTGCGAAAGCCGGGCGTGGCGCTCACGGCGCAGGTGGAAGGCGTCTTGCAGTACTACGAACCGATCCTCAAGCGTAAATATTTCGAGGATTACCCCAAACGCGAGCACGACCTCGACCACTTTATTGCATTGGCCGACCAGTACCCGAGCCGCAACGCGTTTTTGTCGTCTTTGGCGCTCGATCCGATCGAACTTAGTGCGCTCGATGCAACGGGCGCCGAGGACGACGAAGCGCCGCTCATCCTGAGCACCATCCATAGTGCTAAAGGCTTGGAATTCCACACCGTATTCCTGATCAAAGCGCTGGACGGCGTGCTGCCTTCGGGCTACAGCCTCAAAGATCCTGACGCGCTTGACGAAGAACTGCGGTTACTTTACGTGGCCGTGACGCGTGCCGAGGAGAACCTGTTTATCACCTATCCGATGGTGCAATATCGCCGTTTTCAGGGCGATTACATGGCCAACCCGAGCCGGTTTATCACAGACGTGCCGGAACGTTTGCTGGAGGTATGTACGTTGGTGGAGGAATCGGCGCCCGCGCTACCACCAGCGCCCGCGCCTCCTCTGCTTCCGCCACCGCCCGACTACTCGGACGATGGCCTTCCTTTTTAGGCCGTTCTATGGCAAAGCTGTTGCCATCGCCGCCGCACCGCCTTCTCCGGCGCGGCACCTTCCCCGACGGGCGGGTCTATACCATTGCGGCAGCAGAATTTGTGCACGTGAAGCAGATCCGCGCGCTCAACATCGAGATCTTCGATGAGGAGCGGGTCATCAACACCTTCAGCCGGGACGACCTGATGATGCTGTTGGCCAGCGTAGACCGCAAGCCCGTCGGCTTCAAGATTGGCTACCGCGAGAGCCGCCACACCTACTACAGCGCCAAGGGCGGCGTGCTGCCCGCCTACCGGCGGCTGGGGCTGGCACGCGTCATGCTCGACGTCATGATGGAGCAAGTGCGGGATCGTGGCTATCGGCACTTCGCCTACGACACGTTCCCGAACAAGCACCCCGGCATGACGACCCTCGGGCTCCACTGCGGCTTCCGGGTGGTCAAAGCCGACTTCAACACCGTCTACAACGACTTCCGGCTGCGGCTGGAGAAGCGGCTGACGTAAGTGCTGGGCGGGCGGTATATTGGGTGCACGCTCACCCCGCCTTTGTGCCATTCGTGTCTCTTCCATCCATGCATCGCGTTGCGGCGTTACTCGTTGCGTCGGTCTTTCTGATCGGATCTTGGACGGAGCCTGCACATGCGCAGGACGGCGCGCTGCAACTCGGCAACGCAGGCTACATCGACCTGGGCGACCCCGACGGCGATGCGTTCGACATCGTGGCGGGCGAGGGGCGTACGTACGCGCTGTGGACGCGGCACGACGAGACGATGTACCACGCCAAGCTGTTGGACAAGCGGCGCAAAGGGCCACCCGTGCCCGGCGTGGAGAAGCCCGGCTTCACGATGTTCATCCATCAGTTCACCGGCACGCCGGCCATATTTCTGGACCCCTCGTCGATCCCCGATGGCCTCGGCGTAGCATCGGGCACCTCGGCGCTGAGCACCGTGGTTGACGATACGTGGCACCACGTGGCCTACGTCTGGGCAGGCAACGACCTGATGATTTACGTGGATGGCCGGCTCGACACCCGCTACACCTACCGCGGCGACACGGCTACGCTCTCCAACCCTTTCCCGCTGTGGGTGGGCTGGAACGGCGACGACCGCATCCACTACATGGGCGCTGTGGATGAACTGAGCATCTGGCATCGTGCCCTCACCGAGCGTGAGATCCGGTCCCTGATGTACAGCACACCGCGGCCCGATGCAGAAGACCTCGCTGCGTACTACCCGATGGATGCTGTCGCGGCGAGTGGGCAGGTTCTTGACCACGGCCCGAACGGCTACCACGGCACGGCCTACGACGTGACGCGCATCGACGCTACTCGCCCGCTATCGCCGCCGCTGACGGAGCAGTGGTGGTTTTACGTGCTGGTCGGTCTGAGCGGGCTGGGGTTGGTGTACGGGCTGATGCGCGGGTACGCGTGGCGCATCGAGCGGCAGCGCAGGCAGCTTGAGACCGTGGTGGGTGAGCGCACCACGGAGCTCTCGGAGGCGCTAGAGGTAGTGGCGGCGCAGGCCGAAGAGCTCAAGACGCTGGACGAGGCCAAGAGCCGCTTCTTTGCCAACATCAGCCACGAGTTTCGCACGCCGCTCACGCTTACGCTCGGGCCGCTGGAAGACATGCTGCGCGGGCGCTACGGGACGCCCGACGACACGCTGAAGCAGCCGATCAAGCAGGTGATGCTGAACAACCAGCGCCTCCTTCGGCTCGTTAACCAGCTGCTCGATGTGGCGAAGCTAGAGGCGCACCAACTGGAGATGGAGACGCGGCATGTGGAGCTTGGCCCATACCTTCACAGCATCGGGCAGGCGTTCGTGCCGCTGGCCGAGCGCAAGGAAATCCGCTTCACCCGCACCCTGCCCAAGGTGCCGCTGGCATCGCCGATTGATCCCGAGCACTTCGAGAAGGTGGTCATCAACCTGCTCTCGAACGCCTTCAAGTTCACGCCCAACGGCCGCGATGTAGCCCTGACGCTCGCGGCGGACGGCGAGCAAGCGGTGATCCGCGTGCGAGACACGGGGCCGGGCATCTCGGAAGACGAGCAGGAGCACATCTTCAACCGCTTCTACCAGACGCGCACCGGTCGCGCTAGCGGTACAGGCATCGGATTGGCGCTGGCCAAGGAGATCGTGGAGTTGCACGATGGGACGATCAGCGTGGAGAGCGAAGTAGGCTTCGGCGCCTGCTTCACCGTGACGCTGCCCAGCGTGCGCGTCGAGGTTGCTACCGTACTCGCGCCATCCGTAGCGCCCCAAGCCGCTGATGTTGTCGATCAGCCGACATCGCCCGAGACTACTACGGTTGATACCGAAGCCGAATCGCCTGGTGACGCGGTCGCCGACCAGCCGACGGTGTTGGTGGTGGATGACAACGACGAGATCCGGTCCTACGTCCGCTCGCACCTCGACGCGTATTACCGCGTGCTGGAAGCGGAGGACGGCGAAGCTGGGCTTCAGATGGCACGCGCGCACATGCCGGATCTAGTGCTCTCGGATGTGATGATGCCCAAGCTAGATGGCTACGGGTTGTGCCGCGCCATCAAGGCCGACGCCGAGCTGGCGTTCATCCCCGTCGTCTTGCTCACCGCCAAAGCCTCCAGCGAGAGCAAGCTAGCGGGCCTCGGCGTGGGCGCCGACGACTACCTCACCAAGCCGTTCTCCTCGGATGAGCTGCTGGCACGCATCCATAACCTGATCGCCCAGCGGAAGCGGCTGCAGGCGCTCTTCCTGGCCTCGCCGCCCGCCCCCACCGCCGCCCTGGCAAATGAGGCGGAGGTGCCCTCGGCCGATGCCGCGTGGACGGAGCAGCTGCGCAACGTAGCCACGGCGCGCATGGCGGACGAGCACTTCAACGTAGAAGCCCTGGCAGAGGCAATGGGCATGGACCGCACCAACCTCTACCGCCGCATGCAGACCGTGCTAGACCGGTCACCGTCGGCGTTCTTGCACGAGGTGCGGCTGGCGCGGGGCGCGCAGCTGTTATTAGCGCGCACGGGCACCGTGAGCGAGGTGGCGTACGGCGTGGGCTACAAGAGCGTGCAGCACTTTGCACGGCGTTTCCGGCGGCAGTTTGGGTGCTCGCCCACGGAATACGCGCAGGCAGAGGCGGCTCCAGCAGCACAACCAGCGGA
>JBCCMF010000203.1:0-8664 GCA_039026435.1 Bacteroidota bacterium
TGCATTCTCACCAATGATTGTAGTAGAGAAAGCCGGATCTCAACTGGGCTTGTCACTCTACTGTAGAAGTTAAGCCTGGTTTCCCCCACCTGGTGGAGGTGGTTTAGGTGGTGCTGGTGGATCAGGAGGCGGATACCCTGTTCCAGGATTATTAGTGTCATCATAAGAGCATAGAGATACTAACCTTAGCCACATTATTCGTCCTGGAGACAGCTTTGGGGTTCTCGTTGGAGGCGAGCCACTGAGCTCATTTTTACTAAGGTACTCACTTCTTGAAATGGTAGGGGTTTAGCAAGTTATATGCAAGTGTTTAGCATAAGGATAGCACAAGAACGTATTGAGCTGACTTGATTCACGATCTGAGAGTGGTGGCCCTGCGAGGCTTCTTCGCTTGCGCTGCCTGCGTTGGGTATAGACCTTCAGAGTCTGATTTGCTCGTTGCCTGCCAGAGGTACTGTGCTCTCCCGTCGTCTCTCCCTTGGCTTAGCCATCCCCACGCTGCTGGTGCTGCTGGCGTATGTGCTGTACCCCAGCCTGCGCGTGTTCATCATGGGCTTGGGCACGGAGCAGATCGGGGAGGTGTTTAGCTCGTGGCGCTCCGCCAACGTGCGGGCGCTCATCAACTCGGTGTCGATCGCGCTGTACTCGGTGTTGGGCGCGGGCGTGTTGGGCACCGGACTGGCGTTCCTGTTCTACCGCGTCGCGGTGCCCATGCGACGCTTCCTGATGGCGCTGGCCGTCATGCCGCTGGCGCTGCCGCCGCTGGTAGGCGTGCTCGCGTTTCTCTTCCTATATGGCGAGAGCGGCATCCTACCGCGCGGGCTGCAGCTGCTGTTCGGGCTGGACGAGGTGCCCTTCGCCTTCGACGGTCTGTGGGCGGTATGGCTGGTCCACGTCTATACGATGTACGTGTACTTCTACCTGTTCGTCACCGCGGCGTTGCGCAATATCGACCGGAGCCTGCTCGAGGCCTCGGCGGGGATGGGGGCGAGCGGATGGACCACGTTCTACCGCGTGATCCTGCCGCTGCTGCGCCCGGCGCTCATCAGCGCGGCGCTGCTCGTGTTTATGATCTCAATGGCGTCGTTCACGGCGCCGCTGCTGTTTGCCGGGACCGAGCAGTTCATGACGCTGCAGATTTACAACTACAAGACCAACGGCAACCTCGAACTCTCCGCCACGGTCTCCACGCTGCTCACGTTCATCTGTCTCATCTTCCTGCTGATGCTGGAGGCCAGCGGCTGGCGCCAGCAGGGCGGGCGCGCCACGAAGGGCAGCACGCCGCCGCCCCGGCCGATTCGCTCTACGGGCTTGCGCATCGCGGCGTTCGCAGGCGCCATCGGGCTGGTGGTGTTCTTGCTGCTGCCCGTGCTGACCATCGTGCTCATCTCGTTCGCCGAGGAGGGCAGCTGGACGTACCAGCTCTTGCCTGAACGCTACACCGTCTATAACTACATCGCCCTCTTCGCCGACCCCGATGTGCTTGCGCCCATCCTGAACAGCTTGCAGATGGCCACGCTGGCTACAGCGGCCAACGTAGTGTTCGGTCTCGTGGCCGCGCTGTACATCACCAAGGGGCACGGCATTGGGCGGAACGTGGCGCGTGTGCTGGCGGTGCTACCGTTTGCCATCCCCGGCACGGTCATCGCGGTCAACCTGATCGTCACGTTCAACACGCCGTCGCCGCTCACGGCGGGGCAGGTGCTGGTGGGGACGTTCTGGATGGTGCCGCTGGCGTACTTCATCCGCCACATCCCGCTCGTGGTGCGAGCCACGATGGCCGCGCTGGAGAACTTCGACGACCACCTGGCCGAGGCCTCGTCCGATCTCGGCGCCACGTTCTGGCGCACGTTCAGCCGCGTGGTGCTGCCCATCATCGGTCCCGGTGTGCTGGCGGGGACGCTGCTCACCTTTGTGACGGCCCTGGGCGAGTTCGTCTCGTCGATCATGCTGTACATCGTCGATAATCGTCCCATCAGCGTTGAAATCCTGGCGCAGCTGCGGCTGTACAACTTCGGCTCGGCAGCGGCCTATAGCGTGTTGCTGATGGGGCTGATTGCGGTGGCTACGGTGGCCGTGCGGCGCATCAGTGGCGGGTCGGCCACGGCAGTTTAACACAACGATGGCTGCACGCTGGCGCCATCGGGCGTATCTTCCGAGGCGGTACACGGCACACATCTGAACGAGTAGGCACAGCGCGTAATGAAAATAACGGTGATAGGAGCAGGGGAGATTGGGTCGGCGGTGGCGGAGCAACTGAGCCGCTATGACGAGATCGAGCTGATACAAGTGTGCGACGCCGGGGCTCGGGCGCTGCAGGACTTGCACGACCGCGTGCGCAACCCCAAGCTCCGCTCGTTCCAGATCGATGCCCGCGACCAGCGCCTCGTGGCGCCCATCATCGAGGGCAGCGACTGCGTGGTCAATTGCCTGCCTGCATCCGTGCGCGACGTGATCGCCGAGATCTGCCTGAACACGGGCTTGCACTACTGCGACCTCGGCGGCGACGAGGACACGCTGGAGCGCATCTTGGCCATGCACGAGATGGCCCAGGAGAAGGGCGTGTGGCTCGTACCCAACTGCGGGTTGGCGCCGGGCTTTACCAACGTGCTGTGCCTGCATGCCATCAGCAGGTTCGACAGCGTGGAGGCCGCCTTCATCCGTGTGGGCGTGGTGCCGCAACATCCCGAGCCGCCGTTCAACTTCCGGCTGTCATGGTCGGCAGAGAAGGTCATCAGCGACTACACGCGCCCCGCGAAGCGCATCGTCGATGGCGAGATTGTGACGGTGGAGCCGCTCACGGACGTGGAGCCTATCTACTTCGACGCGCCCTACGGCCAACTGGAGGCGTTCAGTTCGGCTGGAGGGATGGCCACGCTCACCGAGCAACTGCTGGGCCGCGTCCGCACGCTCGACCACAAAACCATCCGCTGGCCCGGCCATGCCAGCCAGATGCAGTTTCTGCTCGGCCTGGGCCTGGGCGAAGACCGGAGCATCGACGTGCGGACCCACCTGACCTATCGCGATGTGCTGGTGCGCCGCATGCGCAAGCGATTGGGCGGGTCCTTTGAGGATGCCGCGCTGTTGCGGATCGTTGTCCACGGCGTTCGCGAAGGCGCCAAGAAGTCGCTCGTCTACGAACTCATCGACACCGCAGACAACGAAGGCGACATGGCCATCCGGCGCGTCATCAGCATCCCGACAGCGGCCATCGTCGATCTGGTGGCCAGCGGCAGGGCAGCGGGCGGCGGCGGGGCGCGACCGCCCGAGCAGGTGGTGACGGGACGCGACGTGGTCGATCTCGTACGTGCCCAAGGGCTCGATCTCCAAAAGACGTACTACGACGGCTTCATCGACGTCGATCGGCTGCCCGCACACGCACTATCCTGACTGCTCGGGGGCGTGTCTCCGGTAGCGCACGGCTGCGCCAATCAGGTAGGCGGCGCTGGCGATGAACCACACGTAGTGTACCCCTTCCGCCCCATCACGCCATGCCAGCAGTCCCGTCACGAGCGCCACGCAGGCATCGCCGATGAACAGCCCCAACTCGTTGTAGCGCGTCAGCGGTGTGCGTCCCCGCGCGGCGCCCAGGTTGAGGGCTCCCACTACGACGCTCAGCAAGCCCACCGCTACCCGGCCCTGGCTGAACGCATCGCCTGCCGAGACGACAAACAGGATGGTGGCGATGAGAAAGGGCACGCGGCGGCGGAAGGGGGCAGGCGTATCGTTGGGCATGGGCAGAGGACATCGATAGAGGGGAGGGCATCAAAAGAACGAATCCGCACGATGATGTCAAGCCTGCTGCGTCGCGCCATGCGCGGCGGCGATGGCCCACGCTCCCTGCTGGGGCGCGGTCGCGGCGAGTGCCAGCTGCCACCCTGCCGAGGCGCCGCCGAGGGCGTCCTGTAGGGCGCTACGGAACCGGATTTGCTCGGTAACGCCCCCGGTCAGGTAGAGATGCCGTGGAATAGACGGCTGCGTCTGGACGAGCCGCAGCACATGCGCCGCAAGCAGCGCTGTGCCCTGGCGGATGATGCCGAGCGCGACGGCATCGTCCTGGTCGGCCGCTTCGAAGACGAGCGGGGCAAAGACCGCCAGGGACGGCGTCGCGAAGGCGAGGCCGAGCACGTCGGCAAGCTGCTGTGCCGGGTGCCGCCGCCGTAGCAGCGCGGTGAGGAGCGTGTCAGCGCCGCCGTCAAACGCCGCCGCTACCGCCCGGAATGCCGCTTGACCCAGCGCCGTGCCACTGCCGTCGTCGCCGAGCACCCGCCCCCACCCGCCCGCGCGGTGGATGCGGCCATCGGCAGCGCGCGCGTAGACGATGGAGCCCGTGCCCGCGATGACGAGGTAGCCCGGTTGGGTACCCAGCGCGGCGTGTAGGGCGATGTCGGCATCGGTGGTCACCGTAAGGGGCGCAGACGACCAATACTGCAGTCGATGATGGAGCGCGGCGCGTAGCACGGCATCGCCTGCGCCTGCCGCGCCGACGCAGAGACCGCCGAGTGGCAGGTCCAGCGTGTCTTGCGCCTCCTCAACCAGCGCGGTGATGGTGGCATAGGCACTCGGGATGCCTTGGACGCGCAGGTTGGCCGGGCCGCTGCGGCTCTCGAAGCGGGTTTGCCCGTCTGCGGTCGCGGCGTAGAGCATCGTCTTGGTGCCGCCAGCGTCAACCCCAACGAAAAGCGGTGGTGAGCTAGGCATGGCGGGAGGAGGAGCAATGGTCAAACATGCTGCGCGCATACGCCACGCCATCCGCCACGTTCGGCAGGGCGCGCCGTCGTGCGTAGCGCCTCAGTCGGGCGCTCAGGCCGCCTGTGCCGGTGGGGGCGCCGATGCCGGGAGCATCAGGTGGTGAAGATCGCCCTGGATAGTTGTGCTTTGCTCCAGGTACTGCTGCCGTGCAGCGTCGCGGACGGCGACCGTCGCGTCGTTGAGCACGATCCTGGGCACAGCGGCGAGGAAGGTGAAGTAGCACTGGATGAGGTGCAGCGCCGTCGCTTTGAGCTGGCTCTGGTCCTGCGCGACCCGGTTATAGCCACGGCGCTCCAACTCGCTGGCCAGATCGATTAGCATCTGCGTGTTGATGACGCGATCCGAAGGTAGCGTAGGCGTGCCCGTACCCGTGAAATGCCGGTACCAATGGTCGGCGAAGCGCTCAAGCGTGGCTGTGAGCACTGCGGTTACGTGGCCATGCCCCACCGCCGAGATCCAGATGGGTGGCGCCTCCATCTTCTGCAACCGGAGCGGGAAGGCCGTCTCGCCGATGCTCATCAAGTTGCACAACTCGCCATAGGCCGCCTGCAGCGCGCTCAGTTTGGGAGCGAGCAGGGCGTAGGACCCGTCATAATCGGCAAAGATCGAAAAGAAGCGCTCGCTGCCACGCACTTGGGGGGTGAGGTCGAAGAAGTTGCGCAGCGTGCGTAGGCTGCGCCGCATGCTCGCAATGTGCTCGTACACCAGCCGTCCGCGCAGCAGTACCATGCTGAAGTCGTCGGAGTTGGTGCCGCGCATGAACGTCTCGTACGACGAGTAAAAGTAGCCCAGCTCCTCGCGCAGGCTGCCCAGCACCTCGAAGCGGTCGTCGTTCATGGTCTCCTGGATCGTCGCGATGCGCTCGCGCAGGTCGTGGACCTCGTGAAAGATGCGGCCGATGGGGAAGGCATCGGCTTGTTTGCGGAGCGCGAGGAGCTCGTCGCGCAGGTCCACGTGGTTGCGCCCATAGATCGTCCGGGATTGCAGGAACAGGCTCTCTGTCATCGACACCGTGATGCGCTCAAAGCCTCGGGTGATGATAAACAAAAACTTGACCAGCGTGCTTTGCGGCCCCGTCAGCTCGAGCAAGCCGTCGATATGAGATTTAAGGTCGTAGTACGTCATACGGGGTGGCCACTACCGGACTCAGGATGCCATGCGCTAAGTATCGGCGCAACCCGTGCGGCTGTAAACCTGTGCCTGTGTTCAGCGGGTGAAACGGAGCGTCTCGGTGGCGGTGTTACCCACGTTGTCCACGACGGTGAGTTCGAGGGTGCGAGGGCCCGGCGGCGTGCGGTCGTCGAACGTGTGGGTGATGCGGCTGCGCTTGGCATCGTACGCGAACAGTACCCAGCGCCCATCTACGAAGCCGTCGTAGCGGTCGATGCCCGCGAGGTTGTCTTTGATGGTGAAGCTGATGGACTCGCGGCCCCGGAAGTCCGCGCCAGCGGGGCGGTTGAGCAGGGCGATGGTGGGGCGCTCCGTATCGTTGGCGACGGCGTAGGCGCCGAAGCTGCGCGTGCGGGCATGCACAAAGCCATCCGAGTAGGTGCCACCGATGGAGCCACGTGGCTCGCCCCGGCTGTTGACCGACGCGATGACGGCCTTACTGCGCAAGCTGGCAGGCAGCATCGGCGCGGCGATGGACACGCTCATCGCCTTCTGGAGGGGCGCATCGGGCCGATGAAGGTGGTGGATGGGCGAATAGAGGGTCGCGCCCGCGCCCACCTCGCGCGCGTAGTCGAACCACAGGTCTTCGTACAACGCCCCGTCGGGCAACGCCACCACCACCTCTTCGGTGCGGAACGCCGACGGGCGGTTGTACGGCAGCACCTGGTCGTGCTCGGGCGCGCCAGGTAGCGCGGGGCGCTCGGCGCTGGCATCGACGGTGAAGCGGAGGCTGGCGGTGTTGCCGTGCACGTCCTCGATGTGGTAGCGCAGGGCGTGGCTGAGGCCGCCATCCACGTTCAGGAAGCCGCCCTCGCGCGTGTCGTACATCCTGAGCGCGTTACCGGGCAGCAGGTGGCTGCGCTCAAACCAGCGCCGCGTGTGGTGCCGCATGGCATAGTCCACGTGCGCGTTGAGCTGCCGCGTCTCGTCGAAGCTGAACCGCTCCTTCGTCGACTCAAACAGCCGCTCGCCATCCACATCTAGCCGGATGGTCATCGGACCGAGGATGTTCGAGGAGCCGTCGTGGTAGTCGTGTGTGCGCACGGCGAACCCGAGCCGCCCCGCGCCTTCGATCCGCTGGACGCTATCGAGCCTGAACTGCCCGTTCGACCCCGTGGCGTCGATCGTGGCAGGCTGGTGGCGGCTGACGACGGTGGGCGTGCGGCCGTCGGCCCAGACGATCCGCGCAAAGCTGCTGGCGTCGGCGGCGTAGACGCGCATGGCGTAGATGCGGGGCGGCGTGGTGTCTTGGATGTCGAACCCGAAGAGCTCGGGGTTGATGGGCTCCTGCGTGGGCGTATCGCGGACCTCGAAGTGGAGGTGTGGCGCTGTGGAGCTGCCGGAGTTGCCCGAGATGGCGATGATGTCGCCCTTCTCCACGGGAAATTGCCCAGGTTCCAGGTACAGGTTGACGCGAAACGCCTGCCGCTCGTGCTGTACGCTGCGTACGTAGTCTTGGAACGGTTCGGCGAAGCGGTTGAGGTGGGCGTAGACCGTGGTGTAGCCGTTGGGGTGGGCCACATAGATCGCGTTGCCGAAGCCTGAGGGCGAGACGGCGATGCGCGAGACGTAGCCCTCGGCGGCGGCGTAGATGCGGTAGCCCTCGCGGCCGTTGGTCTTGAAGTCGACTCCGCCGTGGAAGTGGTTGGCGCGCATCTCGGCGAAGTTGCCCGACATGAAGAGCGGGATGCCGAGCGGCGAGCGGAAGTAGCCCTGCGGGTAGTCGGGCAGCGAGGGGGTGGCGGCCAGGAGGATGAGCAGGGCGGCGGGCCCAAGCCAACGCGGAAGGCGCATGGGAGACAGCAGCAAGGGTGAACAGGATGGCTGCGATGGCTATACTACGCCGTAAAGTATGGCCCAATCCACCGCACCATGACCCTACGCCTTGCCTCAGCGTCCGTTCGCACCGATAAGCTGCTTGACCACGCACGGGGTGCCGCATGACGCCGGATCGCTTGGCCGCCGATGCGCAGGCCATCTTCGCCGCCGCCGTGGACCGCGTGCGCCCCGCGCGCTTGTTCGACGCCCTCGACTGGCAGGCCAGCGTATCGCTTCCGCTGGATCAGTACCGGCGAGTGGTCGTGCTGGCGGCCGGGAAGGCGAGTGCGGCGATGGTGGCAGCACTGCACGCCCAGATTGGCAGTCGCCTCGATGTGGGCGTCGCCGTCGTGCCCGACGCCTACCTCGCCGATGCGCCACGCACTGAGAGGGTGACGCTGATCGCCGGAGGGCATCCTGTGCCGCATGCAGGCAGCGCAGACGCAGCCGAGCGTGCGCTGGCTCTCGCCCAGGCAGCTACTGAGGACGACCTCGTGCTCGTGCTGCTCTCGGGCGGCGGCTCGGCGCTGTGGACGGCGCCCGCCGACGGCCTCACGCTGCCCGACCTCCAGGCGACCAACCGCGCGTTGCTGCACGGCAACGTGCCCATCCACGCGATCAACACTGTCCGCAAGCACCTCTCGCGCATCAAGGGGGGGCGGCTCGCCGAGGCGGCTGCGCCCGCCGAACGGTTCGCTCTCGTCCTCTCCGACGTCATCGGCGACGACCTCAGCGCCATCGCCAGCGGTCCCACCATACCCTACCCCACCACCTACGCCGAGGCGCTTGCCATCCTCAACAGCTTACCCCATCAACAGGCCATTCCAGCCGTCGTGTGGCGGCATCTCGAACGCGGCGTGGCGGGGCAGATTGCCGACACGCCCAAGCGGGCATCCGCGAGCGCACAGACGCTGCTCATCGGCA
>JBCCMF010000204.1:0-8603 GCA_039026435.1 Bacteroidota bacterium
GCCTCCGCCAGTGCCTCGGGCAGCGAGCAAGCCGCACAAGCTGGCCGGCAGGTCATGACCGAGACCCGTGCTAAGCTGGAGCAGGTGACCCGCGTCGTCGGCTCCGCGGCGGAAAGCGTTCGCAAGCTCGGCGCGTCCAGCGCGCAGATTGGCGAGATCGTGCAGGTGATTGAAGACATCGCCAACCAGACGAACCTGCTGGCGCTCAACGCGGCCATCGAAGCGGCCCGCGCGGGCGAACAAGGCCGGGGCTTCGCCGTCGTGGCCGACGAGGTGCGCAAGCTCGCCGAGCGTACCACAGGCGCTACCAAGCAGATCGGCGAGATGGTAGGCTCCATCCAGGCCGAGACCGATCAGGTCGTCACCGCCATCCGGTCAGGCAAAGCCGAGGTGGCCGCAGGGCTCACGCTGGCCGATAAAGCGCGGGCGTCATTGGAACGCATCGTGGAGGCCACCACCCAGACGGTCGATGTGGTGACGCAGATCGCGGCTGCCACCGAGGAACAGTCGAGCACGAGCGAACAAATTGGGCGCTCCATCGACACCATCTCGACAGGCGCCACCCGCACGGCAGCAGCCGTTGAAGAGATGAACAGGGCGACGCGGGAGCTGAGCGATGTGACTGATTCCTTGCAGCAGGAAGTGCTCAACCTAAAGCACACGACGCACAGCCCCGAGGTACTGCACACGTATCGCACGGCCGCATAATCCAGCGCCGTAGCGATACGCTGCGTTACGCCAGCGTCTTGCGCTTGTTGAGGTAGGCCAGCAGCGCCGTGTCGAACGGCTCGGCCGTGTCGAGCTCCAGGAAGTCGATGTTGTGCTCGCGGCAGCGTCGGCGGAAGTCGTCGCTGAAGAGCTGAACGGCCTCGGCGTAGTTGGCGCGCAACTGCGCAGGCTGTAGCGTGATCTCCTCGCCCGTCTCCATGTCGCGGAAGATCATCGGCACATCGGGGAAGCGGAACTGCCGCTCCGTCGCCGACTCCAGCACGTGAAACACCAGCACCTCGTGCCCGCGATGCCGCAGGTGGCGCAGTGCTTTGAGGAGTTGCTCGTGCTCGCCCACATTCTCGAAGAGGTCGGTGATGATGACCACGAGCGAGCGGCGCGAGATACGCTCGGCGATCTCGTCGAGGACGGCGGCGGCGTTGGTACGCTCCTCGCCGGGCGGCTTGTTGTGGATCTGCTCCAGCCGCACCAGCAGCTGCTGCACGTAGCTCGGGCGGCTCTTGGGCGGCATCAGCGTGTGCACACCGTCGGCGAAGGCGATGAGGCCCGTGGCGTCGCGCTGCTTGAGCATCAGGTAGTGCAGCGATGCCGCGAGGTAGCTGCCGTACGCCAGCTTCGTCACATCGCCCGCGTGCTTGTACCGCATCGACGGCGACGTGTCCAGCACGACGTAATGCCGCAGGTTCGTCTCTTCCTCGTACTGCTTCACATAGTAGCGATCGGTCTTGCCGTAGACCTTCCAATCCACATGCCTCAGCTCATCGCCGGGGTTGTAGGGCCGGTGTTCGGCAAACTCGACGGAGAAGCCGTGATACGGGCTCTTGTGCAGGCCCGTGATGAACCCCTCTACGATAAGCCGGGCTCGCATCTCCATGTTCTTGAGGCGCGAGATGACCACGGGGTCGAGAAAGCGGCGGGCAGCGTCGGTAGTAGCCACAGCGGCGTAGCGAAGGTGGATGGGATGGGCGTAACGCTCTAGCTACGCTGTTCGTGCCCAGCTGCCGTGTAGGGAATTTCCTGGCACGTTCATGAAGGCGGCGTAAATCGGGAAATAACGCATTCCGATGTCGCAATCCCGTCACAAGTCACAGACGTCTCGTTCACATTTAGCATAAACACGCCAAATCGTGACGGGGTTTTTACTGCGGTTCCACTCCAAAAGCCTGCACTCATGCAGCTGATTACCTCGACGTACAGGCACAACGTACACGACGCGATGTGCCCCCTCGCTTCCTGGAGGGCCATCTTGGTGGTGCGAGATATGGGGGCGGCCTGAGCGCCGCCCACCGTCTGCGACATCCCAACATCTTGTGACAGTCACACCCTCCTCGTGTTTCACATCGCACCCGCATCCGAGGCCACTTAGTTGAGCCTCTCGCACTCTAGCTGTGGTGCAATGTGCAACATGCCGGAAAAACCCTTATACCCCAAGTGAACACCGCGCCTAGCACAACGCTAGTGCCCGGGTTCGGAGAACCGTTATGAAAAAACTACTCGTAGTACCCATCCTCGCCCTCTTCGCCTTCGGCATGCTCGCCTTCAGCAACGCAGGCTCTGACGTCGCTGAAGCCAGCGAACTCGCTGCTGTGCCCATCACGGCACAAGATGTAGCCACCGCCCAGCAGGCCTGGGGCAATGGCATCGTCAAGATTGGCAACGCCTTCACCAACGGCGAAGACTACCGCGCCGTAGCTGCCGACCACGTGCGTGAGTTCTACCACTATGTAGACGGCGCCACCGTGCTCTTCAAGCCGACGCTAGCTGCCGAAGATCAGTTCCGTGGCGACTTCGACGAGGCGCTGAGCTACTTCGTGGGTACGGAAGGCACGGAAGACAATGGCTTCGCTATTGCACCGTACACGAACGTGCGCTGGGAGAACGAAGGCACCATCATCGACGAAGATGGTGACATGGCCGTAGCGATGGGCAACTACTACTTCACCAACACCGAAGGCAACGAGACGAAGGTAGAATACTCCTTCGGCTACGCTCGTGACGCCAGCGGCGCTCTGAAGATCACGCTGCACCACAGCTCGCTGCCGTTCTCGGCAAACTAAGCATACCCGTCAGAGGCTGACGAGTACGCCACTTCTGATTACGACCTTTCACGGGTCGGGGACCGACGGTCTCCGACCCGCTTTGCGTTTGTACCAGCCTTTGCCAACGAGCCCGCTCAACAGCAGGCGTCAGTCGTCGTACAGGTATCAGTCGTAGTAATAGCCGCGCTCCTCGTCGCGGAGGCGCACGATCTCGGCAACCTCTTCCAGGTCGAGCCGCTTGTCGCTCAGGCGGCGCACGAGCAGCGCCATCTGCCGGTCTTTGTTGGGCGCTTGGTTCCATTCCGGATGCGCCAGCTCCAGGATGCTGAGCAGGATGCGCAGGTATGGGAAGCGCTCCTCCTTCGTCTCCATCAAGGCTATCGATTGCGCGAAGAGCTGGGCATTGCGGCCTACCTGACGGTCCGCAATCTTGTCGGGGTACGTGATCATGAGAGAGGAAGCAAGGGTGGCCTTGTGGAGCAAGCGGCTCGTGGGCCAGGAACGAGAAGCGAGGGTAAGACGCCGCGGCTACTTTGGCATGGTGCGGCCAGAGAACGTGGGCCTGTTCGCGGCGAGCGCTTCGTCAACATACAACACAAGCACGCTCGAACCAACCGCCGTCAGGACGCCGCTGCACGAACCTTAGGCTAGGCGCCTCGTTCATGCGCTTCCTTGTTTGTGCCGTTGCTATGTCGTTGAAGAACAAACCGAAAGCCGCCAGCCCGTACCGTCTGGAGATGCTCCAGGCCGTGCCTGCATTTCACCGAAAGGCGCGGCAGAAAGATGGTTTGGAGGCGGGCGAGCTGGTCTACTACGGCCCGATGCCCAGTTACTACGGCATTGGCGAGGTGAAGCACATCATCGGCCCCTACGTGGCCGTCAACTTTCGCGGGACGGGGCTGTTTGGCGTACACGAAGAGGTGCTGGAGCAGCAGTACCTGATCCCCATCCCCTCGCAGGCGCGAGCGCTGCTGTAACCATCCAGAACGTCCGCGAAGCGCCGATTTGTCTTCACTGTTCCTTCGCGTATCTTCCGCTGCCCATCGCCCGTAGCGCACCTCGCGTCGCCGTTACATTTCAGGGCGCGCGCCACAACCTCCCCCATCTTATTCCACTGTGCTATGGCCACCCTTCGCGTTGACCATGTCACCAAACGCTACGGCTCGTTCACAGCCGTAGACGATGTGACGTTCGCCGCCCAAGAAGGGCGCATCCTCGGTCTGCTGGGCCCCAACGGGGCGGGCAAGACCTCCTCCATCCGCATGATCACCTACATCACCGTGCCCGACGAAGGGCAGGTGACGTTGGGCGGCCAGCCCGTAGGCCCGTGGAGCCAGGAGCGCATGGGCTACCTGCCCGAAGAGCGCGGCCTCTACAAGAAGCTGAAAGTGGGCGAGCAGCTTGTCTACCTCGCCGAGCTCAAGGGCATGTCGGCGTCCGAAGCCAAGCCCAAGATCAACTACTGGCTGGAGCGCTTCGACGCCGCCGACTGGAAGAAGAAGAAGGTGCAGGAGCTGTCGAAGGGCATGCAGCAGAAGGTGCAGTTCATCGCCACCATCCTGCACGACCCATCGCTGCTGATCCTCGACGAGCCGTTCAGCGGCCTCGACCCGCTCAACTCCGAGCTGCTGCGCGACATCATCTACGAACTCAAGGACGACGGCCGCACCATCCTCTTCGCCTCGCACCGCATGGAGCAGGTGGAGCAGCTCTGCGACGACATCTGCCTGATCGCCAACGGGCAGATCCTCGTCAACGGCCCGCTCCGCGACGTGAAGCGGCAGTTCGGCCGCAACACGGTGACCATCGAGTTCGACGGCGACGCCACCTTCCTCGACGGCTTGGAGCGCGAAGGGCTCGTGCGCGTGGGCATGCGCAGCCACAACCGCGCCGAGATGCGGCTGCTGAACGCCACGAAGCCCATCGAGGTGATGAAAGCCGCCATGCCGCACCTGAACGACCTCTCGGTGTTCGACGTGAGCGAGCCGCCGCTGAACGAGATCTTTATCACGCTCGTGGAGCAGCAGAAAGCTGAGCAGGCTGCATAAGCACCCGGCATTATCAGCACGCTGCATTGCGCCCTCCGCACTCCCCCATCTGTACCACTTTAGCACCGCATCGGCATGAACAAGATTGGCATCGTCGTCAAGAGCGAATTCTTGCGCAAAGTCAAGTCGAAAGGCTACATCGTCACCACGCTCCTCGGCCCCATCCTGCTTGTCGCCTTCTACGGCATCATCGGGCTCGTGGCGTACCTCGGCATGAAGAGCAACGAGGAGACCGAGCGTACTATCGCCGTCATCGACCGCACCGAGGTCTTGCTCGACGCCATACAGCCCGATGACGGCGCCAGCTACGCGTTTGTCGGCGTCAGCGACGACGAGGACGCCGTGCGCCAGCAGGTGGTCGATGGCGAGTACGACGCCTACATGATCATTCCACAGAGCGCCCTCCAGGGCAGCGGCGATGCGTCGTACTTCTCTATTGAGGGCGGCGGCGGTGCCTTCACCAACCAAGTGGGTCGGCGGCTCACGCGGGCCGTGGAAAACTACAGGCTCGCACAGATCGATGCGCCGGACGAGGTACAAGACATCTTCGGCACGCGCATCGGCGTAGATGCGCTCAAGCTGAGCAGCACCGGCGAGACCGAAGGCAACACGGGCTTCTACACCGCCGTCGGCTTCGTGATGGGCTTCTTGCTGTACATCTTCATGCTCGGCTACGGCAGCATGGTGATGCAGAGCGTAGTCGAGGAAAAGATGAGCCGCGTCCTCGAGGTCGTCGTGTCCTCCGTCAAGCCGTTCGAACTGCTGATGGGCAAGGTGCTGGGCATCGGCCTGGCCGGGTTGCTACAGGCGACCATCTGGATTCTGATCTTGGTGGGCGGCACGGCCTTCGCCGGAGTCGCGGTGGCGTCGTTCATGGATACCGATGAGATCATGGAGCAGGCGCAAGCCGCGCAGACGGAGATGGTGGAGCAAATGGGCGATCAGCTGCCGGAGGAAGCCGCGGCGGCCCAGGCTGAGATGATGGAGCAAGCGGTCGGGTTCGAGATTCCGCAGATTCCAATTCGCGTGTTCGTTTGGTTCCTCGTCTACTTCCTTGGCGGATACCTCTTGTATTCGAGTCTCTTCGCGGCCGTAGGATCAAGCATCGATCAGATCCAAGATGCGCAGGGCTTCACGATCCCGCTGATGATGCCTGTCATCATCGCATTCGCGCTCATCTTCCCGGTGGCCGAGGCGCCCAACACGTCGCTCGCCGTCGTGACCTCGCTGATCCCGTTCTTCTCGCCGCTGCTGATGGTGGTGCGGCTGGCGGTGACCGAGGTGCCTCTGTGGCAGCTGCTGGCCTCCGTCGGGCTGCTGATTGCGACCTTCGTCGGCGCCATCTGGGTCAGTGCCCGCATCTACCGCGTCGGCATCCTGATGTACGGCAAGAAGCCCACAATCAAAGACCTCGTCAAGTGGGTGCGCTACGCGTGATTCGGGGCTCGATCTTAGGCTCCCGCGCTCTGGGGCTATGGCGATGACGCTATCGGAGTGGGAGTCGCGGTTCATCGCTTTCTTAGCGCAGCAGCCTGACCCGCCCGATGCGGCGCACGGCTTGCCGCACCTGCGGCGTGTGGTCAGCATGGCCAAGCGTATCAGCACAGCGGAAGGTGCCGCGCTGGCCGTCGTCGTGCCTGCGGCCTGGCTGCACGACTGCTTGACGCTCCCGAAAGACCACCCTGACCGCCGCCTTGCCTCACGCGCCGCCGCCGACCGCGCTGTCGCGTTCTTGCGAGAAGCCGCCTATCCAGCAGCACATCTGGATGCGATCCATCACGCCATCGAAGCCCACAGCTTCTCAGCAGGCATCGCGCCGCGCACGCTGGAAGCGCAAGTGGTGCAAGACGCCGACCGCCTGGACGCGCTGGGTGCCATCGGCCTCGCTCGCATGATTGCCGTCGGCACGTCGTTGGATCGCCCCCTCTATGCCTCGAATGATCCGTTCTGCGAGCGGCGTTCGCCAGACGACCGCACGTACACGCTGGACCACGTCTACACAAAGCTCATCACACTCGCCGACACGATGCAGACGACCGCAGGGCGCGCCGAGGCCGAGCGGCGCACCGCGTTTCTCCGTGGTTTCCTGGAGCAACTGCGATCCGAAACCGGAGATTAGGCCATCGCGGTCTCACCGCAGCGGTTGGGGCACTGCTGGCGGGTGCAGCGAGCGTACATGTTGAGGGCGTGCTGCTGCACGCGCATCTGGAAGATCTCCTCAATCATGTCTTGGATGCTCTGCAGGCGCGGATCGCAGAACTCGAAGATCTCGTTACAATCCATGCAGATGAGGTGATCGTGTTGCCAGTAGCTGTAGGCGCGCTCGTACTTGGCCTGCGTACTGCCAAACTGGTGGCGTACCACGAGATTGCAGTCTAGCAGCAGCTCCAGCGTGTTGTACACCGTGGCCCGGCTGACGCGGCTGCCCTTCTGCTTCATGCGGATGAACAGCTCATCGGCGTCCACATGGTCGCCCGAGGCGTAGATTTCCTCCAGCACGGCGAATCGTTCCGGGGTCTGCCGCTGCTTGCGCTTCTTCAGGAAGGCCGTGAATACGTCGCGGACTTGTTGGATCTCGGTGTGTGCTGTAGCCGTCATCGGAACTGGGTATCAATTGGTGTAAATGGTCAACGGGACCCTGCGAGGGCTGTTCCATTTGCGCGGAGGGTGCACAGGTCGTTCCAGATCTGTTCATGGATGTTCTCGATAGGCTGCAACCCATCCAACCTGACAACGCGCTCAGGCTCGGCGTCCGCCAAGGCTTTGTATCCCCGGATGACGCGGTCGTAGAAGGCATGATCGGCGGCTTCCATGCGGTCGGGCGTGCGGTCGCGGTGGGCTTGGCGGCGGCGGGCTTCGGCGAGCGGCACATCCACCCAGTACGTGCGCACAGGCACCACACCGCCCGTTACGCGCTCTTGAAACTGCCGCATCCAGGCGCCACCCTGCAAGCCACGCCCCTCGCCCTGATACGCAATCGACGAGTCGAAGAACCGATCGCACAGGACGTACTGGCCTGCGTCTAGCGCCGGGACGACGCGCTCGGCTACGAGCTGGGCCCGCGCGGCGGCAAACAGCAGCAGCTCGGCAAACGGCTCGATGTGCAGTGCCGGGTCCAGCAGCAGCGTGCGGATGCGCTCGGCCACCACGGTCCCCCCAGGCTCCCGCACCAGCAGCGGCGTATGCCCTTCGGCGGTGAGGCGCTCAGCCACGAGGCGCACCTGCGTGCTCTTGCCACTGCCGTCAATTCCTTCAAACGAAATGAGCATCTGGAACGCTTGTTGCCGTGAACGCTGTTGTCCTTCACCGTTCCCAGACGATACGAACACAACCCAGCCGCGCACCATCGCTCGGCTTGCATCCATGATGGTCTCCACGTATACTCCATACAGGAGCCGCCAGCGCGACCAAACTTTTCCCTCCGCACCGCTTTAGAACGCGTTACCTCCGCTCATTATGGAGGGTTCACCTCATCCCAAGCTCCTTACTGGCTGCGTATGAGCATGTTTGACTTCGGCCCTGACCCCTTCGAGGACTCCCATTCCAAAGACCTGCGCGACCTCATCGCCGCGTACGAGGCACAGGATGGGCTCGTCTACTTTGACTCGGAGACGCTGGAGGACATCGCAACCTACTACTTTGAGCTAGGCGAGTTTGGCCAAGCGCTGGGCGTGATCGACCGCTTGTTGGAGATGTACCCGTTCTCCTCGGATGCGTGGATGCGTCGTGGCATTCTGCTGAACAACCTGACGCGGCACGAGGAGGCGCTAGATGCCTACACCCAGGC
>JBCCMF010000205.1:0-8590 GCA_039026435.1 Bacteroidota bacterium
GCGCCTTGGCGTCGTCATAGCCGATCTCAGCGAGGGCGGTCATGTAGGCGGGGTCGAAGAGGAGCATGCTGAGCCAGTCGAGGCCCTTGGTCTCGTCGCTAGGGCCGACGCCTCGCTACTGTCACCGCCGATGTGGACCTGGGCATCGTCACGGGCCAGGAGATCAGCAATCGACTGCGCGCCGAGATCCTGCCCGCCATGCAAGAGCGGTACCCGCAGCTGATCTACGGTGGTCCCGTTTGGCATTATCGGCGCGCTGGCGGGGCACTTGCTACCCCGCCCTGGCGATGCTGCAGTGGCGCGGCGAGCGGGCCGTCTACAAGCTACTGGGCCGCGACCCCGACGACGCGAACATGCCGAGGCAGCGTCAGGTCAACACGGCTAGCGCGATCACGTGATCCATGCCACACTTCCGCTCGGTGCGCCCAGTGTGGCGGCCATTCGTCCCCTCCCGTCGCCACCTTCAGCGTAACCCGCGTGCGCGAACTTAGCCGATATGGTTTGGTCGCTCCGTCAACAGTTGCCGTAGTACCATGAGACCGTTGCGCTTACGGCGCTTAGCCGTCCGATACGAGACCTGTTGCCGCTGAGCCACTTCGGCATTGGTATACCCCTGTAAATAGGTAAGCTGGATGGCTTCTGCTTGCGCGGCGCTACGCTGTGCCAAAAGCCCGAGCACGTCGGACATGGCACAGGTAGACGTCGGAGCCGCTAGCATATGCTCGATCTGGAGCGTCTCTAGCGAGACGACCTGCCCAGGCTGGGGTCGTTTTACACGCTGCCGCGCGCGCACGCGGTCTAGCAGCACTTGCCGCATGGCGCGATACATGAGGGCTATCGCATGCGTTTGATCGTTGACGCGGTGCTGCCAGCGTGTGGCCAGGCGTAGGTATGCCTCGTGCACAAGCGCCTTGGGCGTAAGCTGAGCACGCTTCTCGCGGCGCAAGAGGGCCTTGGCACAGCGGCAGAGCACAGCGTACCCGGCATCCACATGCACGTGCAACGGCGACGATGACGCAAGCGGGCAGGGTGCGGTAGGCAGGTAACCCGCACGGTTGTTGATGCTGGGCTGTGTAGGAAGCAACATGAGGGACAAGAGGTGGGATGGCGAAGGAGTGCTATGGAATTTTAGCGCTAGCACGGCGAGGCATTGACTTGCAAGCCTCGCCGCCTAGCGCACGCCTCATGTGAGCAAGATGAGGCGGTGCGGCGCGGTGCCCCCCCTGCCCTGCGCGCGAAACAGATGAGGGGGCAACTTCCCTGCCCAGCCATGATAAGACGGATGGGATATACGCATAGAACCGTGCATGAACGAGACGGATGTGGGTTGGAAGGAAGCAGACTGAGAAGCTGTCAGTCGGCTGGTGTGCAACTGGGGATCTGCTCAGGCGGCTTTACAGGTCGCGATATCGATACCGACTGCTGGGACGCGGGTGGTGCTTTCGCCTGAAACAGCGCATGCAGGGCCGCTACTTCCGCACACGCTTCCGCAAGCCGTGGGGGAGGTCCATCGTGGATGAGATGTGGTGACGTAGGCATGTAGCGCTTGCACAACAAGAGGGCACATTGGCGAACGAGGGTCAACCTAGCCGTATCACGTCGTTTTCGCTGGTTTTTCCGTTGTCGAAAACGGACAACCCGTATGACTAAACGGACATGCCGAGGGTAGAGCAGGATGATGGGCGACCGCGCAGGCTCTATGCCTGGTGCTGCGCCCGATAGGCCGTGGGGGTCATACCGTAGGCGGCCTTGAACTGCTTTGAGAAGTAGGCCACGCTACCAAAACCGGCCTCGAATGCTACCACTTTGATGCTCTCGGGCTGCTGTTGTAGTGCGCGGCAGGCCGCTTCGAGCCGAAAACGGCGCATACGCTCATTGGGACGCTCGTGGGTGAGCGCACGCAGCTTGCGACGGAGTTGCCTGGGCGTGAGGGTCATCGCATCGGCCAGGTCATCCATCGTGAACTGCGACTGCGCAAGATTAGCGTGCAATACCGCGTCTACCTCATCCACGAACTGCTGCTCACGCTCGGGCAGCGCTGGGTAATCAGGCCCTGCGTTAACGTCCAGTTGAGACGTGGATGTGGTAGCCCAAACCTGCTGCAACCGCTGGCGCTGCTCGATGAGGGCGCGCACTTGGGCTTGCAGCGCTCCGGCGTGAAATGGCTTCGGCACATACCCCTCAGCGCCGCGCTCGAAGCCTGCCATCCGGCTCTCTACGTCGGCGCGGGCGGTGAGCAGCACGACGGGGATGTGGCTAGTGCGGCGGTCGGCGCGCAAGGCGTCCAACAGGTCGAGGCCATCCATGCGTGGCATCATCACATCGCTGAGGATGAGGTCGGGCACATGGGTCTGCGCCAGCGCCAAGCCCGCCTGGCCATCGGCGGCCTCCAGCAGCGTAAAGGCCGGATCGAGGTGGCTGCGGATGTAGGCGCGCAGGTCGGCGTGGTCTTCTACCAGCAGCACCACCATCGCATCATCGTCTGCTACGCGAGCACCGGATGTAGCCTGGGCTAGGGCCGCAACGCTGTCATCATCCCAGAGCCCCATCTCTTCCACTGGCGCACCGCCATCGCCATGCAACGCAGGCATCCCCTCGCTTAGCGCAGGCAGCGTAGGTATAGCATCGTTTTCATCGTCGGGCTGTTTCTGGGAATGCAGCACGACCTCAAAACAGGTCCCCTCGCCTTCACGGCTTTCCACTGTCACGGTGCCGCTGTGGAGCACCGCTAGCTCTTTCACTAAGGCCAGTCCGATGCCCGTGCCATCGCTCGTCCGTTGGGTGGAGCCATCCACTTGGTAGAAGCGATCAAATAGGTGGGGGAGCGCCGCTTCGGGAATGCCCACCCCGGTGTCTGCCACGGTCAGGATTAGCATCTCGCCCGCTCCGGCCACAGCCACGGTAATGGCTCCCCCCTCTGCCGTGAACTTGAACGCGTTCGAGAGCAGATTGACGACGATCTTTTCGATGTGGTCGGGGTCACCCACGAAGGGCCGCACAGGCGGTGCCTGCACGGTGAGCGCTATGCGACGTCGCTGCGCCACCGACTGAAAGAGCGCAGCCACGCCTCGAACCAACGCCGCCACGTCGGTAGACTGGGGACGTAGCACTAGCCCACCCGCATCCAGCTTGGCGAGGTCGAGCAACTGATTGATGAGCCGGAGCAGCCGCTGGCCGTTACGGTTGGCCCGCTCGAAGTGGGGCTGCGCCTCCTCCAGCGAGGTGTAATGCCCATGCAAGAGGTCCTGGATGGGGCCGAGGGTGAGTGTAAGCGGCGTACGGAACTCGTGCGAAATGTTGGCCAGGAAATGCGTCTTGAGGGTGTTAGCGCGCTCTAGCGCGTGTGCCTGCCGCTCCAGTTGGGTGGCCTGATCTTGGATCTGCGTCGTGCGCTCGGCCACAATCCCCTCCAGCGCTACCTGCTGCGCTTCGAGGTGGCGTACCCGGTAACGCCATAGCCCAACAAGCCCCAAAACGCCCAGTCCGCCCAGCAGCCCATAGAACCACCTCGTCTCCCATACCAGAGGCGCCCGTACCAACACGCGCTGTGCGGATGGGCTCCACTGCCCGCCCAGCCCTGCCTGCACCTCAAACGTATAGGTGCCAGGCGCGAGGTTCGTATAGGACGCTGTACGCTGCTGCCCAAGGTCTCGCCATGCGTCGTCGTAGCCCACCATGCGCCCGCGGAAATGCACATCATCCGTATGCTGAAACACGATGCCCGTGTAGTACACCTGCACATCACGCTCGCCGGGCGGTAAGAGGACTGGGGCGCGAAGATCAAAGCGCTGCCCTCCGACTTCTATGGCTTCGATATGCGCCCGAGGCAAGACCGGAAGGTCAAGCTCTCGTGGGTCAATTTGGGCGACGCCGCCTTCCGTAGCAAACCAAAGCGTCCCATCCTGCGCCTTGAGGGCCACAGGGTGCGCGATGCTAGAGACCCGCTTGGAGGGCAATCCGTCTTCCTCGGTATACTGCACGGGAATCACCTGCCCGGCGTGGCCCTCAAACACGGCCTCGATGTCGGCTTTGGCCAGCCAGTTGATGCCCTGGCTGGTGGCACTCCATAATCGGCCGTAGTCATCGGAGACGAGTTGGTACACGGAGGCGCTCGAGACCCCTGCCTCCTGGGTGAGACAGTCCATCGGGGTTTCGGCGAGCGAGCGACCACGCTGCTGCTCGGCGAGCCGACACATGGCCCCGTTGCCTAGTCCCATCCACACTGCACTTTCTGCATCCTCATGCAGCGCCCCCACCATGTTCGACGGCAAGCCGTGGGCTTGATTAAGCACCGAGAAGCGCACATGACCATCCCTGCCGGAGGCGGGCGGCGCTGTGACCGAGTCGATGCGAACCAGACCACCACCCGAAGTGGCCAGCAGCAGGTGGCCCTCTTGCGTTTCGAGCAGCGTGCGCAGCCAGAACACCGGCAAGCCATCCTCCGTGGTGAAGCGCTGCCAGTGGTAGCCGCCCTCCTCTTGCGGCCACCCAACGATGAGTCCCCACTTCGTGGCCACCCAGAACCGCCCTGCCCGGTCATGATGCATCGCCGCCGCGTTCTCGTACAGATTGGCTGGCACGGGCGCCCACTCCTCCACCGTACATGTCTGCCCTTGCACCAAGCAGGGCTGAAAGTTAGTGCCTACCCGAAGCTGATCGTTTGGATCGAAGTAGAGGTGCCAAATGTCATCGCCAGGGCCCACGCGGCGCTGGTAGTTCTTGTTGGGGATGTAGCGCGGCCCTTGGAACTGGACGCGATTGCCTAAATAGAGCGGCGCATTACGTACATGATCGTTGGTCCAACGCACCAGTTGGCTCACCGGAAAGCCCCGTGACCGATCGCGCCCCAAGGCGGCCCATAGCGTGCCGTCGCGTGCCTGCGTCAATGCCGTAACTTTGCGCTTCTGCTGCCGCGACCAGAGGGGCGTGACAAACGGCGTGGCCCGGAGTTGAGCGAGCCCGGCACCTGAGGCTAGCCACACGTTGTTGGCTTCGTCAATGAGCAGGGCCGTAATAGGAGATCCCAGATCGACCACAGGTTGCCCGTTTCGTTGAACACCCGTTCCGGCATAGGTCCATGCGTTGCCTTCGTGATCCCATACGGGCCATGACGCTACGTTCAGCAGCGGGACACGCGCATGTTTCGGAATGAACCGATATGTGCCATCGGCACGATCCCGCGCCTCCAGCTTGCGGCTCAGCGGTGCGGTGCGAGCGGGCAGCCCCTGGGCTTGGTCTACTCGGCTCATCGGTTGCCACCCGGTAGAGTCGATGATTACGTAGTGCTGCCCCGTTTGCGGATGTAGACGCACATTCGGAAACCGCTTGTCATGCCCCACTCGGTTCACATACATGTGCTCGAACGTCCCTGCGTCCCCCAGCCGGTACAAGCCCCCTCGGTACCGAACCCAGATCGCGCCCTCCCCGTCTTCGACGAAGCCACGGATTTGATCGTCGTTCGGGAGCCCCTCAGCAGCCCCATAGCGCTCCACCTCCCCACTGGGCGCCACGGTGTAGACATGGCCACTGTACATCCCTACCCATAGGCGATGCTGCTGGTCTCGAAACAGCGCCCACGGCGTGCCTTGCAATTGCCCCGGCACCACGGCCTGCCACTGCCCGTCAATCTGCTGCATCACCCCATCATCGGTAGCTAGCCACACGGTGTCGGCAGCCAAGATGAGGCGGCGTGCACCAGTCTCCTTAGACACGATGCTCGTTCGTGTACCGGGGCTGCCATAGGCACTCTCTACGATGCCGTGTTCATACCGCACCAACGCTAAGCGGTCGGTGAAGGCCCAGAGTCGTCCTCGGTCATCTACATCAATGGTTTGGATGCGGCTGCTTTGGAGAGCGGAGGTATTGGCTGGAGAATAGATGGTAAACCGATGTCCATCGAAGCGGACCAACCCGTTCTCCGTAGCAAGCCACAGATATCCATCTGGGGTTTGTTGCAGCGCCTCAATCGTTCCGAGGGGTAGCCCATCGTCTTCGCCCCACTGCTTGAGCAGATAGCCCGGCGCCACCTCCGAGGCCCCACGATCAACGGCGGTAGGCGCTTGGGCCCAGCCCTGTTGCATGGTAGCGGTAACCACTACCACGAGCCCGAAACACCGCAGCAAAGAGGAACGAGAAGCCCACATGGTGGCTGGAGGCAGATCACGCAATGCGCCGTATGATACGAATTTGCCCCATCATGTCATAGGCCACGTCCGCGCCGCCCGCCTGACGGCTAATCGGCGAAGAACCGGTCGATCTCGTCGCGTTGCGTCTTGGCGTCGTTGTAGCCGATCTCGGCGAGGGCGGTCATGTAGGCGGGGTCGAAGAGGAGCATGCTGAGCCAGTCGGGGCTCTTGGTCTCGTCGCTGCCGAGGCCGCGCGTGAGCATGCCGAGGACGCCGCTGATGTTGAGCTGATAGTCGGACGCCATGCGGCCGATGTCACGGGAGGGACGGATGAGCAGCAGCCGGAGCGGTTCCATGCCGTCCCACTCGCGGCGGGGCACGTGCTTCAACATCAGGTTCATGCGCTCGGTCATGAAGATGTCTTGCTCCAGCGTGTCGAGGAAGATGGCGTTCATCAGTTGCCCGACGATCTGGGCCGTCGGTGGGTAGCCGCTGATCTCGGGCATGCTGGCCTCGGCGCGGGTGCGCGGGTAGCGCGTGCTCACGGCGATGAGGCGGTTGGCGCCCATGTGGATGGCGGGCGAGAGCGGGGCCGTAAGCCGGATGCCGCCGTCGCCATACCACGCATTGCCCACACGCACGGCGGGAAACAGAAACGGCAGCGCCGCCGACGCCATGATGTGCTCCACCGTGATCTTCGTGTTGACGCTCACCCGGTTGGCACGCTCCCAGGTCTCCACCTCGCAACCCTGTATCCACGAGACGGTCTGCCCAGTCGTGTAGCTGAGCGCGATGAGCGCACACGCCTTGAGCCGCCCGGCCTCCACGTTCTCGGCGATGCCCGACAGCGTGCCATCGTCCTCGGCACCGAGCACCCGCGTCAAGAACTCCCGCAGCGGGCGGTTGTCGATGAGGCCTTCGTTGGTGTGCCGCATCGCGTCGATGTGCTGCACCTCGCCCTTGCCGCCCCACGGCAGCATCCGACGGAGGAAGGTGAGCGTGCCTTGCGAGTGGATGATGTCGCCCTGCTCCACGTTCGTCCACGTCTCCATGAGCGCATGCGTGGCCTCGGCGAAGCTCTTGGTGAAGTTGGCGAGGTGCGCCGCGTTGATGGCCCCAGCCGAGACGCCCGTCACCACGGGGAAGACCGCGTCGGGGTGGTGCTCGCCGATGTACTGCAGCACGCCCGCCTGGTACGCGCTGCGCGCGCCACCGCCGCTGAGGACGAGGCCATACATCGGATCGGCTGGGGGGCGCAAACGCTCCCGGAGGCGATGAATCCAGGACATGAGGAGGTCGGGGCTGTGCGATGCAGCCAACGCGGCAGCAGGAAATCGGCACGAATGTACGACGCTTTGGCGGTGATATCTACGCCGGGGCGGAGATGCCGCGTGCCCTGACAAGCGGGACCCATCACGCATCGCACGGGGTACGAGCGTAGCCTTGTCTACTCGAGATGCGCCCATGCCCTCGCCTGCTCACTTTGCCCTCGCGCTCAACGCCATCGACGGCGTAGGCCGCGTGACCATCAACAAGCTGCTCAGCCACTTCCCCACCTACGACGACCTGACGCGCTACCCTCGCGAGCAGGTGCTCACACGGCTCAAGGGCGTCCGGCAAGCATCTGATTTGGTCAACACGCTGTTCAGCGACGAGGCGATGGCGCCGTACTTCGATCACGCCAACACGGAGCTCGACGAACTGCGGCCGAAGCGCGTGCAGGTGCTGGTGCCGAGCGAGCACTTGTGGCCGAGCGGACTGAGCGACCTGCCCGTGAACCAGCGCCCGCCGTACCTCTACAGCTACGGCCCGGCCCCGACGCTCCACCTGCCCAAGACGGCCCTCTTCGCCAGCCCACCGCTGGTGGACGACTCGTTCGAGCTGTCCCAGACGCTCGTTCGGCTGCTGCTCAACTACAAGACAGTGCCCGTCACCAGCGCGTGGAGCGGCTTCGACGTCGTCGTGGGCAAGCTGAGCGATGGCGCCAGCCTGCCGTCGGTGCTGGTAGCCGACCGCGGCATGATGCACGTGGTGCCGACTTTGCGACCCACCGTCAGCCTCGCGGTGCGCAACCGAGGCGTGCTTATCTCGCCGTTCCCCATGAACCACGGTCCGTTCGACCACGACGCCCGCGAGCGCGCCCTCGTCATGGCCGCCATCGCCCAGGCCAACGTCTTTCTCGATCCCGCGCCCAAGTCGCCCGAGTGGAAGGCGATGGCGTGGAGCATGGAAGCGGGCCGTCCAACCTTTGCCATCGCGGCCCCAACGGCTGAGTTACCGCCCGCCGTCCACCGCCTCAACGGCGAGGCCGACCTCGAATGGGTGCTGCTCGCGCTCGGCCTCAGCGATGAGGCATAGCTTGCGTGGCTACTGGTCTAGCGAGCGCAGCAGCCGTGTCACGAAGCGGGTCTGCGGGCGGGCCTCCGCGTAGTCACGCAGCATCTCCAAACTCTCAGCACGCCCCA
>JBCCMF010000206.1:0-8556 GCA_039026435.1 Bacteroidota bacterium
GCGGTGGCGGTGCCGCTCGCGAATGTCCTCCTGGCCGTAGATCTCCCGCACGCGCGAGCCGTCCATCAGGTAGCAATCGTACCCGCCCAACCGCATGGTGCCGCCCTTATCGGTGATCTGCTTTTGCTCGGCCATGATGTCGATGACGGGGAATGACGAGTCGGGGTCGAACTCGGTGGAATGCGCATCCTGCCAGCCGCAGACGTTGCGGGCAAACTCGACCACGGCGCACTGCATCCCGAGGCAGATGCCGAAGAACGGCAGGTCGTTTTCGCGGGCGTAGCGCACCGCCTCCAGCTTACCGTCGATGCCGCGCTCGCCAAAGCCTGGCGCCACGAGGATGCCTGCCACATCCGCGAGCGCTTCGGCCACGTTTTCGGCCGTGAGGTCGTCAGAGAGGATGTACTTCACATCGACCTCGATGCCGTGGGCAGCGCCTGTGATAATGAAGCTCTCGGAGATAGATTTGTAGGCGTCCTGGTGCTCCACGTACTTACCCACGAGGGCGATGCGCACCGTCGCCTTCGGCTTCTTGAACCGCCTCAGCACATCGATCCAGTCATCCATCTGCGGCGCGCTGAGCGTGCGTTCGTTGCCCAGGTCTTCGGTGATACCCAACCGCTCGATCACGATCTGGTCGAATTTCTCCTCTTGGAGGAGTAGCGGCACCTCGTAGATGGACTCGGCATCGAGCGAGGCGATGACGGCGCGGGGCTCTACGTTGCAGAACAGCGCGATCTTGCGGCGCAGATCCTCATCTAGCGGCTGCTCGGCGCGGCACACGAGGATGTCGGGCTGGAGGCCGTGGGACAGCAGTGTCTTGACCGAGTGCTGCGTCGGCTTGGTCTTGAGTTCGCCGGCGGCGGCCAGGAACGGCACGTACGTCAGGTGGACGATGAGGGCGTTGCGCGGCCCCACTTCGTAGCGCAGCTGGCGGATCGCCTCCAGGTACGGCTGGCTCTCGATGTCGCCCACCGTGCCGCCAATTTCAGTGATGACGACGTCATACTCGCCCGTTTCGGCGAGGCGCTGCATCCAGCTCTTGATCTCGTCGATGATGTGCGGGACCACCTGCACCGTCTTGCCGAGGTAATGCCCCTGACGTTCCTTGGTGATGACCTCCAGGTAGACGCGGCCCGTGGTGACGTTGTTGGCCTGTGACGTCGGCTGGCCGAGGAAGCGCTCGTAGTGGCCCAGGTCGAGATCCGTCTCGGCGCCGTCGTCGGTGACGTACACCTCGCCGTGCTCGTACGGGTTCATCGTCCCTGGGTCAACGTTGATGTAGGGATCGAATTTCTGGATGGAAACGCGCAGGTTGCTGGCCTTGAGAAGCCGACCGAGCGACGCCGCCACAATGCCTTTGCCGAGCGACGAGGTCACGCCCCCCGTCACGAAGATGTATTTGGTCTGCACGAGTGCCCGCTGAGGGTTGGTGGAGGGATTACAGAGCGACGGTCGCGTACCGCCTCGGGCATCGGAAGAGGTGCCCGTCTAAGGTACGACATTCCAGGCAAAAGCCGCATGAAAAGCCGCGGCGATTTCGTGCCTACTCGGTGATGCGCGTGAGCAGCGAGATGAGCAGGTCGCGCTCGATGCTGCTCAGCGGCTCAAGCATGCGCGCAGCCAGCGTAGCATACAGCTTCTGGTGATCGCCGTACGCTTGCTGCCCCGCTTTGGTGAGCTTGACGTGCCACACCCGGCGGTCAGCGGTGCTGCGGACGCGCTCGACGAGCCCGCTGGCTTCTAGCCGATCTACGAGTGGCGTCACGGCGCTCTGTACTACGCCCAGGTGATCGGCCAACGCGCCCATCCGCACAGAACTTTCTACCCCGATGAACGCCACGGCCAACGCCTCCGGCTTGCTGAGGGTGTCGTGCAGAGCAACATGCTCGGCCGTCACGTTGGCAAACTGTACGCTGAGGCCGTGCAGCAGCGTGGCAAAGGCTTGAATCTGCTTTTTATCGCTCATAATCGCCGACTTGATGCATGAATTAACAATATACACATTCCGTATCAGTCATAAAATGATTATTTCACAATATGAAACTTTATATCCTATGAATCGATATAGTTGCCCTCTGTTCACTGATCCTCGTGTTTGATGTCCTCCATCTGGACGGCCCTAGGCCAGCGTCCTTCTGCTACACGCCAAGCCGACTTTGCGGCATCGCCCAACTACGCCGACGGCGCGTTTCAAAGCCCGCTGCCCATCGCGCAGCCGAATCCCATCTCGATCTTACCGAGGTGGTTCTCTGACCGCTCGCCCAATCGCGAGCCCTCGGCGCCCATCCCCACCGAGGCGCGCTCAGCCGCCGACTACACCGAGCCGTTCGAAGGCGTCCGTGCGACGTGGCTGGGCCACTCGACGGTGCTACTCGAACTGGATGGCCACCGCTTTCTGATCGACCCTGTGTTTGGCCACGCCTCGCCGACGCCGTTGTTTGGCGTGCCGCGCTTCTTCCCGTCGCCACTGGCGCTGGACGACCTGCCGCCGCTCGACGCCGTGCTGCTCTCGCACGACCACTACGACCACCTGGAGGCGAGCACGATGCAAGCTCTGGCGCACCGAGTGACACGCTTCATCACGCCACTCGGCATGGGCGACCATCTGCGCTATTGGGGCGTCCCCGCCGACCGCATCACGGAGCGCGACTGGTGGCAGACAACGACTGTTGGCGGCATCGCACTAACGGCCACACCAGCGCGCCACTTCTCGGGCCGCAACGTGGTGGGACGCAACAGCACGCAATGGGCGGGGTGGAGCTTGCATGGGCCACAGCACCGCATGTACTACAGCGGCGACTCGGGCTGGATGCCGCAGCAGTTCGGCGAGATCGGCGAGCGCGTGGGGCCGTTCGACCTGACGCTGATGCAGATCGGCGCGTACGACGAGCTCTGGGCTGACCTCCACATGTTTCCCGAAGAGGCCGTACGCGCACATGAGGCGGTGCGGGGTGATGTGCTGCTGCCCATCCATTGGGGCACCTTCAACCTCGCGTTTCATGGCTGGACGGACCCCATCGACCGCCTACTCGCCGCAGCGCCATCGGGCATGACTGTAGCCACGCCGCGTCCCGGTCAGTTTGTGACGCTCGGCCAACCCGTACCGACCGAGTCATGGTGGCGTGGCATGGACAGCTAGCCGGGACCCAACCCTATACCCTGCGGTTGGAGGCAGCGATTTGTCTAACCGTCGGTACAGGATATGCGCGCGATTGTCGTGGGAGCGGGCGAGGTCGGGTTCGAGGTGGCTCGGATCCTGTCGATGGAGAATCACGACGTGACGGTGGTCGACACCAACGCCGATGCCCTGGCCCCCGTGGCCGAACGACTCGACGTGCTGACCGTGGAAGGCAGCGGCACCTCAGCGGAGTTGCTTGAAGAGCTTCGGATTCGCGAGGCCAAAATTATGGTGGCCGTCACCGCCATCGACGAGGTCAACATCATCAGCTGCATGCTGGCCGGGCGCCTGGCCGAGGGCGTGACCACCATCGCCCGCATCCGGTCGGCGACGCTGACCCAAGACCACCCCGCGCTCAACGCCGCCGACTTCGGCATCGACCTCATCATCCAGCCCGAGATGAGCGCTGCCGACGAGGTGGTGCAGCTCATCCGCCGCGCCAGCGCCACCGATGTGCTCACCTTTGCCGAGGACCGCCTTCACCTCGTGGGCATGCGCATCGAGCAAGACTCCGAGATCGTGGGCATTCCGCTGCGCGAGATCGACGCGGCCCATCCCGAAGTGGAGTTTCAGGTGATGGCCGTGGGACGCGGCATCCGCACCATCCTGCCTCGGGGCAACGAGCGCCTGCGGGTGGGCGATCAGGTGTTCATCCTCTCGCGCCCCAAGTACCTCCCGCCCATCCTGCGCTTCATGGGCAAGGCCGAGGCCAAGATCCAGCACGTGATGATTCTGGGCGGCGGGCCGATGGGCCGGCGTGTGGCGCAAGAGCTGGCCGCGAAGAAGGCGATGCGCGTCAAGCTGATCGAGGCCGATGCGGCGCGGGCGCAAGACCTAGCGTGCGATCTGGCCGACGTGCTCGTCCTCCACGGCGACCCCACCGACATCGACCTGCTCGTGCGGGAGGGGCTGTCTGAGATGGAGGCGCTCGTAGCCGTCACTGACAGCGAAGAGTCGAATCTGGTGGCCTGTCTCATGGCCAAGCACCTGCGGGTGCGCAAGACCATCGGGCTGCTGTCGAAGGGCGCCTACATCCCCATCAGTCAAGCCATTGGGCTGGATGCGGCTGTGAGCAAGAAGCTGGCCGTCTCGCGCGAGATTCTGCGCTTCCTGCGCGGTAAAAACGTGCGCAACTGCGCTACCATCCAGGGCATCGACGCGGAGGTGCTGGAGATCACGGCCCAGCCACGCTCGGCCATCACCAAGCGCCCCCTTCACAAGCTCAACTTGCCCACGGGCATCTTGATTGGCGCCGTGATGCACGGCAAACAGGTGGAGTTGGCCGGTGGCCACACCCACATCCAACCCGGTGACCAAGCCATCGTGTTTGCACTGCCCAGTTCCGTCGTTAAGGCCCAGCGGTTTTTCGAGCGATGATCGACGTTCGCGCCGTTCTCCGCACGCTAGGGGTGCTGCTGCTGTTCTTGGGGATGGCGCTCCTGCTACCGATGGGCGTAGCGCTGTTCTACGGCGAGGCCGCGTGGTGGAGCTTCGGCGTGACGGCGCTGGGCAGCATGCTGTTCGGTGGCGGGGCGTGGTTCGGACTCAAACCGGAAGAGGCCTACAACCTGCGCGCTCGCGAGGGCTTTCTGATTGTGGCCGTGGCGTGGGCCGTGCTCTCGCTGGCGGGCGCGCTGCCGTTCGTCCTCAGCGGCACGCTCGACTCGTATACCGACGCGTTCTTTGAGACGATGAGCGGCTTCGCCACCACGGGCGCCACCATCTTGGGCGGCGCGGATACGCCAGCCATCGAGGACTTGCCCAACGCGCTGCTGTTCTGGCGGAGCATGGCGCACTGGCTGGGCGGCATGGGCATCATCGTGCTCACCCTCGCCATCCTGCCGTTCCTCGGCGTGGGTGGGATGCAGCTCTTCAAGGCCGAGGTGCCCGGCCCCTCTGCCGACAAGCTCACGCCGCGCGTCCGCGAGACGGCCAAGCGGCTGTGGCTCATCTACTTCGCCTTCACGGTGCTGCAGATCCTGCTCTTGCTGCCCGCCATGAGCCTCTTCGACGCCGTCAACCACGCCTTCTCGACGATGGCCACGGGCGGCTTCTCCACCGAGAACGCCTCGGTAGGCCAGTACGACTCGGCCTACATCGACTGGATCGTGACGCTCTTCATGTTTCTGGGCGGCATCAACTTCGCGCTGCACTACCGGCTGCTCACTGGCCGCACCATCACCGTCCTGCGCGACACCGAGCTATGGGTCTTCACGGGCCTCTGCGTGGTGGCCACGCTGCTGGTCTTCGCCGCCCTCTGGACACCCGTCAGCACGGCGCTGGGTATCGCGCCCGGCGCCTACCTCAGCTATGACAATGGGCTTGAGGCGCTCCGCCACGCCGCCTTCCAGGTCGTCGCCATCATCACCACCACCGGCTTCGCCACGGCCGACTACATGCAGTGGGCACCGCTAGGCCTGACGGTGATCTTCATGCTGTTCTTCGTGGGCGGCATGGCAGGCTCCACCAGCGGCGGGGTGAAAGTGGTGCGCATCGTGCTGCTGGCCAAGAACTCCTTCAAGGAGGTGAAGCAGCTCGTGCATCCGCAGGCCATCCTGCCCATCCGGCTCGGCACCACGGTGGTCCCTCAAGACGTGATGCGCAACGTGCTCTCGTTCATCGTGCTCTTCTTCGGGCTCATCGGCTTCGGCACGCTCTTCCTCGCGGCCCTCGGTGTGGACCTGTTTGAGAGCTTAGGGATGGCCATGTCGGCCGTGGGCAACGTGGGACCCGCGTTCGGCCAATTCGGTCCGGCAGGTAGCTACGCCGCCGTCCCGGAAGCCGGAAAGTGGATGCTGTCGTTCCTGATGATGGCGGGGCGGCTGGAGATCTTCACGGTGCTTATTCTCTTCGCCCCCACGTTCTGGCGGCGCTGACCGCGCACAGTCGGGTGAGTGCCTGCGCTCGCCGAAAGCCGCGCGCGTTCGTCGGGTTAGAGGTCGTGTTCGTCGAAGGTCCGTTTAACAGGCAGGGTTTCCTCCGTTCTTTTGCTACATGCAGCGGCTACCGTCCTGCAGTGGCACTGCATACTTCACCCCGAACCGGCAACGACGCGACCCCCGACAGACTCATGGAATGGTACGAAGACCCCACCTCGGCACAGTCAGCCCAGCGCGTAGAGCGCCTGCTGCAGGTGGCCCCTGGCACCTACCTGACCGACGCCGTGTCGCTCATGCGTGTGTCGATGGTCCGTCGGCTGCTGGTGGTGAATCACAACCGTACGCTGGGCGTCCTCTCGCGCCGTGACATCGATCGGTTCTGGGCAGCGGCGCCCGACTGGCGCGAGGCCCGCGTGGAAGATGCCCTCCGTATGCAGGGCCAACGCGGCCCGCAAGCCGCCCGTATCTATGGCACGCCCGAACCCGCCCGTCCGCGGTGGCAACAGCCCCTCGCCGAGCCCGTGTCTGCCCAGACCTACACGCCCTCGGCGAAGCAGGTCATGGACGACCTCTCGCACAACATCCGCCATCAGATGAACAACCTGATGAACCCCGTCCTCATTGGCATCGAGCTATTGAGCGAGACCGTGCCCAATGCCGATGACGTCGATTTGCTCGAAACGATGGAAACCAGCGCTTACCAGTTGTTCGTGGAGGTCCAGCGCCTCCTCGAAGAAGGACAGCAGCGCATGGGCTCATCCAGTTCACCCCCAAGCCCCCAACGGGCCTCTTGAGGTTTGGCTGACCTCGGGACTGTTTGGTAGAGCGCACAGCGGGCGTTGGGTTGAGGAGAAGGCCCAGCGCCCGTCGTGTTTTTGAGCGATGGCGTGTGCGCTCAGTGCACGATAACTCTTCTGGCAAATAGCCCTGCTAGCAAGGGGTGTTGCCGGACACACCTCGCTCTTTGCCCTTCGAGCGGGCCAGGATGCAAGCGAAGTTCGTTTGGATGCGCTACATTGGCCGCACTGCTGTTCTCTGACTAGCCATACAACGTGCGATGAAAGCGTTCTGGAGCCTCCTGGCGGTAGCGATGATGGCCGTGGCATGTAGCCCACCGAGCGCCGACGTACAGATCAACCG
The DNA here is from genome assembly GCA_039026435.1 of Bacteroidota bacterium. Lineage (GTDB taxonomy): Bacteria > Bacteroidota > Rhodothermia > Rhodothermales > JBCCMF01 > JBCCMF01. The sequence goes on from JBCCMF010000206.1 coordinate 7,201, forward strand.
CCTGGACCCCGCAGACGCCGCCGCCCAAGCCGAGACCATCCTCAGCGAGGTCGCCGTGACCGTGGCCGACGGCCTCGAACTGGCGTTGTGGGCGCCCGACAGCCTCTCGCCCGACCCCATCGCCCTCGAGATGGACCCGCAAGGCCGCGCCTACATCACGCGGACGAATCGCCAGAAGAATTCGGAGTTTGACATCCGCGGATACCCACACTGGGAGATCCCATCGATGTCGTGGCAGACGGTGGAGGACCGCCGGGCGTTCTTGCACGAGTACTTCGCCCCCGAGCGCAGCGACGAGAACGACTGGCTGCCCGACCTCAACGGCGACGGCTCGCACGACTGGCAAGACCTGGCCGTGGAGCAGGAAGAGGTCTACCGCATCGAAGACACCGACGGCGACGGCGTAGCCGACGAAGCCGTGCGCCTCATCGCCGACTTCGACTCCGAGGTGGACGACCTGGCCAGCGGCGTGCTGCCCATCGGCGACGACCTGTTCGTGGGCGTGGCCCCTCACGTCTGGCGCTTCACCGACACCGACGGCGACGGCATCCCCGACGAGAAGACCAGCATCAGCGAGGGCTACGCCGTCCACGTCGGCTTTGGCGGGCACAACGTCTCCGGCCTCATCCAAGGCCCCGACGGGCGGCTCTACTGGTCCATCGGCGACATCGGCTTCAGCGTCACCGCGCCCGATGGCACGCTGCACCACTATCCCAACCAAGGCGCCATCTTCCGCTCGGATCTGGATGGCAACAACTTCGAGGTGTTCGCGGCGGGACTGCGCAACCCGCACGAGTTCGTCTTCGACGACTACGGCAACATCATCACCGTGGACAACGACGGCGACCACGCGGGCGAGAAGGAGCGGCTGGCCTACGTGGTGGAGGGCTCGGACAGCGGCTGGCGCACCAACTGGCAGTTCGGCAAATACAACGACCCGGACAACAACACGTACAAGGTGTGGATGGATGAAGGGCTCTACCTGCCGCGCTTCGAGGGGCAGGCGGCCTACATCACGCCGCCGCTGATGAACTACCACAGCGGCCCCACGGGCATGGCCTACAACCCCGGCACGGCGCTCGGCGCGGAGTGGAATCAGCACTTCTTCGTCTCGGCGTTCGTGGGCAACGCCAGCGGCACGCGCATCTTCGGCTTCACGCTGGAGCCTGACGGCGCAGGGTTCGCCCTCAAAGACGAGCGCGTCCTCAGCCGCGGCATCCTGGCCACGGGCATCGACTTCGGCCCCGATGGCGCGCTCTACATCGCCGACTGGATCACCGGCTGGGGCACCAAGGACTACGGGCGCGTGTGGAAGGTCGATGACCCCGCCGAGGCTGGCTCTACGCTGCGCGAAGC
>JBCCMF010000207.1:0-8533 GCA_039026435.1 Bacteroidota bacterium
CAGAAGTCGACGAGGATCGGGCGGGTCTGGCTCGCCTCGATGACCTCAAGCTGAAAGTCGTGAACGTCGTAGGCCATATCGAAGTAGGATGGGGAGCGAATTAAGACAACCAACTCCACTCCAGAGGGCTCCGTTCGATGAAATCTTTCCGACTTGGCATGCTTGCCGTCCTCATGTTCACTGCCGCTGCCTGCCAGCACGCCGACCACGAGGGTCACAGGGCTCACACGGTAGCCCAGAACCCATCCCCGTACGCTGGCCAAGAGCAGCGCGTGATCAAATCGCTGCCACTCCAGCAGGTCGAAGGTTACCTCGCCGGGCGTGGGCTGGGCTACGCCAAACCCGCTGAGCTAAACGGCTACCCCGGACCGAAGCACGTGCTAGAACTGGCAGACTCGCTCGCCCTGACGCCTGCACAGCGCGAGGCCACGCAGGCACGCTTCGACGCCATGCAGGTCGAGGCACAACGTCAAGGCCGGGCGTTCCTAGCTGCCGAAGCGGCACTTGACAGCCTCTTTGCATACAGCGCGGCCACGGCCGAGAGCGTGCGGCGGCTCACCGAAGAAGCCGCGGCCATCGAAGCTCAGTTGCGGCTCTCCCACCTGGACGCCCACATGGCCATGATGGACGTTCTCACGCCGGAGCAGATTGCGGACTACAGCCGCCTACGCGGGTACACCCGTGGCGACATGGCCGGGCATCATGGCGGTGGTGGCCACCACGGTCACCCATAGCGTCACCACGGGTATTCCCACTCGCCGCGATAGGGACGGCTGAGCAGCGCGTTGGCAGCAGGGTCGCCGACGACCTGCCCTTTGTCGCCGTCCCATGCCAGCGTGCGCCCTGTCTGGAGCGCGATCATGCCGAGCAGGCACATGTTCGTGGCGCGGTAGCCCGACTCGATGGCGCACGCGGGCTTCTGGCCCGTCTCGATGGCGTTGATGAAGTCGATCCAGAGCTCGCGGATGTTCTGATGATCCGGCTCGTTGAGTTGGGCGTCAACGTGGACGGTCTCCTTGTTGCGATCCGACGGGTAGAACGTCCAGCCATCGCGCCAGCCGAGGTGGAACGTGCCGCCCGTGCCGTAAAAGTAGCAACCGATGTTGTGGTTCTCGGCGCGGTTGGCCGCGTACTGGCGGTGCTCCCACGTGGCCGTGAACGACTCAAACTCGAACGTGGCGATCTGCGTGTCAGGGGCGTCGGTGCCGTCGCGCTTGATGTGGCGGTCGCCGGTGGAAGCGATGCGGCGCGGGTACTTCTCGTCGGTCCACCACAGGATCTGGTCGAGCCAGTGGATGCCCCAGTCGCCGAGCTGACCGTTGGCATAGTCGAGGTACTGCCGGAAGCCGCGCGGGTGAATGCGCGGGTTGTAGGCGCGCATCGGCGCGGGGCCGCACCACAGGTCCCAGTCCAGGCCTTCGGGCGGCGCCTCATCGGGCGCGGGGCTTCCTGCACCCCCGCCGTAATGCACGAACGAACGCACCATGCCGATGTCGCCTACCTCACCCGACCGCAAGAAATCCATCGCCGACATGTTGTGCGGCGACACGCGGCGGTGCGTCCCCACTTGCACCACGCGGTTGACGTCGCGGGCCGCTTTGAGGATGGCTTTGCCCTCGTTCAGCGTGTGGCTGATGGGCTTCTCGATGTAGACGTGCGCGCCCGCATTCAGCGCCGCAACCGCGTTGAGCGCGTGCCAATGATCCGGCGTGGCCACGATCACAATCTCCGGCCGCTCGCGCTGCAGCAGCTCGCGGAAGTCGCGGTAGACGTTCGGGCGCGTGCCCGTTAGCGTCTCCAGTTCCTCGGCGGCGCCCGTGAACGCGCGTTCGTCGGCATCGCAGAGTGCCACGGCCTGGGCCTCGCCTGCAGCGATGGCGGTGCGCAGGATGTTCATCCCCCACCACCCGCTGCCGATGAGCGCCGTCCGGTAGGTCTTCACGCGGCTGTGCGTGCGGATGAGCGGTCCGGCGAGATACCCTGTCCCTGCAAGAGCAGTCGATTTCAGAAACGTGCGGCGATGCATCGGCGTCGCGTGCGATTGTGTGGAGGCAACACGAGCAACCTACACATCCCGATGGTCAGAAGCGAGAGCCCAAGCGATCTGCCAACTCTGGAAGACTGGCGTGTTGCTCTTCAGCAGTGCCTATCGGCTGAAAAAGTGCGTTTTCATCACAAATACCACCCGGACTGACTTGAGACTGCCCTGGATTGTTCAGCACCTTTATCAATTACTAGCATGGCCGTTTCAAGACGCGTTTCATGGTGGTGAGCGTCTGCGTAAGCGCACAGCCTGACGGCGGTGGCTCCAAACGCAAACGCTTTGCTTGTTGGGTTCAACAGTTCGGTGTACTGTCATGTATGCTTCTCGGATTATGTGCTCGGTACTGGGTGTATTGTTTGTCTTCGCCATTGGCTGCACACCTCCGCCTCCCCAAGACACGATCACCGTTTCCTTGGAAGGCGGCGCGAACGAGAGTCCATTTGGGCACTCTATGACCGCGGCCATGTCCGTTGACGACGCGAGTGGCATCTGGGCAAAGCTGCTCGAAGAGGTTTCAGGTGTCCTCGATACGCTTCTGGATGTCACCGTGTACGCCGAAAACGTCCAGATCTACCAGAGCATCTATCAAGGCTACCGCGCTGGCGTGCTAGACTCCACTGAGTACGCCGATTGGACAGGCGACAGGGACGATTTCGACGAAAACGATTACAGCGCCGAGTACGTGGATCAGCAGATTCATTTCGCTTTGGGACGAGCACAAGACAGCAGCTTCGTGTTCATCGCCGACACGGACAACGATGAGGAATTCGCCGATGAGCAGCTCTACCTGATGCCAGCAGAAGCGCCCTCAGACAACTGGATGGCCACGCAGCAGCTCCTGCCTGCGGTAGACGTTCAGGTTGAGTTCTATGACGGAAGCGAGATCCTCACCCGCACCGCCACCCTGAGCATCAATCCGTACCTGAAGTTTCCCGGTAGAGACGGAATGTTGCTGTTTGGCGGCAGCGGCTATCAGGCGGGCATGCTGAACTATGAGGGCACACGCTATGCCGTTTGGATGGCCGATATCTACCGTCTGGGCGACTTCGGCGAGACCAGCACGCGCGTCTGGATTGAGCCAACCGAAGAGCGCGCGGTGCCTGAACGCCCGGCGGCACAAGACCAGCTTCGCGAGGAGTACATCGCCGAGGCCGAAGTCGATTCGACCAAGAAGCCACTACCCGACGGGTATTACCCGTCGCTTCGAGAACCCTACGAGATCGGCGATGAGATCACGCTCGGCGATGCCGTGTTCACGCTCGCCGAGGTATCGATGGCGGGCAACGCGCTATTCCTTGAGCGTTCCGAAGGCAGTGACACAGGGCTGCGCATCGGCTCTGTCGCTCCCAACTTTGAGGGGCTTGCCCTCGACAGCACCACCACAGTCAGCCTTGCCGACTACCGAGGCCGCCACGTGCTCATCGACTTTTGGGGAACGTGGTGTGGCCCGTGCATCGGCGAGATCCCGCACCTCCGCCAGTCCTACGCCAATTACTCGCGCGACCAGTTTGACATCCTCGCCGTCGCCAACGACAACCTCGACTCGCTCCGTGCCTTCGTTGCCAAAGAGGACCTGCTCTGGACGCAGGTGCCGCAACGAGCCGGAGACAGCACACGCAGCGCCGTCTTGGATGCGTTTCGTGTCACCGGGTATCCGACGACCTTCTTGGTGGACCCAGATGGCGTGATCGTGGAACGCGGTAGCAGCCTGCGCGGCGAAACGCTGGCCAAGACGCTCGCCAAACATATCGGCGAGTAGGCTGGCTGTGCAGAAGCCGCTGCCTACAGTGGCCGCCCTCTCTTACTTCTTCCGCACAAACGTCGCCCAGCCGTCGATTGCTAACGCTTCCACCTCCCCGCTGCTGTCGAAGCGGAACGTCAGCATGTCGCGGCCCATGTAGCGGTCGCGCCAGGTAGCCCGGAAGGTGTCGTAGTGCCAGTGCGTGAGGTCGCCTACGAACTCGGGGCCGATGGTGAGCACCAGCGCATCGCCGTCCTGTTTGACCTCGGCGGTGCCGAAGACGGGATCGGTGTAGCGGCCTGCGAAGTCGGCGAGCGGTCGGGAGGGCGTAGTGCCTGCGATGCGGCTGCTGTCCTGCTCGGCGCGGACCTGCCGGGCCTGCGCCCGGCTGCGCTCGCGGGAGGCCAGCAGATGCGCGTTCCAGTCGCGCGCCGAAGCGCCGATGTAGCGGTCGAAGACGTGGTACATGAGCCCCGCCAGCAGCGTGCTCTCGTTGACGTTGGTGAACAGCACCACGCCCAGCTCTAGCTCGGGGATCATGCCTACGCGGGCGCGCATGCCGTCGAGCGAGCCGGAGTGCTGCACGACTTTGTGCCCACGGTAGTCGTTGAGGAACCAGCCCAGGCCGTACGCGCGGAAGTTGGTCTCGGGGTAGTCCCGCTTGTAGCTCTCACTCACGCGAATCGTCGTTTGCGCGGCGTGCATCTCGCGGATCTGCTCAGCGCTGATGAGCCGCTGCCCGTCGATCTCGCCCTCGTTGAGTTGGAGCCGGATCCACTGTGTCATGTCGGTGACGGTGGAGTTGAGCGAGCCTGCCGGGCCTACGTTGTCGTAGTTGCGCCACTTGACTGGGTAGACCTCGCCGTCGAGCGAGCGGCCGTGGGGCGTGACGCGGTTGTCGGCGGGGAGGGCGGTGATGCTCGTGGAGGTGCGCGCCATGCCCAGCGGCTGCAGGATGCGCTGCTCCATGAAGGCGTCCCACGTCAAGCCAGAGACGGCCTCGATCACGGCGCCCGCGGCGATGAACATGTTGTTGTTGTAGCCATAGCCCGCCCGGAAGCCAAACGTGGTATCCATCAGCGGCAGGCGGTCCATGACGTCTTGGCGGGTCATCGGCGAGGCGTACCAGATGTAGTCGGAGCGCGCCAGGCCACTGCGGTGGCTCACCAGGTCGCGGATGCGCATCTCGCGCGTCACGTACGGATCGGCGAGGCGGAACGTGGGCAGATGATCAATGACGCGGTCGTCCCAACCCAGCTGCTCCTCGTCCACCAGCATGGCGAGCGCGGCGGTGGTGAAGGCTTTGGTCGTGGAGGCGTTGAGGAAGACCGTCTCGGCGTCTGTGGGCTGTGCGGCGGCGGCTTGGCGCGAGCCGAAGCCCTGCGCAAACACCACCGCGTCGTCCTTCACGATGGCGATGGCGAGGCCGGGCGCCTGCCACTCGGCCATCGCTTGCTCTACGTAGGCTTCCAGCCCATCCAATACGTCCTGTGCGGATGCGGGCCAAGCCCAACACATCCACAGCAGCAGCCACCCGTAGCGTTGCATCATCTCCCCCAAACATCGTGCATGATGCGGGCAAGATAGGCGGCAACCCGCGCTTCTGCTACGCGGCCTGGCGGATGCCGAGGTGGCCGTAGATCGTGTTGACCAAGTTGACCAGTTCCGGCTTCGTCAGCTGGTAATCAGCGCCCACCGATTCGCCCTTGTGCCTGTTGTCGCTGGCAACCATCGAGGAGAAGATGAGCACAGGGACCTTCGCCAAACGCGGATGTGATTTGATGTTCTTGGTCAGCGTGTAGCCGTCCATGCGCGGCATCTCCAGGTCGGTGACGATGACGTCGATGGGCGGGCTGCTTGTATTTCGGCCAGCCAACTCAGTAAGCGATTCCCACGCCTCTTGGCCATCTTTGGTGACGATGACGTCGAAGCCGACGTCCCTGAGCTGATGATGCACCATGTTGCGGATGACCTCAGAGTCCTCGGCAATCAGCACCGTGTAGTTGCTCCCGTCGGGCAGCGCATCGACCTCGTCGGACGAGTTCATGGCGAGGTTCGTGTCCAGCCCTGCCACAATCTTCTCGACATCGATCATCAGGATGTTCTTCCCCTCCATTGTCACCAACCCAATCACAGTCGAGTGGTGCGGGTCTACATCGCGGATGGATGTGGGCGGCTCCACGGCCTGCCACGAGATGCGGTGGATCCGGCTCACCTCCGAGACCATGAGGGCAAGGCGGAAGTTGTTGAACTCGGTCACGACCAGCCGCTCGTAGTCGCCCGCGGCGTCGGGGCCGTAGAGATAGAAGCCAAGGTCGAGGACGGGGATGAGTTGATCGCGCAGGCTGATCATACCACAGACGCCCGGCATCATGTCGGGCAGCGTGGTGAAGGGCTGCATGCGGATCACCTCGCGCACCTTGGTCACGTTGATGCCAAGGGGTTGGGCTACGGTGCTACCATCAGGCTGTTTGAAGCGGATGGCGAATTCGATGATTTCGAGTTCGTTGGTGCCTGCTTCGAGCAGGATACGGCTCTGACTCATGGGGTGGATAAGCGGCTGATGTGAGACTACATCCGCAGCGGTGCGGATCTTCGCCTTTCCATATCGGCCGGAATCGCGGTGAGCTAAACGCGGCGCAGCGTCAGCAGCGTCACTTCGGGGCGGATGCCCACACGAAGCGGCGGCCCCACGGTCCCAAGGCCGCGGTTCACGTAGAGGTGATGTGCGGTCCCATTGGCACGGCCCTCGGTGTAGAGCCCGGCCCAGCGCTCGTAGGCCACCCGCGCCAGACCCCAGCGCAGTGGTCCCATCTCCAGGCCGATCTGCCCGCCGTGGGTGTGCCCAGCCAGCATCAGATCGATGTCGGGCTGCGTTCGGCGCACGTACTGATCCCAGAACGTAGGGTCGTGTGCGAGCAGGATCTTCGCCTCTTCGCCTTGCAGGTGTGCGTCCAGGTGGCGGAGGGCGCCCGGGAGGTCGGCGTAGCGCTGCCGGAAGCCCGTGTTGTCAGTGCCGATGAGGTGGAGGTGCGCGCCGTCGATGCGGAGGGTGCGGTGCTCATTCACCAGCAGGTCGATGGGCGTCTGGGTGCGGAGGCGCTCGGCGACGCGCTCGGCCCGGGCGTAGTGATCGTGGTTGCCCAGCACGCCCACAATGGCGAGTTCGGCGCGCAGTTGGTTCAGCCCGGCCATCATCACGGGCATCTCGGCATCGTCGCGGTTCACATAGTCGCCCGTGATGGCGATGACGTCGGGCCGGAGGCTGTTGACGAGGTCGGCCGCTTCCTGCATCGGCCGTTCGCTGAAGAACGAGCCCGCGTGCAGATCCGAGAGCTGCGCAATTGTGAGCCCGTCAAGCTGGCGCGGCAGGTTGGCGATGGGCACGCTGATGCGGTGCACCTCGAAGTCGTAGAGCGTGCGAAAGACGCCGTAGCCGACCATCACAAACGGCACCGACGCCGCGGACCAGCCCATCTGCTCGATGAACTCGCGCCGCTTGAGGCGCTTCATGTCGGTCAGGTCTAGCGCTTCGGCGGTGGGCGGGGTGGCTTTGGGCACGGGCAGCTCCGCCTGCGATGACCCCAACGCGTGCTGAAACCAGCCAAAGAGCCAGTACACAAAGCGTGCTCCGTCTTTGACGGCCAGTGCCAACACCAGCAGGAACTTGGGCACGTAGTACACGAACCAGAAGCCGATGAGCACGGACCGCAGCAGCTTGGGCTCTACCGTCCACCAGTTGGAGACGCTGAAGTAGACCAGGTGCGCGAACGGCATGAGTACAAGCAGCACGCGGTAGGGCCAGATCGTCCATCGCCAACGCCCTTTGCCTGCGAACCGCTGCCAGTTGCGGTAGACGTAGTAGTCCACGGCGAACAGGATTAGGATGGCGAGCAGGCCAAAAACAAGCGTACGGTCCATGCGCGTCGTACGGTAGCATGCCAGCGCGGTTCGGAGCGTTACGAAAAGACCACCGCCGAGTTAATAGCAGCTTCACTTGCAGACCGTCGTGGCAAAACGGTATCTTTGAGGCCCTTCTTTAGAAGCGTGTGCCTGTAGCTCAGCTGGATAGAGCGGTTGACTACGGATCAACAGGTCAGGGGTTCGAATCCTCTCAGGCACGCTTGCGAAAACGGCCCAGGAAATGCCAAAAACGGCGATTCTGGGCCGTTTTTTGTTTGTGGCCACGTTGGCGGGATAATGCCAGATCATGCCAATCCGTGCCAGGATGTGCCACTTTTTGCGCACCATGTGTGACCCCTCTTCGGAAAGGGGCGCACCGGATGGCCACCCGGTCAGGCTGAAAGCTGCTCAATCTTCCGGCGGAGCGCGTCGTTCTCGGCTTGGAGATCCTGAACGGCCGGGCTGAGATGGTGCTGGCTGCCGAACAGCCGTTCCATGTCGTCCCGCTGTGATTCGGGCCGGAGGTGAGCGTAGATCATTGTCACCGAGACGTCGGAGTGCCCGAGGATGTCCCGGAGCTTGTAGATGTCGCCTCCGCCCATCACCCACCAGCTGGCGAAGCTGTGCCGGAGGCTGTGGAAATGGATGTGCTCGGGAAGCCCTGCCATCTTCCGGCTTCATTCGCGCAGTTGAATATGGTCTGGATGGATCATTAATTCAATGGCATCTCGTACAAGAACGTCAAATAATTTTTTACGATACGACTTGAAACAATAAATTCTTCTGTTGTTCTTATAAAACACTCACTCTCCATTTCCTCTTTGTACAAATAGCCTAATCCCAAC
>JBCCMF010000208.1:0-8526 GCA_039026435.1 Bacteroidota bacterium
GCAAGGACGAGGCACTGTCGGTCTGTTGTGCCTTGGAGACCACGACGGGCGTCAGATCGGGATCGGGGAAGTAGCGATAGTCATGCGCTTCCTCTTTAGACCGCATCGACCGGGTCTCTAGCTTGTTGGCATCCCACAGCCGCGTCTCTTGGACTACCTCGCCCCCCGCTTCCAGCACTTCAACCTGGCGCTCGATTTCGTGGGCAATGGCGCGCTCCACGTTGCGGAGTGAGTTCATGTTCTTGATCTCTGCCTTAGTCCCAAACGCCTCTTGGCCTACGGGGCGAACGGAGATGTTCGCATCGCAACGCATCGACCCCTCTTCCATGTTGCCGTCGCAGATGCCGAGGAAGCGGACCAGTTGGCGGAGCGTTTTCAGGTAGAGGTACGCCTCATGCGGCGTGCGCAGGTCGGGCTCCGAGACAATCTCGATGAGGGGCGTGCCACATCGGTTGTAGTCGAGTAGTGTGGCGTAGGGATCGCGGTCGTGTACTGACTTCCCTGCGTCTTCCTCCATGTGGATGCGCGTGACGCCGATGCGCTTTCGCACGTTCTCACCCTCGCTGTCGTCGTCGAACTCTACGTACCCCTCGGCACAGATGGGCGTCTCGAACTGCGAGATCTGATAGCCTTTGGGCAGATCGGGGTAGAAATAGTGCTTGCGCGCGAGCACCGAGAAAGGGGCAATCGTGCAGTTCGTTGCCAAGCCCATGCGCACGGCGTACTCAACCACTCGGTCGTTCAAGACGGGCAGCGTACCAGGGTGCCCCAAGCTGATGGGGTCTACCTGTTCATTGGGCTCGCGACCGAAGACCGCGGGCTCGGGGCTGAAAATCTTGGTAGCCGTCTGAAGCTGGCAGTGGACTTCTAGGCCGATGACGGGTTCGTACCTCATGAGACTACCAGAGTCAGGCAAGGCCGAATTTCTTCAGGATCTCGGCAGCGTGGTCGGCGACCTTGGGGCGTTTGAAGACGTGGACGATCTCACCGTCTTCATCAATCAGGAAGGTGGAGCGCTTGATGCCCATGAACTTGTTGCCGTACAGGTTGCGCTCGCCCCATACGCCGTAGGCGCTCAGGATCTCGTGCTCAGGATCGGGGATGAGTGGGAACGGCAGGCTGTGCTTGTCGGCGAACTGCTGATGCGAGGCGTTGTCGTCGGCAGAAACGCCGATGACGGTGATGCCTCGCGCCTGCAGTTCGATGTGGTTGTCGCGGAGGTTGCAGGCTTGCTTGGTGCACCCTGGCGTGTCATCCTTCGGGTAGAAGTAGAGAACGACCTTCTCCCCTTTCAACTCGGAAAGCGTAATCGTAGTGCCATCGTGAGCAGTTGCAGTGAAGTCAGGCGCGGGCGCTCCCGCTGCAGGCATTGTGGACATGTGGGACGCTGTACGTGGGTAGAGGGAACCCGAAGTGCGCCTACCGCTGGTTCAGGTCGTTCAAATCCCAGTCGTAGTCCTGGTATTTCAATTTGAACTTACCGTCGCGGAGGGCGGCTTGAATGAAGCCACTGAAGTAGGGTGCGAGGAAGGCTTGAATTGCCGTTTCGTTCCCGCCGAAGTCCTCGGCGAACCAGTCCATGAGCTTGGTCACGTGTGCTGTCCGCTCCGCCACATCAAAGTTATTCTGGTCAGTGTCTAGCAGAAACGATTGCGTTTGTTCTTCGAGTTGAGCATCCAGCCGACTCCCGACGAAAGCCTCGGCGCGGAGCGATGGACAGCTGATGGCGGCGCAGTTTAGGGCGAAGTGAATCCGCGACTCGTTGAAGGTGGGGCGGATGATCTGATGCTCAATCTCGTCGAGTGTGCGGAACGTACCCGCCACGAGTCCACCTTGCGTCTTGAACACGTCGTTGATGTAGGGCACGTGGGCGTTTACGCCGGGCACCTTGATGGGCGTCAGCTTGAGGATGCTGGTCGCCGGGTAGTGGCGCTGGATGAGGTCGATGACTTGGGCGTTGTAGGCGTTGATCCAGAACGCCAGTTGCTCGTCGCGGGAGAGGCCGCTGGGGTCGGTGCGGGCAAGCGCGTCGAGATAGGCCGCCAGCTTGGGGTTGTCCTGAAAGGCCACATAGTCGACCAGTCCATCACGGACGTGAGCCTCTAGGAGTTCGGTCCACACGCTATGGTCGAAGGCGGTGACGCGCTCGGCGGGCACATCGGCAGGCTGGGCGGTGGCATTGCAGCCGAGCAGGATGGTGAAGCCGACGAGGAGGTAGGTTTTCATGGCAGTCTATCGGAATTGATGCTGCGGTCATACAGACGCAATCAGCAACGCGGTGAACGTCACTTGAGTGCCCAAATCCGGCCACTCGTTACACCGCGCATCTTGGCGTTGGCGTTGTATCTTGCGCGACTCGCTCATTGACCTATCCCACATGACAATCCACAAGTTTTACAGCGAAGGCCTGGTGCGGATGCTCGTCGTGAACTTCTCCAGGTTCATGTTTCGGCCTAAGCTCATCGGGCAACCCAGCATGCCCGAGGGCCCGTGCTTCTTCTACGGCAATCATGCCAACGACATGGATCCCTTCATTCTCAACGCGTTCACGCCGTTTGGCGACGGAACGGCGGGCGTGATGACGATGGAGCAGTTCCGCTCACCCCTGCGTGGGCACCTGATGCGCTCGATGGACTTGGTGGGGACGCGCAAGCACCTGCCCGAGCCGAATCTGATTCGCTTCATCATGCAGATGATCAAGGACGATCGGCGGTTCTGCATCTACCCCGAGGGCGGGCGCCGCTGGGACGGGCGGCCGATCGACGACTGGATTGACTCGACGGCCAAGGTGTTTGTCAAGATGGGCGTTCCGGTGTACCCCGTGGCCACGCGCGGCTCGTACGTCGGCTGGCCACGCTGGGCAGCGTACCCGCGTCCGGCGCGCATCGAGCTGGAAGTGCTGGATCCGATACAGTTCGAGCGCAAGACACCTATGGATGAGGCGCTGGCGCTGCTGAAATCGAAGATCGACTTCGATGAGAACGTCGTGCCGGAGCGCATCCGTCCGAAGCGGGCGTACAAACCGGCTCAGGGCATCGACAAGCTGCTCTACCGCGACCCCGACACGGGCGAGAACGGCGGCCTCTTCACCACGGACGGCACCGCCGTGCAGAACCGCACAGGCACACTCCGCTACACCATGCAGCCCGACAGTCGGCTGCTGGATGCGCACGGCGAACTGCATACGACGGCGGCGCTGTACGACCGCGTGCGGGCTCTAGACCTCATCCCCGACAACGATGGCGCCTACATCACGAACACCGTGGACGTCTTCGAGGAGATCGACTTCCCTAACTTGGAGCCAAAGGGTACGGCGCAGGCGCAGTTTTTCGCGGATCACCTCATCGTTCGAGGGGACCAGATCGACGTGGCGATCGCGCTGGAGGACATCCGGTATGCGAGTGTGGAGAAAAACTACAAATGGCAACTCTACCTGTCAGATCGTATGCTGCAGGTGCAGTTCACTCACGGTGGCAGCGTGCTCCAGTGGGACGACACGCTCAAACGCGTCCTCGCACGCGCCTAGCTCATGACCGTCTGGGATTACTCGTTCACCATCCGGCAGTTTATCCTCGACTTTGCCGCGGTCAGCGCGCTGCTGCTCCTGGCGACGGGGCTGCGGCGGTACGTGCCGCTGCTGCAGCGCTACCTCGTCCCCAACAACCTGACGGCGGGCTTTGCAGGGCTCTTGCTCGGCCCGGAAATCCTAGGCCTGCTGGACATCGCGCCCGACCGGATGGGCGTCTACGTGTACCACCTACTCGCACTCACCTTTATCAGCGTGGGCCTGCAGCGGCACGACAAGAAAGCGTCGCGCGTGGCGGTCAACCTCGGGTTTATCCAGATCATGTCGATGCTGCTCCAGGCGATGATCGGGCTCGGCGTGGCACTGGTGATCGCCTACCTGATCAACCCGGCTATCATCCCGCAGGTGGGGATGCTGCTGCCGCTCAGCTTTGCCAACGGTCCGGGGCTGGCGTACAGCGTCGGGCAGTCGTGGGAGGCGTATGGCTTCGAGGGCGCGGGGCCGATTGGGCTGACGCTGGCGGCGATTGGGTTTTTGGTGGCGTACATCGTCGGCATGATCCTGGTCAACCGCGGCATCCGGCGGGGCGAGACGCAGATCGTGCAGCGCGCCGCCATGCTCGACCGCGACACGCGAACAGGCATCGTCGAGCAGAACGAGCCAGAGGTTGGAGCGCGGCTCACCACGTCGTCAGGCGCTATCGAGCCGCTCACCTACCACCTAGCGCTGATCGGCGGCATCTACTTTGCCACGTACTTCGTCGTGCAGGGCTTGGCCTACGGGCTCGTCTCGGCGGGCATGACACGCGAGGTGCCCACACTCTGGTCGTTCCACTTCCTCGTCGCCAACGGGCTCGCGCTGCTGATCCGTCGCATCCTCGACCGTACCGACAACGCCCGCTCCATCGACGACGGATTCATCCAGCGCACCACGGGTTTCTTCGTCGATTACCTCATCGCCGCCTCGATCATGGGCGTCAGCCTGAGCGTGGCGTGGGACTATCTCGCCCCCATCGTCGTGATGGCGGCGCTGGCGACGACGGGCACGTACTTCGGCATCCGCTGGGCATCGCGGCGGCTCTTCCGCGACTACCCGTTCGAGCGCTCGGTGGGCATGTTCGGCCAGATGACGGGCACCATCAGCTCTGGGCTCGCCCTGCTGCGTGTCACCGACCCGCGCCTGACCACAACGATGGCGCAAGACCAAGCGCTGAGCACGGGCTTTGCGCTGCTGTTCGGCTTTCCGCTGCTGCTTGCCATCAACATTCCCCTCTCCGTGTTCGACGGTCGCATGATCGGCTACTGGGTGTGCCTCGGGCTTTTCCTGGCCTACGCTGCACTCCTGGCGTTCTTGTGGTGGCGCTACAACCGACGTGGCGCAGCGGCGTAACGTTTGCGGCGGTTGTGCCTCCCACGAACCTCGATGCTTACTTCTACCTCTTCCCCCATGATACCTCGTGTGCTCTGGGCGCTGATCGTCCCTCTCCTGCTGCTCAGCGCGTGCGTAGAGCCTCAACCCGTTCCCGAGGCTCCCGTCAGCCAAGCGCAGGCTGTCGTCGATGCGGCGCTTGCTGCACATGGCAGTGCCAACTTAGACGCGGCAGAGATCGCCTTCGACTTCCGCGACCGTCACTTTGAGATCCTGCGCGACAACGGCAGCTACCGCTACGAGCGCTGGTTCCCCGACTCGACGGGCGCCGAGATCCACGATGTGCTCACGAACGACACGCTGTATCGCGAGATCGATGGCGATTTGCTGGATATGACCGAAGAGCAAAGGACATCGGCGCTGTCGGGGACCAACTCGGTGCCCTACTTCGCCTTCCTGCCGCTTGCGCTCAACGATCCCGCCGTGAACAAGCAGTATCTGGGCGAGGTCAACTATCGCGGCGAGCCCTATCACAAGGTAGAGGTCACGTTCGACGAGGACGGCGGCGGCGTAGATCACGAAGACCGCTTCATCTACTGGTTCCACCGCGACCGCCACACAATGGACTACCTCGCCTACTCGTACGACACCGACGACCGCGGCACGCGCTTCCGCCGGGCCATCAACGCGACGACGGTGGGCGGCGTGCGCTTCCAGGACTACGAGAATTACACGAACGAAGGCATCGGCTTTGCCATTGAGCGCTACGACACCCTCCCGCTCGACAGCCTGCGCCTGCTCTCCACCATCGAGACGACCAACATCGCCGTCTCGCCGCTCATGGCATCGCAGTAACCATTTTACAACTTCGTCGTTGTTACCACGCCCCCGTATCAGCCTATCTTCTCACGTAACCTGTAACCCAACCCCTTCCCACTTCTATGCTTAAGCGATTCTGTCTCAGCGCCTTCGTGGTTGCCCTCACGTTTGGTCTGGCCTCCACGGCCACGGCGCAAACCACCGTTCCTGCTCCCGACCCGATTGCGAGCCCCCATGCGATGAGCAAGACCATGATGGGCGACACCTACATCAAAGTCACCTATGGCTCGCCGCGCAAGCGCGACCGCGTCATCTTTGGCGAGTTGGAGCAGTATGGCGAAGTATGGCGCCTCGGCGCGAACGATGCCACGGAAATCACGTTCACCGATAAGGTCAACTTCGGCGGCGAGATGCTCGACGCTGGCACCTACACGCTCTTCGCCGTACCGATGGAAGACAAGTGGAAAATCATTGTCAACTCCGACCTCGGCCAGTGGGGCGCCTACCGGCACAACACGGAGAACGACGTGGCCACGGTTGAGGTGCCTGTCGAAATCATGAACGAAAGCCATGAGGCCTTCACGATGGCCTTCGAAGAGGTAGAAGGCGGCGTCCACCTCAACATGATGTGGGACACCGTGAAAGCCGCTGTGCCCATCAAGGCGGCCATGTAAGCACGCCTTGCACAGAAGTATGCGTTTTGGCGCCTGCGTCCCCCGTGGATGCAGGCGCTTTTTTATTGGATATGCCCGCAATGCCTTTCAAATAAAGCATCAACCCGCCCGTTACGCTCAGGAATCCCCGTCAGAACCGCCTTGCCGACCATCGGGGCACCGCCTATATTTTGACGCTTCCTTCATCTCGCCTATTCCCCTGACCATCCACTACTTCGATCCTCATGGAGCTTTTCTCCGAAATTGTTGAATTTATCGGCGGCATTCTCACGTGGCCCCTCGTGATTGGCCTGCTCGGTACCGGGCTGTTCCTGACAGTCCGCCTGGGCTTTATCCAGTTCCGACGGCTCGGTCACGGCTTTGCGGTCACGAGTGGTAAGTACGATGATCCGGATGAGCCGGGCGATGTCTCGCACTTCCAAGCGCTGACGACGGCGCTCTCAGCTACCGTGGGCGTGGGTAACATCGCCGGGGTGGCGATGGCGATTCACTTTGGCGGTCCGGGCGCCCTATTCTGGATGTGGGTGACAGCGCTGCTCGGTATGGCGACCAAGTACAGCGAGGTCACGCTGGCGCAGCACTACCGCGTGCAAGAGACGCAAGAGCCGGGCAAGAAGTGGAAGGGCTCGGTCTCCGGCGGCCCGATGTACTACATCGAAAAAGGCCTCGGCCCCAACTGGAAGCCCGTCGCCATGTTTTTCGCCTTCGCGCTGATGCTGACGTCGTTCATGACGGGCAACGCCGTGCAGGCTAACACCATTGCCACGCAGATGTACGACGTCTTCGGGCTGGACACGTGGATCACGGGCCTGCTCACCGCCTCCGTGGTCGGCGTCGTGATCATCGGCGGCATCTCGCGCATCGGCAAGGTGACGAGCATCGTGGCACCCGTCATGGCCTCGGTCTACGTGCTGGGCGCGCTCATCATCCTGGGCATGAACGTGGGCGACATCCCGGGCGCCTTCGCCACCATCTTCACCGAGGCGTTCAACCCGACGGCAGGCGTCGCGGGCACCGGGATCGGCGTGTTTCTGACGACGATGACCTACGGGGTGCAGCGTGGCCTCTTCTCGAACGAAGCCGGTCAGGGATCGGCCCCTATCGCCCACTCGGCGGCCAAGACGGACGAACCCGTTTCGGAAGGCGTGGTGGCATTGCTCGAGCCCTTCATCGACACCATCCTCATCTGTACGATGACGGGCCTCGTGCTCATCATCACGGGCGTGTTCACGCTGCAGACCGACACGCGCCTCGACCTGCAGAACAACAACGTCTCGTTCGTCTCGCCGACTGAAGCGGGCGGCTTCGACTCTGCCGATGCGCCTGCCACCATCACCATCACCGACGGCCAAGCCTCGGGCGATGTGCAGGTCGGCTACATCGGCATCGGCGTGGAGGAGCTGTTCGTGGACGAAGCGCAGACAACGCCCTTCAGCGGCACCATCGACACCGCTACGCTCACCGCGACGGCGACAGATGGCACGACGTACACCGAGCTGTATGGGCTCGCCTACCGCCACTCGGCGCCGCTCACCACGCTTGGTTTTGAGCGCGGCCTGGAGCCCATCGGCCTGGGCGGCATGGGCAAGTGGATCGTCCTCATCAGCGTGCTCCTGTTCGCCATCTCCACGTCGATCTCGTGGAGCTACTACGGCGACCGTTGTGCCAACTACCTCTTCGGCGAGGCGGGCATCCTGCCGTTCAAAGCCATCTTCCTCGTCATGCACTTCCTCGGTGCCGTGGTCACGGTGACCACCGTGTGGGACCTCGGCGACGTGGCGCTCTCGCTCGTCACCATCCCGAACGTGTTGGCGCTGCTCCTGCTCTCCGGCACGCTCGTCAAGCTGACCAACAGCTACTTCGAGCGGCAGCCGTGGGTGGAAAACGCCGAAGTTCACAAGCGGGTCGTCGCCGAGAAGAAAGCGGCGAAGGGTAAGAAGTAATACCCGTTTCGATAATCTATAGACACGCCTCAGCGTCCCTAAACGCCATTTTCTGGCTCTGGCTTCCGGCCTCCGCTCGGTATGCCAACTGCGACTTGACGATCATTTCTTGGAAGTCAGCGTGAGAGATCTCCTCCCCTGTTTTGCCCCGAAGTCCCCTCTCCTGGGAGCCAGGAGAGGGACAGGGTGAGGTCGA
>JBCCMF010000209.1:0-8444 GCA_039026435.1 Bacteroidota bacterium
CATACGGGTTGGCGCCCAGCCCTCCAAAAACCTGAATCCCGATCCAAAGCCCCAGCACAATGACAGCGGGCAACGAGAGCACGGCGAAAAAGAACAGGACGTGCACGCGGTTCTTCGGGAAGAGCACCAAGTAGGCGCCCATCACCCCCGATATAGCGCCCGACGCGCCGAGCATTGGGATGATGCTGTCCGGGGCGAGGGCGACCTGCGCCAGCGCGCCAGCGATGCCACTCAGCAGGTAGAACCCGAGGAAAACGCGTCGGCCGAAGCGGTGCTCTACGTTATCGCCAAAGATCCAGAGGAAGAGCAGGTTGCCCGCCAGGTGCATGAACCCGCCGTGCATGAACATCGACGTCAGCAGCGTCAGGTAGATGGGCTTGGGACCGGGCGCATGGTAAATTTCCACCTGCTCGCCTTCGTAAAGCATGGTCTGCGGCACGGTGAGGTCTTGCCCGGTCGATAGCTCATAGGCCACCGCGCTGTAGCCGTTTGAGAACTCGATGTTGCTGCCCAATCCTTGGAGAACCACGAACACCAAAATGTTGAGGATGACGAGTGTGGGTGTGACGTAGGCGCGGCGCGTGAGGGCGCGGTCGTCATCGCTGATGGGTAGAAGCATCGCAGTGGCAGCGGTGGGTTTAGCAGGGAGGATAACAAAAAAGGCCCAGTCTCCCCACCAAGAGACTGGGCCATTCCCACCAGATGTGTCAAGCGCGAGTGAGAGACAGGGTTGAGCAGTTGTCTAAGTCCCCGCGCTGAACAGAATATCGACAGACACAGCCGCCACCTATAGAGGGAGCCGTCGTCAAGGCTGGTCAGGGCAACCCCTACACGGCTGCTGTAACAGGAGGCGTTGAACGAACCGCACGCAACGCGTCGCGCAGGGCGGCCATGTCGGCATCGGTGTTGTATACGTGTGGGGCCACGCGCACGGCATCGCCGCGTACCGAGACGTGGATATGACGCTTCGCCAGTTCGGCCTTGAGCACGTCCAGGCCGACGGCATCGGGCAGGCGAATGCCGAAGACGTGGTGCGCGCGCCCCGGCGTATCAGCCGTGCGGTAGCCCATCTCGCGCACTTCGGACAGGATCGGCGCGGTCAGCTGGGCGCAATAGGCTTGAATACGCTCGGGTTGCCACTGCAAAACCATGTCAAGCGCGGCGTGGAGCATCGGGAGCTGGATGAAGTTGCTGCGCTCGCCCATGTCGAAGCGGATAGCGCCCGGCTGGTAGGCGTCTTGGTAGTGCACCAGTTGGCTGAAGTTGTCGCTCTCGGCGCGGTTGAGCCAGTTCTCTTCAAGCGGAACGCCATCCAGGTAGCGCTCGCCGAAGTAGGCCAGCCCCGAGGTGTAGGGGCCGAAGAGCCACTTGTAGGCGGCGCACACGAGCGCGTCGGGCCGGATGCTCGCCACGTCGAACGGCAGGGCACCGACGGACTGCGTGCCGTCCACGACGAATGCTGCGCCGACCTCCCGCGCACGCTGGCCGATGGCTTCCAAGTCGAACCGCGTCCCGTCAGTCCAGTGCACATGCGGCACCACGATGAGCCCGGCGTCCGGCGTCAGGGCTTCAACCAAGGCCTTGCTCCACGCCTGACTGCGATGCTCAGCATCGGGTGCCTGCACCGTCGTGATCGCAGCGCCCGACTCGGCCGCCAGCCGACGGAAGGCATACACGTCGCTCGGAAACTGCTGATCGACGAGGACGATGCGCTGCCCGGCCATGAGCGGTGTGTTCTTCGCCACGATGGCCATGCCGTACGACACGGCGGGGATCAGCGCGATCTGCTGCGGGTCGGGCGCGTTGATGAGCTTTGCAAACTGCGCGCGGATGCGGTCTGGCAAGCCGAAGAAGTCGTCGTGCGTGAGTAGCGGCACGCGCTTTCCTCGGAGCCCCGCGACGCCTGCGGCTTCCACCGCTTTGGCTAGGGGGCTTCGGCTGGAGCAGTTCAGGTAGTGAACGTCGAGGGGCAGCGAGAACAGGTCGCGCTGGCAGGCGAGCGGCTGGGCAAGGTCAGGCATGGGGCGTGGCGGCTTGGTCGAGAAACCAGGTGAGCGAGTCCTGGGCTACGATGCGGCTGGCAGGATGGCCCGACGCCGCGCCGTGCTCAAACACCTCGGCGAGCACCTGCTGCTTGTTTGCGCCCGCTGCCAGGAAGAGCACATGGCGGCTGCTGTTGAGCAGCGGATACGTCAGCGTCAGCCGCGTGGCGATCTTGGCGTACGGCGGGGCCTCCACCACGCGCACCCACCGCTCCGTCTCGCCGAGCGCATCGGTGCCCGGAAACAGCGAGGCCGTATGCCCATCGTCGCCGATGCCTTGCAGGGCGAGGTCGAAGGTCAGCTCGCGGTCGCCGAAGAAGGCGCGCAGCTCGGCCTCGTAGGCAGCGGCCGACGCCTCGGGGTCGCCCGTGCGGGCCATCGGGTGCACATTCTTGTCCGGGATGGGCACGCCGTAATCCAGCAGCGTTTCTTTGACGAGCTGCACGTTGCTATCGGGATGGTCGTGGGGGACGAAGCGGTCATCGCCCCAGAACAGGTGCACACGCCCCCAGGGAATCACCTCACGATAGGTGGTAGCGAGCAGGCGATAGATCGGCCCCGGCGTGCTGCCCCCCGAGAGGGCGATGGAAAACGGCTGCGTCGGGTCGCCCTCGGCCATCAGTCGCACAATGCGCTCGGCCGCCGCGCCGATGAGCGTGGGCTTGTCGGGGAAGGTGTGGATGGTGCGCATAGCTAGGACTCGTCGTAGATCGGGAAGCGGCGGGTGAGGCGGCTCACAGCGTCGGGGCCGAAGGTGCCAGCGGGGTAGGTATGGATCGGTGTCTCCGTGTTGAGCACAGGCTCGTAGATCTTCCAGGCGGTCTCCACCTCCTCGGCGTGCACGAACAGCGTAGAGTCGCCACGAACCACGTCGGCCAGCAGCGTCCGATAAGCGTCGGGCAGCGTACCGTAGTCTTCGCTGTACTTGTAGGCCAGGCGTTGCGTCTGCACGCGGTAGCCGCTGCCCGGCTCTTTGACCTCGAAGCCGAGCGAGAAGCCTTCGTCGGGCTGGATCGTGATGTGGAGCACGTTCGAGACGATGTTGCAGCCGAGGCCGTCGAACAGCGTAACAGGCGGGCGCTTAAACGTGACGGCGATGCGCGTTAGGCGGCGCGGCAGCCGCTTGCCCGTTTGCAGTACAAACGGCACGCCCTGCCAGCGCCAGTTATCGACGAACAGCCGAAGCGCCACAAACGTCTCGGTGGTCGAGCCCTCGGGCACGCCATCTTCGTCCAGGTAGCCCTGGACCTCCTCGCCATCGAGTGTGCCCGCCGTGTATTGGCCGCGGATGACATCGTTCAGGTTCAGCTCGCGGATGCTGTGTAGCACCTTCACCTTCTCCCGCCTTATGGAATCGGCATCGGCCTTCGCGGGGGCCTCCATCGCGGTCAGGGTTAGCAGCTGCGAGATGTGGTTCTGGAGCATGTCGCGGAGGGCGCCGCTCTTGTCGTAGTAGCCCGCGCGGCTGCCCACGCCCAGCGCCTCGGTCACGACGATGTCCACGCGTTCGATCTGGTTGCGATTCCACAGGGGCTCGAAGATCGCGTTGGCGAAGCGGAAGACGAGCAGGTTCTGCACCGTCTCTTTGCCGAGGTAGTGGTCGATGCGGTAGATCTGGTCTTCGCTGTAGTATTGATGCACGAAGTCGTTGAGCGCCCGTGCCGACTCCAGGTCGTGCCCAAACGGCTTCTCGATCACCAGCCGCGTCCATCCCGCAGAGCTGTTAAGGCCTGCATCGGCCAGATGCTCGATGGAGTCCCGGAAGGCTGAAGGCGGCAGCGAGAGGTAGATGACGCGGTTGCCGGGCAGCTCGTGCTCGGCCTCCAGCGCGTCAAGACGCTCCGCCAGGGCCTCGAAGTCGGACGCCTGCTGCTTTCCAATCGACTGGAAGAATAGCGTCTTGTTGGCCCACTCGGTAGCCGTGTCTTCGTCCAGCTTGGCAAATTTCTGCAGCGAGGCGATGGAGTTGGTGCGGAAGTCATCATCGGAGAGCGATGAGCGCGAGACGCCGAGGATGAGGTACGGTCCGTTGCCCTCGTCGTCTTTGTACATGTCGTACAGCGCGGGCAAGAGCTTGCGCTGCATGAGGTCGCCCGTCGCGCCAAAGACGACGTAAATATGCGGTTGAAGCATGGTTTCTTGGATCAATGGTGATGGGGCAGCGAGCAGCCGTATGCGGCGCACCCAGTGCCCCAGCTATGGCCAAACTACGCGTCGTACGTGCCTGCAGTCGTGTCGCCGCCGGTGCCCGTCCAGTTGGTGTGGAAGTGCTCGTCGCGTGGGCGGTCGATGCGGGCGTAAGTGTGCGCACCGAAGTAGTCGCGCTGCGCCTGAATCATGTTGGCCGGGAGCCGCTCGTAGCGGTAGCCGTCGTAGAACGCGAGCGCGCTCGACATGGCGGGGACGGGCAGGCCGTGCAGCGCCGCTGCCGCAATCACCCGCCGCCATGCCGCTTGGGCTTGGTCGATCGCTTCGTGGAAGAAGTCGTCGAAGAGCAGGTTGACGAGGTTCGAGTCCTTGTCGTACGCCGCCTTGATGTCGCCCAGGAAGGCCGAGCGGATGATGCAGCCTTCGCGCCACATGAGGGCCACGCCGCCGTAGTTCAAGTTCCAGTCGTACTCGGCCGCCGCTGCACGCATCAACATGTAGCCCTGCGTATACGAGATGATCTTGGAGGCGTACAGCGCGTCGCGGATGTCGTCGATGAAGGCGCTCTTGTCGGAGGTGAACGCCGCGTCAGGACCGCTGAGGATGCCTGCTGCCGTGGTGCGCTCGTCTTTGAGCGCCGACAGGAAGCGCGCGAAGACGGCCTCGCTGATGAGCGTGAGCGGGATGCCGTGCTCCATCGCGTCGATGGCGGTCCACTTGCCCGTGCCTTTCTGGCCCGCGGCGTCGAGGATGACGTCGA
Source organism: Bacteroidota bacterium (assembly GCA_039026435.1). Taxonomy (GTDB): domain Bacteria; phylum Bacteroidota; class Rhodothermia; order Rhodothermales; family JBCCMF01; genus JBCCMF01. Next base: position 4,951 of record JBCCMF010000209.1, read on the forward strand.
GCGTCGCGGTGCCGTCTTCGTCGCGGTAGCTCAGGATCTCGCCCGTGATCTCGATCAGGTAGGAGTCGAGCTTGCCGCTGTTCCAGCCTTTGAAGACCTCGGCCATCTCGTCGTTGGACATGCCGAGGAGTGCCTTCATCAGGTGATACGCCTCGGCGATGAGCTGCATGTCGCCGTACTCGATGCCGTTGTGCACCATCTTGACGAAGTGCCCGGCGCCGTCTTCGCCCACCCAGTCGCAGCACGGCGTGCCGTCCTCGACTTTGGCCGCGATGGCCTGCAGGATAGGCTGCACATGCGGCCACGCCTCGGGCGCCCCGCCGGGCATGATGGACGGGCCGAAGCGCGCGCCTTCCTCGCCACCCGACACGCCGGAGCCGACGAACAAGATGCCTTTCTCCTTGAGGTCTTTCGTGCGGCGGATGGAGTCGGGATAGAACGAGTTGCCACCGTCGATGATGATGTCGCCTTCGTCGAGGTGGGGCAGCAGCTGCTCGATCACCTTATCGACGGCGCCGCCTGCTTTCACCATCAGCATCACGCGGCGTGGGCGCTTCAGGCTGGCCAGCAACTCCTCCACGCTGTGCGTCCCGATGACGTTAGTGCCCTTGGCCTCGTCGGCTAGGAAGGCGTCAACTTTAGATGTGGTGCGGTTGTACACGGCCACGGTAAAGCCGTGGTCGTTCATGTTGAGGACCAAGTTTTGGCCCATGACGGCCAGGCCAATCAGGCCGATGTCAGCGGTTGCTTCAGGCATACGTTGAGCGAGGGGATAGCTGGAGGAAAGAGTGGGCAGCGCCAAACTGCCGTGCCGTTACGACGCGGTAACTATGCGCGACCTTTCGGCAAGGTTCGAGCGCGCGTGTGGCGGCTGCGTTAATTCTGTTGAAACAGCGAGGAGTCGTGTAGCCCTTTGGCCTCGTCCACGAACAGCTGCAGGTGCGGGAACGGAATCTCGATGTCGGCCTCGCCAAAGGCGCGATGGATGGCTTCGAGGTAGTGCGCCCGGATGGGCACTTCTTCGCGCGCGTTCGTGATAAACACCCGCAGCGTCATGTTCACGCTCGAATCGGCCAGCTCCGTGACCGCCACCGACGGCGCGTAGTCGGGATGCAGGCGGTCGTCGTCTTGGGTGAGTTTCAGCGCCACGTCACGTGCCTGCCGCGGGTCCTCTTTGTAGGCGATGCCGAAGCCGATGTCCACGCGCAGCGGCAGCACCATCGAGTGGTTGACCAGCTTCTGATTCACCATGAGCAGGTTGGGCATCACCATGACCTCGTTGGTGAGCGTCTTCACGCGCGTCGAGCGCAGCGTGATCTCCTGCACCTGCCCGTACGTGCCCTCCACATCAATCATGTCGCCCACGACAAACGGTCGATCCAGCAGGATGGTGACGCCAGAGATGAAGTTCTCCAACGAATCCTTGGCCGCAAAACCCACCGCGATCCCGACGATCCCGAGACCGGTCAGCAGCGCCGTCACATCGATCCTAAACTGCGCCATCACCATGATGATGATGAACGTCCACCCCAGAATACGGAAGATGCGCAGCAGCAGGCTTTGTAAGCTGGCATCCACCTTACTGCTCCGGCGCAGGAAGCTGATCAGCACGCGCTGGATGACGCGGTACGCGATGTAGAAGAACAGGAAGACAAAGACCGCCGAGAGCAACAGGGGCACAAACTCGACGAGCAGGTCAGCAAAGCCGTTGACGAAGCGGTCATAGACCTCCTCGAACTCGCCCTGGACGAGCAGCCGTCCTGCCTCGCTCACCTCGCGGCTGACCCGCCCCAGTGCGTCGGTGGTGTCGGCGGTGGCCTCCAGCGGGACGTCAACACGGAGGCTATCAGCGGCGAGGAGGCTGTCGGCCAGCAGCGAGTCGGCGGGGGTGCCGTTGGCGAGGAGGCTGTCGGCGCGGGCTTGGAGGCTGGGAGCGTCTTGCGGAGTGAGCTGGGGCATCAGCTAGGCGAGGCATGGAGGAGGAGAGCGCGCCAGAGAAGATACGTGATCGTTAGGCCAGAGGGGGACGCTCAGTCGAAGGCGCCCCGTGCGGCCGCAAACGTGTTTTTCAGCAGCATCGCAATCGTCATCGGCCCCACGCCGCCCGGGACGGGCGTGATCGCGGCCGCCTTCTCCTTGACGGCGTCGAAGTCCACATCGCCCACCAGGCGGTACCCGCGCTCGCGGCTGGCGTCGTCCACGCGGTTGATGCCCACGTCGATGACCACGGCGCCGTCCTTCACCATATCCGCCGTCACAAAATGCGGTCGGCCGATGGCGGCGATGAGGATGTCGGCCTGGCGCGTCAGGTCGGCGAGATTCTTGGTGCGGCTGTGGCACACCGTGACGGTAGCGTCCAGCCCGCGCTGGAGCAGCAGCGTCGCCATCGGCTTGCCGACGATGTTGCTGCGGCCCAACACGACGGCGTGCGCGCCCGACGTCGCGATGCCCGTGCGCTTCAGCATCTCTATGATGCCCGACGGCGTGGCGGGCGAAAACGCAGGGCGCCCAATGACGAGATTGCCCACATTGATCGGGTGGAAGCCGTCCACATCCTTCGCCGGGTCGATGGCCTCGATCACCTTGTTGGCGTCGATATGGTCAGGCAGCGGAAGCTGGACCAGGAAGCCGTCCACGTTCGCGTCGGCATTGAGCCGCGCGATGACGGCGAGCAGGTCGGCCTCCGAGATGGTGGCGTCGTACCGCAACGTGTCGCTGCTGATGCCTGCGAGCCCGGCCGCCTTGGCCTTGCCGCGCACGTACGACGCCGAGGCCGGGTTGTCGCCGACGAGCACGACGGAGAGGAACGGCGGGCGGTGTCCTTGGGCGGTCCAGCGGTCTACCTGCTGGCGTACGTCGGCGCGCACCTGTGCGGCGATGGCTTTACCGTCGATGAGGTTCATATCAGAAGCGTGTGCTTAGGTGGAATGGCAAGGAAGGCCCAACATACCGAGCGGTGCTGCTGAGGTGAAGGCGAGCAACGTCTGCATTTCGCAAAAACCACATCGCCCGCTTGGTACGCTAGTACGTCCAGGCACAGAAAAGCGTGCAAGGTGATGGAACCTCCTCCATGAATTGCGAATTGGAGGCGCCATGAAACGATGTTTCTGACAGCTCATCCAGAAGGGTGGAGGGATTAGGCCCGTTGAAACCCTGGCAACCGCGCTGCGCGGGCGGCTACACCACGCCGCATGCTTCGCGAAAGGTGCCAACTCCTACTCAGCCCATGTGGGCAGGGAAAGATGAGCGGTAGGATAAGCCTCTAGCTCGGCTAGGATCGCGCCTCCTCCGCACATCTGACGCGGATGGAGGCTTTATTTCTGGCCTCATCTCGTGTCAGTTTGATTAGGCTGACAGGCTCGCCGGCGAGCCTCGATGCCCTGGATGGTTGTTTGTTGAGGGTGCCCGGCGTTTACGTCGCCACCCGGTAGCTCTTACCATAATCCAACCTACAACCGTACCATCATGAGTGACTACCGTTTTGAAACCCTGCA
>JBCCMF010000210.1:0-8382 GCA_039026435.1 Bacteroidota bacterium
ACTACTTAATTGTGTCATCTGGCCGCCCTTTCGGTTGCTTTTTGCTATAAAAAGCGTTATCAAGGGTATGTCCTCCGTTACCAACCCGTAACCAGTGCTTTTCTGACATGTCTCAGCGTCTCGCTTCCATCGTTATGGTGCCTCCGCTGAGCCATCATTAGCACAACTACGCATGTACCGTACGGACACTCAACAACTACACACTGATCCCCGCTACATACATGCAGATCAAAGCAAATCACCAAAACCTGCGCATGCTGGTGGTTGAGGACAATGAGGAGGTGGCGCAAGGTTTAGAAGATTACTTCATCACGGAAGGCTACCAAGTTACCCGTGCTGACGATGGCGAAACGGCGCTCTCGCTCGTTCGCCGCACACGCCCCACATTCGACATTGTACTGTTGGATGTGATGCTGCCGAAGAAAAACGGCTTCGAGGTGCTGCAAGACCTGCAAACCACGCATGCTGCCCTTCCGGTGCTCATGCTCACGGGGCGGGGCGAGGAAGAGTCGGTGCTTAACGCGTTCGGCCTAGGCGCCGAGGATTACGTCGTCAAGCCGTTCAGCCCCGAAGAGTTGGCGGCGCGCGTCCAGGCGATTCTACACCGCACCATGCCGCCCGACCGCACGCCGATGCTGATTTACCGCTTCGGCCATGTCTCGGTCAACTTCAGCACGCACGAGGCCTACTTCGACGAGAACGAGATCAGCTTCACGGCGCTTGAGTTCGACATCCTGCGCTACCTGATCGAGAACAAGGAGCGGATCGTCAGCCGCAAGGAACTGCTACGCGACGTCTGGGGCATCTCGCAAGACATCGTCACCCGCACCATCGACCGCCACATCGCATCGGTGCGCAAGAAGATCGAGCCCAACCCCACGCAGCCGTTCCACATCGAGACGGTCTACGGGCAAGGCTACCGGTTCTATCCTGAGGGCATTCCGGCCGCTCGCGACAGCCAAGTCTGAGTCCAGCCTTACTTATCCCTGAAACCCTTTGCGCATGGGGCGCCGCCTGATCGCGGTGCCCCATGTGTGGTTTTATGACAAGCCGGATGCGCTACGCCTGATGCAAACAGGATCTGCCGGGACGATGCCCAGATGCCGGGTTCGCTCTCAACAAAGCCGCACGGTGACGATCCCGGTGTGCCGCCTTCGCGGTCAGCGCACTTCGTTCAGCCTCCGTCGCTTGGTGCCGACGGGCTCATGAGCCGGTCATCGCGCCGATGTAGCTGGAGGCGCTGCGCTGCTTGGCTTCGATGTGCTCGATGAGGCCCTTCATGTCATACGGGCGCTCGTTGTACAGTGCCTGCATGGCCATCGGGGCTGCAAAGCGCCAGGCGCCAGAGCGCGGGCTATGCTGCTCCATCTGCTTGGCTGCCGACACGCCGATGTTGACGGCGTAGGCAAAGGTGCGGATGTAGGCTTCGTCGGCCAGGCGTGGGATGTTGTAGAAGCGGATGGCTTGGTAGATTTCCTCGGGCAATTGCCACTCTTGGGCAGCCCGGGCGCCGAGTTCGCCGTGGTCTAGGCCGAAGATGCGCTCCTCATCGTGGATGTGCGGCAGCTGGCCTTCGCGCGTCGTGAACCATAGCGCTTCGTACTCGTCCGGCATGTTGTAGAGGAAGACGAGCCGACCCACGTTGTGCATAAGTCCTGAAGCAAAGCCGAGGCCTGCCTCAGGCACATCGAGATAGTTGGTGACCTCTTGCGAGAAGTATGCCGCGCCCATGCTCATGGTGGTCAGGCGGTCAAAGATCTGCTCCTGCTCGGGCGTCTTCAGGACGTCTTTCATCTGCAGCAACGAGGCCGACATCACCAAGTTGCACACTTCCTCGAACCCCAGCAGGAAGACGGCCTGCCGTAGGTTGCCGATGCGGCGACGCAAGCCGTAGTAAGCCGAGTTGACCCGGCGCAGCACGTTTGTCGCAATCACCGGATCGTTGTTGACCGCCTTGAACAGGCGCGGCGTGTCGGCCACCGATGCGTTCTGCATGCGGAGCGCCGAGACTTCGGCGACCGTCTTGGGCAACGGCGGAAACTGAAGATCGAGCGTGCTTTCGGTTTCGAACCGAAGCGCGGCGGAAGAGACAGCGGCGTCAGACATAGTAAGGGGAGTCTGCAAGAACTACGGGACTACAGGCCCTTCAAGTATCGACCCATACATCGCCAACATAAGCGATGTTCTACCCAATGTCTACACCCTTGATATTTTTAAACCTACGCCAAACGGAGTACGGCCTTCACCATCTCGTCTTCGGGGTCTGGGCGTACGATTTGGAAGTCAAGTTTCTGAGCGACTTGCTGCATGCCACGGTTCCGCCAGAGGATGTCGGCGGTGATGTGGTCGAGGCCTTCGTCGCGCCCCACCTGAACGAGGCGGCCGAGCATTTCGGTGCCCAACCCGCGCCGTTGGTAGTCGTCCTGGATGAGCATGGCGAACTCGGCGTCGTTCGTGCCTGGCACCTGCGTCAGGCGCCCCACCGCCACCAGCGCGCCGTTGGCATCTTCGGCCACCAGCGCCATCTCGCGGTCGTAGTCGATGAAGCAGATGCGGGCGAGGCGGTCGTGCGCGATGCGCTGGTCCACCTTGAGCAGGCTGGCATAGCGCATGTACACGCTCTGCTCTGAGAGCCGGTGATGAAACGCCACCAGCGCGGGCTCGTCTTCCGGGCGGATCGGGCGGATCGTGACCGTGGCGCCATCGGCCAGCGCATAGTCCGACACGTAGCGGTGCGGGTACGGGCGGATGGCGGGCTTGGGCAGCGTCTTCAAGTCCACCTCGGGCGGATGCAGCACCACGCGGGCATCCAGCGCAATCAGCTGCGCCTCGGAAGCCAGCAGCGGGTTGATGTCGATCTCTTTGATGCGCGGCTGCTCCACCACGAGCTGGCTGAACTTGACCATCAGCCCTTCCAGCGCGTCCATGTCCACGGAGCCTGCGCCGCGCACGCCGTGGAGCGCTTCGTAGATCTTCGTCTGCTCCATCATGCGCCGCGCCAGCGTCGTGTTGAGCGGCGGCAGCGCCAGCGCGCGGTCCTTGTAGACCTCCACCAGCGACCCGCCCGAACCAAACAGCAGCACGGGACCGAACTGTTCGTCCAAGCTGCTACCGATGATGACTTCGAGCCCGTCGAGCTTGAGCATAGGCTGCACGGTGACGCCCTCGAAGGCGCTGGCCGGGTGGCCCAACTCGGCGATGCGGTCTTGGATGGCTTGATACGCGTGCCGCACGTCGTCGGCAGAGCGCAGGTTGAGGCGCACGCCGCCCACGTCTTTCTTGTGCGTGATGGTGTGCGAGTGCAGCTTAACCACGACGGGGTAGCCGATGTCCTCCGCCTGGGCCACCGCCTCATCCGCGCTGTGCGCTAGGCGCGTCTCGACGGTGGGGATGCCGTAGGCGGCGAGGAGGCGCTTGGAGGCGTACTCGCTGAGGATGGTGTGCCCGTTGGCATGCGCCTCGGCGATGAGTGCATCGGCTTCGTCTCGCTCGGCCACGTGTGCCAGGTCGCTCGGGAGGCTCGGCGTCTCGTACAGCCCGCGCAGGTTGTAGCTGTAGCGCCACATGTAGTTGAACACGCGCATGGCCGTGTCCGGGTACTGGAAGGTGGGGATGCCCGCTTCGTTGAGCAGTTGCTCGCCCTCTTCCACGAACGCCCCGCCCATCCAGCTGGCCAGCACGGGCTTGCCCGGCATCTGGGCGTACGGCTGGAGCTGCCGCGCTGTCTCGGTGGGGTCGGTCATGTCTTGCGGCGTGAGGATGACGAGGAGCCCGTCGCTGTTCTTGTCGCGCCCGGCCACCTCCAGCGCCTTGGCGTAGCGGTCCGGCCCGGCGTCGCCCAGGATGTCAACCGGGTTGCCGTGGCTCCACGCCGAGGGCAGGAAGCTGTTGAGCTCATCCATCGCCTCGTCGGAGATGTCCGTGAGGTTACCGCCACCTGAGACGAGCTGGTCGGTGGCGAGGACGCCGGGGCCGCCTGCGTTGGTGAGGATGGTGAGGCGCGGCCCGCGCGGACGCGGCTGCTTGGCCAGCACCTCGGCCATGTAAAACACGTCGGCGATGCTGCTCACGCGCAGGACGCCGCTGCGCCGGAACGCCGCCGAGAGCACCTCGTCGCTGCCAGCCAGCGTGCCCGTGTGTGAGGCTGCGGCTTTGGCCGCCTCCTCGGTGCGTCCGGCTTTGATGACGATGATCGGCTTGCGCAGCGCCACCTCGCGCGCCGCCGAGAGGAACGACCGCGCATCGCCGATCGACTCCATGTAGATCAGGATGCTCTCGGTCTTGGGGTCGTCGCCGAGGTAGTAGAGCAGATCGCCCCAGCCCACGTCGAGCATCGAGCCGGTGGAGACGAACGCGCTGAAGCCGACGTTCTCGCGCGTGCTCCAGTCGAGGATGGCGGTCAGCAGCGCGCCGCTCTGGCTGATGAAGGCTACGTTGCCGGGCTGCGCCGTCCCACGGGCGAAGGTGGCATTGAGGCCGGACGTCGGCCGCATCACGCCGAGGCAGTTCGGCCCGATGATGCGCATGCCGCCCTTGCGCGCCTCGGCCAGCACCTGCTCTTCCAGCGCCACGCCCTCGGCACCGACTTCTTTGAAGCCCGCCGAGATGATGATGGCGCCCTTCACGCCCGCCTCCACACACTCGCGGATCAGGCTGGGGATCGACTTGGCAGGTGTCACGAGCACGGCGAGGTCCACCGTCTCGTCGATGCTTCCGATGCTGGGGTAAGCGCGGATGCCGAGCACGCTGCGCCGCTTCGGGTTGACTGGATAGACCGTGCCGCCGAACGGACTGCTGATGAGATTCCACAGGATGGTGCGGCCTACGCTGCCCTGCCGCTCGCTCGCCCCGATGACGGCTACCGACTTCGGCTCGAAGATGGCATCGAGCGCTTGGGTGCGGCGGAACAGGAACTCGTGCGAGGGATCGTAGGGCGTCAGCTTCGGCGTGCTCATGGTAGGGTCGAGATGTGATCGCGAGGTAACGGCGCCTCAACCCGGCATGCGCAAGCTGAGTTCGGCACGAGACCAGGTTGGAAGCCCTTGCTGCGTCCGACTTGCTTACTTCTTCATGCTGATACGGCCCACGAGCATCTCACCTTGACACACAACCGTCCCACGCCGAAGTTGGCATTATTCGTGCGCGTGTTTTGCGCCTGAACCGACCGGACAGCCCCCATGCGACGCCTGCTGCTTGCCCTAGCCACTACAGTCTTCCTCCCCTCTCTCGCCCACGCCCAGCGCATCGACGCGGCGCTGATGGCGACCGAGCCGTGGCAGCGGTTCCTCAATTATGCCAGCAGCGAAGGCGTGCCCAACGCGCAGGAGGACTACGCCACGGCGGTCAGTTGGTACCGCGTCCAGGCCGATGCGGGCGACCAGTATGCGCAGTATGCCCTCGGCGTCTACCACGACGCCCTGCCCGGCATCCGGCCGGACTACGAGCAGGCGCTGTACTGGTACGAGCAGGCGGCTACTCAGAACTACATCTTTGCCCAATACGACCTCGCCGATCTGTACCGCGAGGGCTTGGGCACGCCGCAAGACCTACTGACGGCCGCGTTCTGGTACCGCCAGGCGGGCGAGCAAGGGCACTTGCCGTCGCAGTTTCAGCTCGGGCGCATCTTCGAAGACCTCGGCGACCCCGCAGAGGCCGCACAGTGGTACGCACGCCCCGCCGACGCAGGCGACCCGTTCGCGCAGTACCACCTCGGCCAGCTCTTCGCCAGCGGGCGCGGCGTCCCGTTCGACGTAGCCCGCGCCGATGACTTGCTGCAGCGCTCGGCGCGCCAGGGCTACGTGGAGGCGCACTTCGCGCTCGGCGAGCTGATGCGCGACCTCGGTCGCTACCGCGATGCGGCCTCGTGGTACCAGCTCCCCGCCGAGCAAGGCAACCCGTTTGCGCTCTACCACCTCGGCTTCTTCGCTCGCGAAGGCTTGGGCATGGACATCAACCTGGAGCAGGCGGAGACGCTGCTGCGACTCTCGGCGGAGCAAGAATATTTGCCCGCATGGTTTGCGCTCGGGGAGACGCTGGAGGCACGCGGCGAGCACAAGGAGGCGGCACGCTGGTACACACGTCCCGCCGACGCGGGCGACCAATTCGCGCAATACCGCTTGGGGCAGCTCCATGAACAAGGCCTGGGCGTGCGGCGCAACTGGAAGCGTGCCGCCGAGTGGTATCAGCGCGCCGCCGAGCAGGGCTACGTCACGGCCTACTTCGCCTTGGGCCAGCTCTACGAATACGAGGAACAGTACGCCGACGCTGCCCGGTGGTACCAGCGCCCCGCCGAGCAAGGCGACTCGTTCGCACAACATAGGCTGGGTTACCTCTACGAGAATGGCCTCGGCGTAGCGCAGGACCTGCCGCTGGCCGAATTCTACTACGCGAAGTCGGCTGAGCAGAACTACCCGTACGCCCAGGAGGCGCTGGGCCGCATGCTGGCGTCACGGGCGCTCTACAGCGAGGCCGCCGGGTGGTACCTGCAAGCCGCCCGGCAAGGCTACGACGAGGCGCAGTTCCAGCTCGGCCAACTCTACGCGCTGGGTCGCGGCGTGCCGCGCAATCCGCAAGAAGCGCTCCGCTGGTACCGCTTGGCCGCACGCAACGGCTCCTCAGCCGCGCAGCAGGCCGTGACGCAGATGCAGGGTCGCTAGACTTCTTCGGCCAAGAGCTTTTTGAACGCTTGGAGCTTCGCTGACCGCTCCCGCTGCTTGGTAGTGTGCGTTTGCCGCGCTTTGAGCGTGATGGTGTCAGCGAGATCGCGAAGCGCGCTTTGATAGACAACCTGGTCAATCCGCAACTCGTCTTCATCCTGTGGTGCTAGTATCAAAGCATATATACCAGGATGTTCGCCATCGTACAAGCTGTTCAGCTGGGCCTGGACACTCGCAGCCGTCTCTGCCAAAGTATTCCTTGGTCGCTTCAGGATGAGATCAGTTTCCTTGTAGGTTGCCCTTGCTGCTCCCCATTGCTTGAGCGCCGTGCTTGTAGGCAGGCGCCGTTCTAGAAAGCCAGGCAGCTCCCACTCTAGCCTGCCACGGCGGGTCAGATCGTTCAGTTGGAGGATAATATCTAATTCTAGTCGGTCGTCAATGGCCATAGTTAGCGCCTTGATTTGGCTGTTTCAATTCGATTGAACAGATCACGACTTGTGTACTGGAGTTGCTCATACACGGCCCCAACGCGGTCGTACCACGACTCCGTGCCTCCGGTTGCACGAAGGTCTCGTTCTGTGTCTTGCAACAGTGCTGCAATCCGCTTGCGTAGCCGTTTTACCTCGCGCTGGCCCTCCCAGCCCATATGCGGCTGGATGTGCTTGAGCGTCGCACGACTTTCGCTGAGCTTCACGCGAACGTCCAATGCATCTTTACTTGCGTAGGCGGTATTGAGCTGGCTGGCCCGCTCGTCCAATTCTCTCCTCAACTGCTCTCCGCGCAGGAGCAGCATGTAGTAACGCGACAGGCGTCGCTGCTGGACAAAGTACCACCCACCTGCCAGCATCCCGGAGAGCGAGCCGAGATTCGCCAGCACGGTGAGGTTCTCCCAGAGCCAATTCAGCCCGCCACTGTCCATGTGCCTTCTCTAGCTATTGCCCCAATATAGGCGCAACGAAATAGCCAAACAATGGCTCGCACCGCTTGCGGATACTCGCATGCGCCCTGCACTTCGTACAGCTTCTCACGCTGTCCGTGCCTACCTTAGCGGCAGTCTTCCTCACCTGATGGGCTCATTGTGGCTGCCTCCATCTACCGCTCCCGCTCGGTCTGGAGTTGGGCGTTGTACGACTTCGCCAACTCGTCCTTTACGACGCTGGTCATCACCTTCATTTATGCCACGTACTTCACGCAAGGCATGGTGGAGGACGCCAACCGGGGCACGCTGCTCTGGAGCAATGCCATCACGGCGACTGCCCTGATCGTAGCCCTCATCTCCCCTTTCGCCGGCGCCATCGCGGACCGGGGCGGCTACCGCAAGCGGTTCTTGTTCATCGCCACGACGATCTGTGTGGCGGGGACGGCTTCGTTGTTCTGGGTGCAACCGGGGCAGATCCTGCTCGCTCTTGCGCTCGTCACGGTCACCAACGTGATGTTCGAGATGGGGCACGTGTTCTACAACGCCTACCTGCCCGAGCTAGCACCGCCCGACAAGATGGGCAGCGTGTCGGGCTTGGGCTGGGGGCTAGGCTACATCGGCGGGCTGCTGGCGTTAGGCGTGGCGCTCGTGTTCTTCATCCAGACGGATACACCGATCTTCGGACTGCCGAAAGACGGGACGCATGTGCGGGCGACCAATCTGCTCGTGGCCGTGTGGTACGGGCTGTTCAGCGTGCCGCTGTTCTTGTTCGTCAAGGACCGCGCCGCCGTGAGCACGGTTTCGGCG
>JBCCMF010000211.1:0-8326 GCA_039026435.1 Bacteroidota bacterium
AGGCGATGCACGCCGCGGGGCATCGGTTCTATCAATCGGCAAACGGCGTCTGGCTAACGGATTCCGTCCCTCCCGAGCATCTTGCCTTTCCCGAGTGAGCCATGCAGGAACGCCACGACCGCGAGCAGTACTTTTTCGATGCCCCAACCCGGGAAGCGCTGGCCGACGCGCTTGTGGCCTTGATCACTATCCCGAAGACCCTCGGCAACCCCTGCGATGAGAGGTGGAGGGGCCGCGCCCTGGGGTAGCAGGCCGCTAGGCGCCAGTGAGCCCGTAGCGCTCGCGGAAGATGCGGATATGGTGCTCCACATGCCCCGCCAAGATGTAGGCCAGCGCCCGCACCGACATGGACGAGCCGTCGGCGATTCCGGTGTTCGCATACACCTGCGGTGACAGCGTCTCGATGAGGACGACGGATGCCCGGCGGGACACCACAAACGCCTCATGCAGCGCGGGCAGTGGCTGCTCGTCGAAGTGCCCCTCATCTACGTAGTCGTTCTGGTCGAACCCCGGCAGCGCGGCCTTCTCGCCGCGCGCGATGGCCAATAAGCGATACGCCATGACGCGCTCGGTATCCATCAGATGGCCCATCACCTGCTTGATGCTCCATTTCCCTTCTGCATATCGATAGCTTGGATCACCCGCGCTGGCCAGTTGCCGATCGATGGTGACGAGTTGTTCGGCAAGCGCGATCATCAGGCCGCCCTCGTCGATATTGCTGACGTAGCGATGAAAAAACGGATGGTACTCCGAGGGATCAGGACGAGGGATCATAGGGCTCAGGATGAGACGACGGCATGGCGACGGAAGATAGGGCTTTTGCGCGGCGCGTCCTCGGCAGCGTTCGTCGAGCCCACGCTGTCGTTCGTCGAAGCGTCTGCCCGTTTGTCGAAACGTCGCACGGTTCTGGCAGAAGAGGGTTGCTTAACCGAGCACACACCCCGCCCCAACAGGCGATGCCATGCCCACCACCCTGCACGTTGATCCCAAGCGCGCCTGTGCGTACGTCCGTGCGACTGGTCGCTTCGGCGACGACGACTACATAGCCGCCTTCCAGGCCGTGATGAACCACCCGGCGCGCCAGCCCGAGTTTGCCGAGGTCTGGGACTTCCTGGGCCTCACCCGGTTCACGTTTAAGCCCGAAGTCCTTGATGTCTACAGGCAGTTGTTACATACCTACAGGGGGCAGGGCATGCTCACGCGCGGACGGATTGCGGTGCTGACCCGGCAGCAGGAGGTCCGCACGATGACCATTCTGTTCGACCACCTCTCTGGCCAGTACATAGAGCGTGAGCTGCGGTTTTTTGCGAGGGCCGAAGACGCCGAGGCGTGGCTGGGCCTGCACACGGGCAGCTTCGGCGCCCTGCAGCGCGAGACCGAGGCCGTTGTCATACCCAGGCCGGTTCGGCAGCCCCGCTTGCCCCGGTAGGCCACGACGCGCTTACAGCGCGATGCCGAAGTACGCCACGATACCGCGGTTGTAGAGCGGCAAGTCGTCGCGCTCGCGGGCGTTGGCAAAGCCGAGGTGTGCCCGTACGCCTGCCCGCATGCGCTCAAGCCCCAGGTCAAACGTCATCCCGAGCCCCACCACCAGTCCGTAGTCGAGCGCCTCCACCGACTCGTCGCGCTCAGAGAACCGCTGGTCGCTGCCTTTGACGCCAAAGTGGATGACCGACTCCAGGTTGTAGGCGACCGAGGGGCCGATCTCGAAGCGCGGATGAGCGGCGCCGCTGCCGTCTCGCTCCAGGACCAACAGCACGGGCAACTCCAGGTACGTCAGGTCGAAGCGGGCCTCGATGGGCAGCAAGAAGTTGCCGTCATCGTCCACGCGGGCGGGCGACTCGGCGTTGGCGCCCTTCACGATGTAGACCAGCTCGGGCTGCACATGGATGGCGCCGCGTAGCGTGTACCGGTAGCCGAGGCTCGCTGTCAGGCCGCTCCGTCCCGTGAATGCACTCTCGCTCTCGCCCGACAGCGTGCTGAAGGCCGCGCCCACTTTCAGATCGAGCTGCCCGTTCTGCGCAAGCGCACGCGCTGGGGTGAGCAGGACGGCCAAGAGTATGACACCGAGGACACGCATAGCAGAACGGTGAGAAAGCAGGTGGATATAAGTAGAAAAGGTAGGTGCCGCAGGGATACGCACCAAGGTAGAATCCGCCCCCTCGGCCGCCGTATACTGCGGCTGCGCACCTCATCATACCCCGTGGCTCATGCCCGTTCCTTCCGTGCCGACGGCTTCCCGCCCGCCGCTGCGCCCCACCGTTCTGACGCGGTTGGGGTTTCTCCGGTTCGGCGTAGTGACGATGACGCTCGCGTTTCCCCTGACCGTGGCGCAGGTCATCACGCACCAGTTCAGGCCCACGGCGCGCAACTTCCAGCGCTGGGCCAACCGCTGGGGCCGCTGGACCCTCGCGCTCTCCGGCTTCCGCCTCACGGTGCACCAAGACCTCCCTCTCGACCCCGATCAGCCCTACGTCTTTGTAGCGAACCACCAGAACTGGCTCGACATCATGCTCTTGTTGGCGGGCATACCCGAGGCATTCGGTTTCGTGGCCAAGGCCGAGACCCAGCGTATCCCGTTCATCGGCCTCGCCCTGCAGCAGTCGCCGAGCATCTTCTTGGACCGCAGCGATCCGCGCCGCGCGGTGGCCAGCCTGCAAGAAGCGGGCGAGCGCATCCGTCAAGGTAACTCCGTACTCATCTTCCCCGAAGGCCGACGCTCGCATAGCAACACGCTTCAGCCGTTCAAGAAGGGCGCGTTTCAGGTAGCCGTAGCTGCTGGCGTCCCGCTCGTCCCGGTGACCATCCACAACTCGTACGAAGTGCTCAACGAGAAGATGGGGGCCGCCCGCTCAGGACACATCTACCTCACCATTGGCACTCCGATCCCGATGGCCGATTGCAAGCGGCGTGATCTGCCCAAGGTGATGGCCACCGTGCATGAGATCATGCGGGCGACGCTGGAAGCGCGCCCGTAGGCACGCCTCGTTGTATGCTTAGCGCCAGAGGTTTGCCCTGTACAGCGCAGAGCCCCCAGCGTGGCATACCGGGGGCCCTGCTTCGTGCACTGCGCGGCAACGTGGTGTATCAATCGCGCTGTGCGGCTCTCTCCTGCATCAAGCAGCTCAGCGACTAATCGTCGTCGTCGTCATCGTCGTTGTCAGAGCCCCCACCCCACCAGGGCCACTCCGAGCTCTCCCTGTTGGTCTGAGCAGGCGCTACATAGGTGGTGCCAGGGTAGAACGACTCGGCGCAGACGGTCTTTGGCGTTGTAAACCAAGGCACGTCGTCAATGGCAACGTTCGCGCACCCCTCACCGAGCGCTTGTTGCACCTCGAATGGAGTGGCATTCGGGTTTTGGGCGAGGTAGAGCGCAGCAGCACCCGTGGCGTACGCCGCGGCTTGCGACGTACCACTCTGCAAGGCGTACGCAATCTCACCGTTTTCCCAGACAGGCGTGAGCACGTCCTCACCTGGTGCCAAGAAATCAAGCATGATACCTGTGTTGGAGAAGTCGGAAAACTCGCCATCGTCGTCATAGGCGCCTACAGTGATGGCACGAGGTGCATGAGCAGGACTGATCACGAGTGCGTCTTCGCCCGAGTTACCTGCGGCCACGACGACCGGGATGCCTGCCTCAACGGCCGCATCTACGGCGATGTCCAGAGAGAAGTCCCACTCGGAGAGCACGTTGACGCCAAAGCTGATGTTGGCCACCATGGGCGTGCTCGGCGAGGCGGCCTTCTGCTCAATCATGTACTCAACAGCAGCCACTACTGTGGAGAGCGTCGAGGAGCCGTCTTCTGCCAAGACTTTCAAGCTGCGGATGTTGGCGTTGGGCGCTACACCGATGATACCTCTGGTGTTGTTGCGGGCCGCAGCAATACTGGCCATCGAGAAGCCGTGGTTCTCGACATCCTTGACCGACGGGCTAGAGGTAAAGTTCACCTCTTCCTTCACCTTCAGGTCAAACCCACGGATGCCGGTGTCTAAAATGAAGACGTCTACGCCTTTAGCTCTATGGTCTCGGCTGCTGCCCCAGTTATCGGGTAGCCCGATGGCGGTGTGTCCCCAAGGCAGCGCCTGAGCATCGTCTTCGAGGACGGCCTCAAAGAAATCGATTACAAAAGCGATGTCTGGCTCAATCCATTCGATCTCGGGGATGTTCTCCATCTCGGCCAGGGCGGCGTTGAGGTCGCTATTGTCTACCTCGATGGCTAGGCCGAAGAACGCATCGTCGTACTCAAACCGGCTGAACATCTTGAACCGGCTGAACATTTTGTAGCGGCTGAACATCTTGAAGGGCTCAATGCCATCGTTCACCTTGACGATGAGGCCGGTGGTGCCCACGCCGCTTTTGCTGGCGGAGTGCTCGCCTGTGCGGCGGGCTTGGTCAAGCAAATCGGCGTGGCGCAGTTTGGTGGTTACTTGGTCGATGGGTTCGGACGTGTCGTCTAGCGTTTGCGTGAACGAGTCCGAGCAGGCTTGCAGACCTACGACCAGAAGCAGCGTGAGCAGCAGGGTGCTCAGGCGGCGAAGCGGAGAAGTGTTGTGGTGTTGCATGGCAGTGTACGTTTACTTCTGTGGTGTTGTGTCAGTAGAGCGGCTTGCCTCTTTGGCCACAGGCAAGCGACGCTCGAAGCCCTATACGATCACTGTGCCACCGCAGCAGCAGCCTCCGCGCAGCCTACATCCCCAGAATGACCATGTCCGGTTGCCTACTTTTGGTTAGTTATACCTGATTGGGCTGCACAGCTGAATAGGTTGGCATCTGCATCCGGACACGGTGAGTCTGAGCGAAATACGTTGTTTTTACTCCTCATACGCCTGCTAGGGCATCGTGGCATTACAAATGGAAACGCGGACGAGTAAAAAGCACCCATCCGTGGTCACCACATGCGTTAAAGCCCGCGCTCCCACCGCCGATACCTTGCCCACTCTCTTTGATGGACCCTCTGAGTGAGTCGGCGCTGTACGAGCACGCCGTGTGGTTTCTCTCCCCCTGTTCATCAGCGCTGACGTAGATGCGCATCGATTACCCGTCTGTCATCACTGAAAGCGAGGACGCGCTGACGGCGCTTGAGCGCTCGCTACGCGGCTCACCTTTGCAATCTCGCGTTATCATGCTTCGACTGCTTAAGATGGCCGTGTACGTAAGCCAAGGTGCCCTCGCTGAAACGCTAGGCTACTCGGCCAGACAATGCCGCAGGTGGTGGAAGGCCTATGAACGTGGCGGGCTGGATGGGCTCCTCGAGTTCAGCAAAGGCGGCGGCAGCCAGGAACGCCTCTCGCCCGAAGCGCGCGCTCATGTCGCCGCGCTCGTGCAAGCTGGGCGCTTGCATCGCCTGGAAGATGTCCAGACGTATCTCCATCGTGTACACGGTATCGAGTACCGAAGCCTCCAAGGCGTTGCCGATGCGCTCAAGCGCCATGAGATCGAGCGGAAAATCGCAGCCTAACAACTTTACGTGCTATTGGTCGGCTCATGGTCTTGGCCGATACGGCAGGCCATTCGTGTTCGAGAAAGTGTGTCTCGTCCTATGTCCAGGATATTTCTTTACGTCGCCGGCCTATCACTACTGCTCATCTCGGGAGCCAGCCAGTTACATGCGCACAACAGTGCGGGGCTCGATACGACGTGGGCGTTGTCCCAGTATGTGCAAGACGCATGGCGCGTGCAAGACGGGTTGCCGCAGAACACCGTCCGCGCCCTCGCGCAGACGCCGGACGGCTACCTTTGGATGGGCACCGACGAGGGTCTCGCTCGCTACAATGGCACCTCGTTCACGACCTACGACCGCACCACCACACCCGAGCTTACCGACCCGCGCATCGCCGCCCTTCGCGTAGCGCCCGAGGGTGGGCTGTGGGTAGGCACCATGGGCGGCGGACTCCTCCACGTTGTGGACGACACATGGACGCCGATTTCCTCTCCTGATTCAACACGCGCTCCGGCTGTTGAGACCTTCGCCGAGGCGCATGGAAAGATCTGGGTGGCCAGCGGCCCCGATGGGCTCTTTATACTCGCTGATGGCGCGCTCACGCCGCATCCGCAGAGCACGAGCCTCGCTGAATACGCCGTGCAGCACGTCGCTGCGGCGCCCAACGGCGCGCTGTGGGTTGGCACGCGCTCCGGCTTGTTCCTCGCCACCGACGAAGGACTCAATCCTGTTGCTGGGCTTCCCGAAGGCAGCGTGATCACGGCGCTGCTCGCCGAGCCCGGTGGCCCACTGTGGGCCAGCACCACTGAGCAGGTCTATCACGTCACAGCATCACCTGACGGCTTCCAAGCCGCGCCGTTTGTCTTCCCCAGCGAGCCCGCCATCGTGTCGGCGCGCCAGCTCTACCAGGATGCGCAAGGGAGCTTGTGGATTGGCACCAACCAGAACGGGCTGCTGCGCTGGGCCGACGGCCGCGTCCAGCAACTCGACCAGTCCACGGGCCTCACGCACAACCGCGTCTTTGCCTTGCTCGAAGACCGCGAAGGCAGCCTGTGGATTGGCACCGAGGGCGGCGGCGTCAACCGCATCCGCCAAGGGAAGGCGCGCACGTTCGGCACCCGCGAGGGCTTGCCGATGGGCATGGTGCTCACTGTCACCGAAGCTGCCGACGGCAGCGTGTGGGCCGGCCTCGAAGGGGGTGGTGTCACGCGCATCCACAATGGCGAGGTCACCACTTACACGACAGCCGACGGTCTCGCCGCCGACCTCGTCACCAGCATCAGCGCTACACCCGATGGCACCGTGTGGATCGGCGCGTACGGCGAGGGCCTCCAGCCCTGGCGCGATGGCGCGCTCGGCAGCCCAATAATCGGCGGCCTACCCAGCCCCAACGTCATGGCGCAGCACGTAGCGCCCGACGGCAGCCTTTGGCTGGGGACCAACGCAGGCATCGCTCACGTCATCAATGGCGAGGTGGTGTCAGTATACACGCCCGACGACGGCTTGAGTAGCCCCTTCATCACCGCCATCACCACCGCGCTCGACGGCAACGTATGGATCGCCAACTATGACGGCGGCTTGGACCGCTTGGCCGACGGCGTTATCAGCTCGCTTACCGCTGACGACGGGCTGCCGGGCGCTCCGATCATCAGCTTCCACGTTGAATCGGATGGCACGATGTGGATGGGCACATACGGCGGCGGACTTCTACACCACGACGGCACGCGCATCCACGCCATCACAGCTACGGAAGGCCTCCCCAGCGACATCGTCTACAGCGTGCTCTCCGATGCCTCCGGGCGGTTGTGGATGAGCAGCAACAAAGGCCTCTTCCACATCGACACCGCAGACGCATCAGCAGTGATTGGGGAAGAAGCCGAGCGCGTCGTGCCCACGATTTACGATGAAGCCGACGGCTTGCGGTCACGCGAGTTCAACGGCGGGCTGCAGCCTGCGGCCTGGCGCGCCGCGGATGGCACCTTGTGGTTCGCCAGCGGCGAGGGCGTGGTGGGCATCCACCCCGAGCGTATGCCACGCAACCTGACCCCTCCACTTGTCGCCATCGAATCCATCACCGTCGATCATGGCCCCGTGGACCGTAGGGCCACCGAGCCTCGTCTTGCCCCGGGACGCAAGCGGTTTGAGTTTGCGCTGGCTGGGCTCTCCTTCGTTGCCCCGGAGCGCACCACCTTCCTCTACATGCTGGAGGGCTACGACGACGCCTGGGAGGCTGCCGTCGGTGCGCAGACCATCACGTACACAGCCCTGCCGCCTGGCCTATACACCTTGCGCGTGCAAGCCGTCAATGCCGATGGCGTGGTCAGCGAGCAAGCCGCGCAGTTCAGCTTCTACCACCGCGCGTTCTTCTGGCAACAGCCGTGGTTCTGGGGCGCCTTGGCGCTTGCCCTAATCGGCCTGGCAGGACTTCTTGTGCGCTGGCGTATCGAGCGGCTCAAAGCACGCCAGGCCGAACTGGAGCACCTCGTGGATCTGCGCACTGCCGAGTTGCGCGAGGAGAAAGAGCGCGTCGAAGAGGCGAAGGGCGTGATTGAGGTGCAGGCGGCAAAACTCGTCGAGCTCGACCGCTTTAAAACGGCGTTCTTTGCGAACATCAGCCACGAGTTCCGCACGCCGCTCACGCTCATGGTCGGGCCGTTGCAGAACGCGCTCTCGGGCGCCTTCGGCGACGTCAGCGGCCCTGTGCGCTCCCAGCTGGCCGTGATGCTGCGCAACGCGATGCGGATGCTGCGGCTGATCAACCAGCTGCTCGACCTTTCCAAGCTGGAGTCGAACCGGATGGAGATCAAGGTGCGAGCACGCAACCTGGTGGCCTTCGCCGAGAGCGTCGTCTACTCGTTCACAGCGTATGCCGAGCAGAAGCGCAT
>JBCCMF010000212.1:0-8287 GCA_039026435.1 Bacteroidota bacterium
CAGCATCGACGATGAGACGCAGCTGCCCGCCCGGGCCACGCTGGAGGCCAACTACCCAAACCCGTTCGCCACGAATACCACCATTCGCTACAGCCTACCCGAGCCGACGTCCGTGCACCTTGTCGTCTACGACGGTTTGGGGCGCGAAGTACGGACGATCCTCAACACGACACAAGCGGCCGGGCACTGGGCGGTGCCGTTTGACGCCACCGGGCTGGCGAATGGGCTCTACCACATCCGACTCGTCACACCACAGGGCCAATCCGCACAGACGATGCACCTGGTGCGCTGAGTTGACGATGCACCTGGTGCGCTGAGTTCCTGTGGGTAAAGGTAGCTAGATTCTGATAATCTTGCGCGGCGCTACGCAGGCTGGGCGTGTATCTTGCGCCGACCTTTCACCACAGCGATTCCGCCATGACTACCTACCGCGACGCTGGCGTCGATATCGAAGCCGGCGAGCGGACCGTGCAGCAGATCAAGCCGCTCGTCCGTTCCACCTTCACACCCGGCGTCCTCACCGACATTGGCGCGTTCGGCGGGTTTTTTGAACTGGACCTGTCAAAGTACCAGAAGCCCGTGCTGGTGTCGTCGGTAGACGGCGTGGGGACGAAGCTGAAGGTGGCGTTTCGGATGGGCCAGCACGACACGGTGGGGCAGGACCTCGTCAACCATTGCGTGAACGACATCGCCGTTTGTGGCGCCGTGCCGCTCTACTTCCTCGACTACTTCTCGACGGGCAAGCTGGAGCCCGACGTTGCCGTTGAGGTGGTGCGCGGCTTCGCTACGGCCTGCCAGGCGAACGGCTGTGCGCTCATCGGCGGAGAGACGGCGGAGATGCCCGACCTGTACAGCGACGGCGAGTACGACCTGGCCGGGACCATCGTGGGCGTGGTCGAGAAGGACAAGATCTACAACGGCGACCGCGTGGAAGCAGGCGATGTCATCCTTGGGCTTCCCTCGACCGGGCTGCACACCAACGGCTACTCGCTGGCACGCAAGGTCTTGTTCGCCCACTACGATGTCACCGATACACCCGATGCACTCGGCGGCGCGTCGGTGGGCGAGGCGCTGCTGGCCGTACACCGCTCGTATCTCGCCCCGATCCAGGCGCTGATCGAGGCCGACCTCGCTCATGCGTTCGCCCACATCACGGGCGGTGGCATCCCGGGCAACACCAAACGCGTTATCCCCGAGGGGTTGGACTTCGCCATCGACTACGACGCCTGGGAGCGGCCCGCGCTGTTCACGTTGATTCAGGACCTCGGCGGCGTGCCCGAGGAGGACATCAGGCAAGCGCTGAACCTGGGCATGGGCCTCACCATCATCACCGGGCGCGAGCAGGCCGATGCCGCCGTCGAATGCCTGCGGAATCATGGCGAAGAACCCGTCGTGATCGGCGAAGTACACGCCCAGTAAGCCACCTCATTTATTTAAGCGTACCGCTCTGGATTAGCACACCCCATGCTCAGCCTTCTCGTCATTCTGCTCCTGAGCTACCTCGTCGGGTCGATCCCCGGCAGCATCTGGACGGGCAAGCTGATGTACGGCATCGACGTACGCGAGCACGGCAGCGGCAATGCGGGCGCTACGAACACCTTCCGCGTGCTGGGATGGAAGGCCGGATGGGTGGCGACGATTGTTGACATGGGCAAGGGCTTCGTGGCCGCTGGGTTGATCTCGCAGATACGCATCGATGGCATCCCATCGCCGCCCATGTGGGACCCCGAGAGCTTCATCAAGATGATGGCGGGGCTGGCCGCGATCTTTGGCCACAACTTCCCCGTGTTCGCCCGCTTCAAGGGTGGAAAAGGCGTCAACACCTCCGGCGGCGTGCTGTTTGCGCTCACGCCCGTCTCGATGGCGCTAACATTGCTTGTGTTTGCGATCACGCTGTTCGCGACGCGCTACGTCTCCGTCGCCTCCATGATGGCCGCGCTGGCCTTTCCCTCCATCGTGGCGATCCGCAAATACGTCTTCAACGTCGAGTATCTCGACGGCAGCGTGCTCATCTTGAGCCTGATCATGATGTTCAGCATCCTGTGGATGCATCGCGCCAACGTGGGCCGCTTACGGCGTGGGGAAGAGAATCGCGTCAAGTCGTTTGCGTTCACCGGTGGGATGCGCGGCAAGGGCGAGCTTGAAACGGAGGACGCATGAACACACAGCCCGTCACCGTATTTGGCGCTGGGAGCTGGGGGACGGCCCTGGCGATCAGCCTAGCCGAGCAGGGGCATCCTGTGCTGTTGTGGTCGCGCAGGCCCGAGCACACGGCCAAGATGGAGGACGAACGGGCAAACCACGACTATCTGGACGATGCGCCGTTTCCCAAGGCGCTGCGGGTCACGAGCGATTTCGAGGAAGCGACGGCCCACGCCACGTTCTGGGTGATCGGGGTGCCGTCGCAGGCGGTGCGGCTACTTGCCGAGCGGCTGGCGCCGTTTGCCACCGCCGAGCACATCGTGGTCTCGCTGGCGAAGGGGATCGAGAACACCACGCTGCTCACGACGTCGCGCGTGCTCACCGATGTGCTGACCGCTGTGCCGAAGGGCAACATCGGCGTGCTGTACGGGCCGAGCCACGCCGAGGAGGTCGCGCTGCACAAGCCGACGACAGTCGTGGCCGCCGCCTTCGACATTGCCACGGCGCGGCACATCCAAGACGCGTTCATGTCGCCGTCGCTGCGTGTGTACGTCAACGATGACCTGCTGGGCGTCGAGATCGGCGGCTCGGTGAAGAACATACTCGCCATCGCCGCGGGCATGAGCGACGGCATCGGCTTCGGGGACAACGCCAAGGCCGCCATCGTCACGCGCGGGCTGGCTGAGATCCGTCGGCTCGGCCTCGCGATGGGCGCCAAGCCGTCCACGTTCGCTGGCCTCGCGGGCATCGGCGACCTCGTGGTGACGTGCATGAGTGGCCTCAGCCGCAACCGCTACGTGGGCGAGCAGGTGGGCAAAGGGCGCTCGCTGGACGATATCCTCGACGAAATGAACATGGTGGCCGAGGGCGTGCGTACTACAGCATCGGTCCATGCGTTAGCCCTGAAGCTCGGGATTGAACTGCCCATCACCGAGGCCGTCTATACCATCCTGTTCGAGGGCAAAGGGCCACGCGCCGCCGTCGCCGAGCTGATGAGCCGATCCGCCAAGCACGAAGACTGGCTTCCCGACGACTTGCAGGCCTGACCTGCGTTCTGCCGACCGTTCCATCACCACGCACCCACGATGAATCAGCGCGAGCTTACGCAACGCGTCGCCCTAGGCGAAGGACGGTTTCAGGAGTTCAAACGCCGCGTACCGCAGCCCGAGCGGATCGCCAAAGAGGTGGTGGCGCTCGCGAATACGGTGGGCGGCACCGTCTTCCTCGGCGTGGATGACGACGGCACCATCGTCGGCCTGCGGGACGCCGAGGAGGAGGAGTACGCGCTGAAAGAGGCGTTGGAGATTCACTGCACGCCGCCCGTCCGCCTCCGCATCGAACGCGTCTCCATCAGCCGCAAGCGCGACGTGATCGTTGTCTACGTGCCCGACAGCGATGCCAAGCCACACTACGTCCAGTACGAGGCCAAGCGCACGGCCTACATCCGTGTGGACGAGGTGAGCCGCGAAGCCAGCCGCGAGGCCGTCCGGCTCATGAAGACCCAGCACCGGGGCGACGGGGTGCGGTTCGAGTTCGGCGACAAGGAGATGTTGTTGATGCGCTATCTCGATCAGTACGGCCGCATCACCGTCCAGAAGTTCGCCCAGATCGCGCATGTCCCCAAGAAGCGCGCCTCGCACACGCTGGTCCTGCTCACCCGAGCGCAGGTGCTCGAACTGCACTCGACCGAGGACGGCGACTACTTCACGGCAGCCGCGAAGTGAGCACGGCGTAACTGCGCTGTTTGCGCCAACATGCGGCTGTGCGACAAACGATCAACAGATTGCGACATACGGGCAAGCCCCGAATGGGCAGATGCAGCAGCTTGCGAGGAGCCATCCTGAACTGCTCCTCCCGTTGCCATGCCTACGCGTTCTCGCTCCGTCCGAGCTACCCTACGCCGTTTCATCAACGCATTGTCGCTCGGCATCATAGCGGTAGTCTGGGCCGGAGGTACGACAGCTCATGCTGATACGATCTACGTGGATGCCGACGCGAACGGCGCCAACAACGGCACATCGTGGGCGAATGCCTACACCAAGTTGCAGAGCGCACTGGCTGTTGCCACCGGGAGCGATGAGATATGGATAGCAGGCGGTACGTATTACCCAACCTCGGGCAGTAGCCGAACAACCAGTTTTACCATCACCGGAGACCAAGATGGGCTGAAAATCTACGGCGGGTTTGCAGGCACTGAGACCCTGTTGAGCCAGCGCGACATTGGCGCGAACCAAGTGACACTGTCGGGCGACATCGGCAATCCGGGAAGCATCAACGACAACAGCTTCCACGTCGTCCTGTTTGATGGCGGAACGGCCCTCGGAACGACTTACACCGCCAACGTGACCACATCGACAGTGCTGGATGGCGTCATCATCACGAACGGGCACGCCAACGGATCGAACGCCAACTCGGCGGGCGCAGGCATCTTTTGCGACGGGCGTGGCAGCGGCAACGCGTGCAGTCCTACGCTCTCCAACGTCGTGGTGGTTGGCAACATTGCGTCCGTTGGCGCTGGGCTGTTCAACAACGGGTCGTCTGGCGGGACGAGCAGCCCCACGCTTATCAATGTGCTCGTTACGGCCAACAGCGCCAGCGCGAACGGGGGGGGCATGCTGAACCTCGGCACTGCGGGTGGGACGAGCAGCCCATCGCTTACCAACTGCACCATCGCACGTAACACGGCGACACAGAACGGCGGCGGAGTATTCAGCAATGGCTCCAGCAGTGGCACCAGCACCCCGTCTATCGTCAACACCATCATCCATGGCAACACGGCAAACAGCGGCGCGCAACTCGCCAACTCCAGCGCTTCCCCGGTGATCAGCTACAGCCTAATCGAAGGCTCGGGGGGGAGCAGCAACTGGAGTGCGGCTCTCGGCACCAATGGCGGCAACAACATCGACGCCGATCCGCGCTTCGATGATGCTAACGATCCCAATGGCAACGACAACCGCTACGGCACCGATGACGACGGCCTGCGGGTGTTCAGCAACAGCCCTACGTTAAACGCGGGGAATAACGCCGCCACTGGGCTACCCAGTGTGGACCTTCGGGGCGAAGCACGCATCCAGTTTACCACGGTGGATATGGGCGTGTACGAGGGCGGGTTGACGCGCATCATCTATGTCACCCCGCTCCTCGCCAAGGACAGTAATGAAGACGGGACCTCATGGGATGACGCGTTCGTGCGCGTGGAAGATGCCCTGGCGGATGGCCGAAACGGCGACGAAATTTGGATCGCCGCCGGGACCTACGAACCGACATCTGGCACAGACCGCACAGCGAGCTTCACCGTGACAGGGCTCCAAGATGGGCTGCAGATCTACGGCGGCTTTGCCGGGACGGAGACGCAACGCACGCAGCGTGATGCCAGTGCAAACCCTGTCATCCTGTCGGGCGACATCGGTACCCCCAACGATGCCTCCGACAACAGCTACCATGTCATAGTCTTCGATGGAGGCGATGCGGTAGGCGCGAACGTCGATGCATCCGTCACTGCCGCTACTGTCCTCGACGGCGTGATGATCACAGGAGGACAGGCCGATGGCACGGGCGGCAACGCGGCGGGTGGCGGGGTCTACCTCGACGGCTCGGGCAGTGGCAACGCGGCCAGTCCCGCCCTTGCCAATGTCGTGTTCACCGGCAATGCCGCTACCGTGGGTGGCGGGCTGTATAGCAACGGCAGTGGATCGGGGGCGAGTAGTCCCGCGCTGGTCAACGTGGTGTTCACGGGCAACGCGGCCACACAAGATGGAGGCGCCGTGGCCTTCGATGGCTCCAACGGCGGCACCAGCAGCGGGTCGATCACGCACGGCACGCTACAGGGCAACACGGCGGGTCAGGATGGCGGTGGAATCCACACCAACGGAACGGGGGGCACCGCTGCACCCGTCATCGTCAACAGCATCCTCTACGCGAACATGGCGACCAACGGCGCGCAGGTTTCGAACGACAGCGCCATGCCGAGCTTCCAGCACAGCCTCATCCAGGGCTCAGGCGGTAGCGGAGGCTGGGACACCAACCTCGGCATGGATGGCGGCGGCAACCTCGACGCCGACCCGCTGTTCGCAGACGACGCCAATCCCGATGGCGCCGACGGTCGCTTCGCCACCGCCGATGACGGCCTCAGCATCCAAGGCACGAGCCCCGCGCTCGATGCCGGGACGGCTTCGGCGGGGCAACTTCCCAGCACAGACCTTACTGGGGGCAACCGCGTCAGCAACACGGCTCCAGATATGGGTGCGTACGAGGGCGTGCGTTCAGCTCAGGTGTTTTACGTGGATCGCGACGCGACAGGCGGCGCCAACAATGGGACGTCGTGGGGCGATGCCTTCACCGATCTTCAAAGCGCGCTCGCGCTCGCCTCCGGGCTCGACCAGATCTGGATCGCTGCAGGCACATACCGACCCACATCGGGCACCGACCGAGCTGTTAGCTTTACCATCACGGGTGATCAAGACGGGCTTAAGGTCTATGGCGGCTTTGCCGGGACGGAGACGCAGTTCAGCCAGCGGGATGTCTCGGCGAACGTGGTCACGCTCTCAGGCGACATCGGTACTGCGAACAACGCCTCGGACAACAGCTACCACGTGGTGCTCGTCGACGGGGGCGATCTGCTGGGCGCAAATATCGTCGCTAACGTGACGCCTGCCACGGTGCTGGATGGCGTCACCATCACCCAGGGCAACGCGAATGGCTCGTCGCAAGACCAGAACGGCGGGGGCATCTTCTGTGATGGCGGCACCCCGGGTGACACGTGCAGCCCGACGTTGGCAAACATCAGACTTGAGGGCAACAACGCGACGAATGGCGGCGGCATGTATACGGGAGGGGGGAGCCCGGTCATCACAAAGGCTGTAGTTTCAAACAATACAGCCTTTTTCAGCGGCGCTGGAATCTATGCCTTAGGGCTCTCTTCAGGACAGACCAGCACACCATTTCTGACAGATGTGGTCTTCGAAGGCAACGCCGCAGGAAACGGTGGGGGACTATACCTCATCGGCGGAGAGTCTAGCCCGTTGTGCACGAATTGCGTGTTTTCTGGCAACAGTGCGACCGATGGTGGTGCCATCTACATGCTGACCTTCAGTTCGTTCAGCGCCGACGCGGTGACCATTACGAACGCTCTATTTGTGGGCAACAGTGCCACCGATGAAGGCGGAGCCCTCCATATCCGAGGTGGAAATCGCAGAGGGACAAATCTCACGTTCACCAACTGCACCCTGTTTGGCAACACGGCTACCCAACGTGGCGGCGGCATCTACACCACCACGGTCTCAACAGGGCTGGTCAGTAGTGCGGTTGCCAACTCCATACTGTTTGGCAATACGGCAGCGAGCGGCAATCAGGTTGAAGGAGCAGGCATCAGCGCCTTCACGTTCGCGCATGCGCTCGTCGAAGGCTCCGGCGGCAGTGCGAGTTGGGACACCAACCTCGGCACCGATGGGGGCAACAACCTCGCCGCCGACCCCCAGTTTGCCGACTCCGTAGACCCCGATGGCGCCGATAACCAGTTCTTCACCAGCGACGACGGCCTCCGTCTGCTGGCCACAAGCCCTGCTCGAGAAGCGGGCAACAACACGGCTACCAACGTAGCCACCACCGACATCGCTGGTCAACCCCGCATTCAAGATAGCACGATTGAGTTGGGCGCGTACGAGTTTCTGGGCGTGCCGCTTCCCGTAGAGTTGACCGCGTTCGATGCCGTTGTAGGTGCAGAGGGCGTCTACCTGCACTGGTCAACAGCGAGTGAGACCAACAACGCCGGGTTTTACCTGGAGCATCGGGGGCCGTCGAGAAGTGCGTGGAACGATGAAGCGTTCATCGAGGGGCAAGGCACGACGCTAGTGGCGCAGCAATACGCACATACCGTCGCTGCGCCGGAAGCGGGCACCCATCGCTTACGGCAGCGGCAGGTCGATCTAGAACGCACGTTCGTCTACAGCCACGAGGTAGAGGTCACCATCGAAATGGCGCAGACCGTTTTGGTCACCGCGGCACATCCCAACCCGTTCATCACATCGACCTCGTTCACCGTCGACGTCCAACGCACGCAGCAGGTTGAGGTCGGCGTCTACAATGCGCTTGGCCAGCGTGTGGCGGTCTTATACGACGGGCCGCTGGCGTCAGAGGCGCGTCATCC
>JBCCMF010000213.1:0-8277 GCA_039026435.1 Bacteroidota bacterium
AAAAGGTACTCCGGGGATAACAGGCTGATCACTCCCAAGAGCTCATATCGACGGAGTGGTTTGGCACCTCGATGTCGGCTCGTCACATCCTGGGGCTGGAGAAGGTCCCAAGGGTTGGGCTGTTCGCCCATTAAAGCGGCACGCGAGCTGGGTTCAGAACGTCGTGAGACAGTTCGGTCTCTATCTGCTGCGGGCGTAGGAAATTTGAGCAGATCTGCTTCTAGTACGAGAGGACCGAAGTGGACGAACCTCTAGTGTACCTGTTGTGGCGCCAGCTGCACCGCAGGGTAGCTACGTTCGGAAGGGATAAGCGCTGAAAGCATCTAAGCACGAAGCCCACTGCAAGACTAGATTTCCCCTATAGATCGTTCAAGAATAGGACGTTGATAGGCGACAGGTGTACGCATGGTAACATGTTTAGCCGAGTCGTACTAATTACCTATGAGACTTAACCCCTTTTGCTTTGCAATTGCAAGCAGCCAAGGGGTTGCACGCTTGCTCCGTATTCAATCCCGCACGAGGGGTTGCAGAAACATCATGTCAATCTTATTGATCTCGGTGATTATCGCACAGGGGGTCCACCTCTTCCCATTCCGAACAGAGAAGTTAAGCCCTGTAGCGCCGATGGTACTGCCACTAGGTGGGAGAGTAGGTCATTGCCGAGTTCTTATTCTCGAAAGGGTCTTGTCGTTCTTGCGGCAAGGCCCTTTCTGCATTTACGGTAGCTCCACTTTTTGCACTGAAACACTTTTTATGTGGCGCGAGCGCTCAAAAAGCCGTTTCGTCACCGTCAGTATATAGAGGACGCACGCCTTCAACCTCTACAACAGAATGCCCACTACGGCTACAAACCATACTGCCGATGTCAACTGGGTTCGCCGCATCACTTCGGGCGACAGTGCGGCGTGGAATCGGTTTGTAGAGCAGTACTCCGACCGCATATGGCGCAGGGCGTGGCAGTTGTGCCACGAAGCGTGCCCCTACAAACGGTCAGGCAATGTCTTCTGCGTCTTCCATGCCTTGTCTAAGTCCACAGTTCAGTCTGTGGCCGATGATCGACCTGGATGCGACGACGGACTTGAAATATATGCCTTCATATGCGAGTATTTTTACAATCACAAAAAGAATACGGGTAAGCTCAAAAACTACGACGGCCGCTCAGCACTCGATACGTTTGTGGGCGCTGTATTGCATGGACACATGCGCACCGACTGGATACGGCACAAGCGTAAGATGCGCGTTGACCAAATCACGTATCCAGAAGAAATCCAGCGTCTGCCCCGGCTAGAACAAAAGGTGTTCGAGCAGATGCTGATGCAGCGCTCCACAGAGACGATAGCACGCAACGTGAAAGCTGACGTTCAGGACGTAGAAGGAGCACAGCGCCGCGTGACCCACGCCCTACTGTCGAACGGCAACCTCCATCTTATCCTTCGAAACCCAGAAGAGGGAATAGACGACAGCCTGCAACAACGCAAGGACAGCAATGCGCCGCGTGTGCTGAACATGGAGTGGGCAATCAACATGCTTTGGGAGCGCATCTGCGCGGTCATCAAGGAGTTGCCAGAAGAGCAGAAGATCCTGCTCGACATGGCATTCGACCAAGAGTTGGGTGCAAAAGCCATGCTCGACCGCACAGTCCAGCTTCGCCTAAGACTTCCCGTGTCGCCGCGCTCCGGCAAGATGACCATCCATACCATCTATCAGTCCATTGACGCGATTCTGAAGACGGTGGGGACGCTATTGATAGAGCAGTACCCGAACGAAGTGGACCAAGCGCGTCAGTGGCTGGGGCAAGCGGACGAAGACCGAGCGGGCATCTCGGCAAAAGGATTAAAGGCGTTACTAAAAGAAATGGGACTTCGGAACGACCGCGATGAACGCGGTGAGGCCCGCAAGCAAGGAGCAGCACGATGAAAGAAAATAAGCACACATCACGACCTAAACCGGTGTTCGAAAAGCTGGACATGAGCGTGCCCGAGGCGCTACGCTACCTGAAGGGTGGCTTTGAGGCCCCGGTGCGCGACGCGATTGCGCAGCACGTTGAGCATGACAATGTCGCTCAGGTTGAACTGGCTGCGGCCAGGGCGCTCCAGATGCAAGGGCATCATGTGATGGCATGGCACATGGAGAATGACGAGACTGACCCGATGCGCATCGACGAGGCCACGATGGCCGCGTATCTGGACGGAGCACTGGCACCTGCCGAGGCGGCTGCAGTGGAAGCTCAACTTTCGAGCAGTCAGACCATGTACCGACAGATGTCTGAAACGATATGGGAGACAACAACGCCTATGCCTGAAGGCATGGCGGCACCCGTCGCGTATGTTTCTGCGCAGAAGCGCGTGGGCGAGTCAGAAACGATCAAACCAGAAGCCAGGCCATCGCGGTGGCTGCAGGCGCAGGAGTGGTTCCAGACTACGATCGGCCAGGCGGGGCGCGGTCCAGCGATTGGCTTTGCGCTCGGGGCGCTGGCCATGTTCGCCGTGTTTGGCGGATGGCCCCAGGCGGATACCTTGGTCATCTTGCCGAGCCCAGCAGAAGTTGACGACACGGGTGTCCCGATGAGCGGCGATCTGGAAGCTGGCCTGCCTGTGCTTGAACTAGCGTTGGGGCAAGACGCAGTGCTTCAGTGGGCCGAGGTGGAAAGCGCAACGTACACCGTTGAAGTCATGCAGGATGGCGAAGTCATACATACTGAGGCGGTGACCGATAATGCTTGGAGCCTCTCCAATGCAGGCCTCACGGCCGATGCTGACGTAACGCTGAACGTACAAGCCACCTTCGCTACAGGCGGCGTCATGCCTGTCACAAGCGTCCAGATCGTGTGGGCAAGGTGAACCGCTAGTCGGGGAGCCGAAACGTGGCGATGGCATCGCCGAGCAAGCAGCCCAGGTAGGCGCGGTCGCCGTCGAAGGCGATGGATGAGATGCTGCGGAGCGTGCGGCTGTGCACGGTGTCGAGGTGCGGACGTCCCATCGTGCCGTTTTGGAAGGCGTCTTCTATCTCTGCCAGCCGAGAGGGGTCGGTGTCTTCGAGGATGGTTTGTACTGTGCCGTCGGGCTCCAAGCAGAGCACGCGGTTACTGACGATGCTGGTCACCCAGAGCCGTCCACGACGGTCAAAGTCGAGGCCGTCCGGGAAGGTCCCAGGGCCGTACGTAGCCACGGTCTCGCGCTCCACCAGGTCGTTGCCTGCGGTGACGCGGAAGCGCGTGGTGCAGCGTCCAAAGGTTTCGTTGACGTACAAATGATGCCCATCCGGGCTGAGACGGCACTCGTTGGCGTAGCCCAAGCCGTCGGCTACAATGCGCGCCGAGTCGCCATCAACGAGGACAACGAAGCCAGAGTTGGCGTCGGGGCGGTAGTCGAGGGCGCGTGGCGCCATGCGTGTGCTGAAGGTGATCCACACACGGCCTTCGGCATCGACCAGAACGAAGTTGGCCGGAGGCAAGGGCGCCCCGCCGAGCGAGCGAAGAAACGGTGTGGCACGGCCGTCCGGCGCCAGGTGCCATACCCCGGCCCGCGCGTCGCTGAGGTCGGCGAGCAGGAAGCTGCCATCGGACAAACGGGCGATGCCATTGGGCTGCAAGGGGGGGCCGCCATCCCCAACTTCGGCCTTGAGCAAGGTGACGTCGCCACTTGGAGCAATGGAGGCAACCCCGCCTCGCCAATCCGCGGTGTAGAGCGTACCGTCGGGGCCAACGACGACGCATTCAGGGCGCACCAGGCCATGCCCGACCCACGAGATGGCGTCTAGGGAAAGCGGGAGGGCAGGTGCGTTGGTCATCATAAAGTTGTATTATTGTATACAATCTACAAAATACAACAAAACGAGCGTGAACACTCCGCTTCGTGGCGTCGGCGTTGGTGCTGGTTACTTCAGCCAGTTCCAGTATGATGCCTGGCATCGACTGCCTGGTGTCGAGATTGCGGCGCTCGCAGACACCGATGCGGATCGCGCCCGCATGGTGGCCTCGCAATACGGCATCCCGAACGTCTACGCGGACTATGGAGCCATGCTCGACGAGGTGGCGCCCGACTTTGTGGATGTCATCACGCCCCCGCCCACGCACCACGCCCTCTGCCTGGAAGCGGCGCGCCGAGGTATAAACGTGATCTGCCAGAAACCCATCGCGCCCACGATGGCAGAGGCCGAAGCCTTGGTGCAGGCGATGGCGCAAAGCAAGGCAGAGACTGGGGCGCGCTTTATGGTCCATGAAAACTGGCGGTGGCAGCCGTGGTACCGCCAAACCAAAGCGCTGCTCGACGCCGGAACACTCGGCGACGTGTTCACGCTGTACTTCCGCATGCGCACAGGCGATGGCTGGCCGGATGATGCTTACATGGCGCGCCAGCCCTACTTCCGCGACTACCCGCGTCTGCTGATGTTCGAGACGGGCGTGCACTTCATCGACACGTTTCGCTACCTGCTGGGCGAGGTGACGAGCGTGCAAGCGCGCCACTGGCGCCGCAACCCCAACATCCGAGGCGAAGACGCCGCGCTCGTCACGTTGACCTTTGCCAGCGGTGCCACCGCCGTGCTCGATGCCAACCGCTACAATGAGCCGGAAGACGGCGTAGACCCCCGCTACACCTTCGGCACCTTCCGCCTCGACGCCTCAAAGGGGCACCTCACCCTCAATGCCGATGGCGCGCTGCGTCACAAGCCGCTCGGTCAGCCTACACGGCACATCGACTATGCACCATCGAAGCGCGGTTTCGCGGGCGACAGCTGCTTCGCGCTCCAGGAGCACTTCGTACAGGCGGTGCAGTCGGGCCGTCCCTTCGAGTCGGAGGGCATGGACTATCTCAAAACGCTCCGGGTGCTCGAAGCCTGCTACGAGTCGGCTGAAAACGGGATGTCCGCAAAGCTCGCTCCTCATTAATCTCGTCCAACCCCACACGCCATGCGTTTTGCCCTACCGCTCATGCTCTTCGCGTTACTGAGCACGCCCGCCGTCGCACAATCGTATTTCCCCGGGCCAGAGGGGTGGCGCACCGCGCATCCGCGCACCCAGGGCATGGATGCGGCGCAGTTGGAGCGGGCACGCTTCGAGATGACGGATGACCAGGGCAACGCTATCGAGGAGTTCACGGCCATCGTCATCCGCAACGGCTACGATGTGTGGCACTACGGCACGCCGTATGCCATGCCGGGTACCCTGGCTCGCCAGACCGACTGGGCGTCGTGCGGGCGTTCGCTGATGGCCACGATGTTCGGCATGGCCATGCACGAAGTGGGCGATCCCGTCTCGGTTGTCGAGCAGCCCGTCAACCAATCGTTCAACTCGCCTGCCGCTATGGCCTTCGACGACGATGTGATGGTGAAGCACCTACTGAGCTACACGTCGTGCGCCGATCCGCCGGGCAGCGACTGGAACTACGCGTGCAATTACTTCGAGATGTACAAAATCCTGCGCGATGTGGACGGCATGAACCCCGCACATCGGTTAGCGCGCTTGGGTGAGAGGATTGATGCCTCGTGGACGCCGTTCGAGTTTTGGGGCCACGGCCAGGACGTGCCGTTCCTGACGATCAAGGCGCACGCCGCCGATGCCGCCCGGTGGGGCTATCTGTGGATGAATCAGGGCAACTGGAACGGGACGCAGATTGTGGACAGCGCCTTCGTGGATCTCTCACTCCAGCCGATCGTCGGTCCCGACGGCAGCTATGCACATGCCAGCGAAGGTTATCAGGTCCACCTCAACACGGGCGGCATGTGGGGCGACGTGGTCCCGCGCGACGCCTACGCAGCCTTGGGCGCTGGCGGGCGGATCATCTTCGTGGTGCCCAGCCTGAACCTCGTCATTGCCTCCATCTCGTCGCCTGGGGCCTACCATCGGCAGATGGTAGATGGCGAGCAGCATCGCGACCTCCGCAACATGTACGAGCCGATCCTGCGCGCCATCGTGGACCGCTAGCGGTAGTCCTCCACATGGATGCGGGCGGTACACAGCGCGGTGTCGGCTGGGTCGTTGGTGGCGATCACCAGCAGGCGCCCCTCGTCCCGCTGCTGCACAATGAAGCGATGGACCATCTCGCGCCCGGCAGCGTCGAGGTTTGAGGTGGGTTCGTCGAGCAGCAGCAGCGGTGGGGCGGCCAAGAGGGCCGCGGCAAAGCGCATCCGCTGCTTCATGCCCGAGGAGAACGTCTTGACGAGGTCGCGGGAGCGGCGGTGGAGTTGGACGTGCCTGAGCGTGTCGTCGATGCGGCTCTCGGCGTCGGCGAGGCGGCGCGCTTTGGCGATGAACGCCAGGTTCTCCCGCGGCGAGAGCCCGTCGTACACTTGGAAGTAGGGCGCCACCAGGCCGGTGTGGAGCGGGCGCTCAGCAGCCGAAAGGAGCGTGCCATTGAGGGAGAGGTGCGCGTGGCCCTTAGTGGGCCGCAGCACGCCAGCCAAGATCTTGATCAGCGTTGACTTGCCTGACCCGTTCGCGCCTGTGACCGCAAGCGGCACCCCAGGCTCCACCCGAAACGATAGCTCCCGAAAGAGCACGCGGCGGCGGAAGCGCTTAGAAAGAGTATCGGCGACGAGTTCCATGCGGTGGCTACCAGACGAATCAGGCCGATCAACGCGCATCAACGCGGCTTGTCCCTCAACCTGTACCCCGAGCTGCCGAGGCGTTGTTGCACAGCGTAAGTTGTTGAATCACAATACTATCCGTCAGAAACAATATTGACATTTTGTGCATTAGACAGGCTGGTACTCATATCAATCAGACGAGGTGTTAGCATGGCTAACCGCAAGATGAAGCAAGACTGGGCACGCATGAAGTCGCAGATCCGCCACATGTGGGACGACTACGAGTTCGAGGACACCGAGCTCAAGCAAGGTCGCCGCAATCTCAAAAACATGGTCACCGTCATCCAGGAGAAGACCGGTGAACCCCGAGGCCTGATCCGCCGCAAGCTCAGCGCCACCGTCTAGCGCCGTCGTTGAAGTAAGGATTGCGCTCGCAGGTTGAATGCTCCCACCCGCTACTGCGAGCCTGAAGCAAAGCTGCTCTTCCGCCCAGGAAGCGCAGCTTTCTTCGTTTGAGGGGTTTGCATCGGGCTTTCTCTCGATGCTGAAAATGGCTACCATACAGCAGTACGTGGTTCAAGAGCGAGACAAGACATGCGGCGGTGGTTGAGTTTGATTGTGCTCGGCATGGCAGTGCTCGCGCTGACCTACCGGCCGGGGCCAACCGCTGGGGACGCAGGGGCACCTCGGATGCCCGCTGAAACGGCATGGATCCAGCGCACCGCGCCGTACTTCCAGGCCGACCCATCTGCCTACAACGAGGCGCTGGCGGCCAGGAAACAGCTCGCCATTGCCTCGAAAACACGCGATGACATCGGCATGTGGCAGCCAGCGGGGCCCATCAACATCGGCGGTCGCATTGTGGACATCGAATTCAACCCGAAGCGCCCCGAGACGGTCTACCTGGGCGCGGCTACGGGCGGCGTATTCCGCTCGGACGATACCGGGCGTACCTGGGCGCCCGTCTTCGACGATCAGGCGGTGCTCAATGTGGGCGACATCGCCCTCGATCCGAAGCACCCCGACACGCTGTATGTGGGCACGGGCGAGGCCAACGGGGGGCACAACAACTTCGCGGGTGGCGGCATCTACAAGTCGATTAACGGCGGGCAAACATGGGGCCTCCTCGGGCTGGAGGCCACCACCAGCATCGCACGCGTGGCGGTCCATCCCGAGCAAACCAACACGGTGTTCGTCGCCGCGATGGGCTCGTACTTTGCGCCCAACCCGGAGCGCGGCTTGTACCGCAGCGACGACGGCGGCCAAACCTGGACGAAGCCGTTCTTCATCAGCGACTCGACGGGCGTGATCGATGTGCTCATCCACCCCACACAGCCCGACACGATGTGGTTGGCTACCTGGGAGCGCGTACGGCGCGTGACGGGCGCGCGCCTGTACGGCGTGACCAGCGCCATCTGGCGCACCTACGACGGCGGCACCACATGGACGCAGCTCGACGAAACGAATGGCCTGCCCGATCCCAACGGCCGCTACCGCCCCGATTTGGACAGGGGCCTGGGACGCATCGGGCTGGCGTTATCGGCCAGCAACCCCGATGTGTTGTACGCTTCGTTCAGCGATGGCAGCTTCTACCATAGCTTTTTCCGCAGCAATGACGGCGGCGACTCCTGGGCCGATGCCGACCTACGCAATGAAGTGCGTGACGGTACAACCTTCTTCAGTTGGTACTTTGGGCAAGTGCGTGTGGACCCCACAGACCCCGAACATGTCTTCGTGCTCGATTATGAAGTG
>JBCCMF010000214.1:0-8228 GCA_039026435.1 Bacteroidota bacterium
CGGTGAGCACGTGGGACCCGAACGTGATCTACGTGGGCGGCGGCGAGAAGACCGTACGCGGCAACGTGAGCCACGGCTACGGCATGTGGAAGTCCGTTGATGGGGGCAAGACGTGGACGAGCATCGGCTTGGACGATAGCCGGCACATCAGCCGCATCCGCATCCACCCGAAGAACCCGGATGTGGTGTACGCCGCTGTGATGGGCCACCTCTACGGGCCGAACGAGGAACGCGGCGTCTACCGCTCGATGGACGGCGGCGAGACGTGGGACCGCATCCACTATGTCAACGACGAAGTGGGCGCGGTGGACCTCATCATGGATCCGTCGAACCCGCGCGTGCTCTACGCCTCGACGTGGCGCGTGAAGCGGACGCCGTACAGCCTGGAGAGCGGCGGACCCGGCTCGGACCTGTGGAAGAGCACCGATGCTGGCGAGACGTGGACGGAGATCACCGGACAAGACAACGGCCTGCCCGGCGGCACACTCGGCATCATCGGCGTGACGGTGTCGCCCGCGAACCCGCAGCGCGTGTGGGCGATTGTGGAGGCGAACGACGGCGGTGTCTTCCGCAGCGAAGATGGCGGCGAGAGCTGGCGCAAGATCAACGACGACCGCTCGCTCCGCCAGCGCGCCTGGTACTACACCCGCATCTATGCTGACCCGCAGAACCCCGACGGCGTCTACGTGATGAACGTCGGCTTCTGGAAGTCGAAGGACGGCGGCCTCACGTACGAGCGCATCCGCACGCCCCACGGCGACCACCACGACCTATGGATCAACCCCGACAATCCGATGACGATGGCCGTGGCCGATGACGGCGGCGCGCAGGTCACCTTCAGCGGCGGGCAGAACTGGAGCACGTACTACAACCAGCCGACGTCACAATTCTACCGCGTCACCACCGACAACCACTTCCCCTACCGCATCTACGGCGCACAGCAGGACAACAGCACCGTCCGCATCCTCCACACGTCCAGTGGCGACGAAGACGACTGGGAGCCCACGGCGGGTGGCGAGAGCGGCTGGCTGGCGCCGCACCCCGACAATCCCGACATCGTCTACGGCGGCAGCTACGGCGGCTTCCTCACACGCGTCAACCACGCCACGGGCGAGCGGCGCTCGGTCAACGTCTGGCCCGACAACCCGATGGGCTACGGCGCGGGCGCGCTCAAGTACCGCTTTCAGTGGAACTTCCCGATCCTCTTCTCGAAGCACGACCCCAACACGATCTACGCTGCCGCGCAGGTCCTCTTCACCACGACCAACGAAGGCCAAACGTGGACGGCCATCAGCCCCGACCTCACCCGCAACGACACGACGATGATGGGCTCCTCGGGCGGGCCGATCACGAAGGACAACACCTCGGTCGAATACTACGGGACGATCTTCGCGGTCGCCGAGGGCCATGAGCCCGGCGTCATCTGGACGGGCTCGGACGACGGCCTGCTGCACATCAGCCGCGACGGCGGTGAGAACTGGACCGACGTGACGCCGCCGCGCCGCATGATCCCCGAGTACGCGCAGATCAACGAGATCATGACGCACCCGACGGAGCCCGGCGGGCTGTACGTGGCCGCCACGGCCTACAAGCTCGACGACTTTGCGCCGTACCTGTACAAGACGACCGACTACGGCCAGACGTGGACGAAGATCACCGACGGCATCGACCCGCTGCACTTCACGCGCACCATCGAGCCCGACCCGATGCGGCCAGGGCTGCTCTACGCGGGCACCGAGAGTGGGCTGTACGTCTCGTTCGATGATGGCGACAACTGGCAGCCGTTCCAGATGAACCTGCCCATCGTGCCCATCACCGATCTCGCGTGGAAGGACAACGACCTCGTCGTCGCCACGCAGGGCCGCTCGTTCTGGATCCTGGAGGACCTGACACCGCTGCACCAGATGAACGCCGAGGTTGCCTCGGCTGATCATCATCTGTTCACGCCCGCCGAGACGCCCCGCATGATGAGCGGCGGCGGCATCGCGCTCCGCTACCACCTCGCCGACATGCCGGATAGCAGTACGATCGCGCTTCACATCTTGGAAGCCGACGGGACGGTGATCACGTCGTTCGACGCCGAGGATGACCTGCCGCTCGAACCAGGCCTCAACAGCTTCACCTGGAACCTGCGCTACGCCGATGCCGAGACGTTCCCCGGCATGATCACCTGGAACGGCACCATCCGGGGGCCACGCGCCGTGCCGGGCACCTACCTCGCCCGCCTCGTCGTGGGCGACGACTCGACGACGGTGCCCTTTACGCTCACGCCCGACCCCCGCGCCAGCGCCTCGCAGGCCGACCTCCAGGCACAGTTCGACTTCCTGATGGACGCCCGCGACAAGCTCACCGAGACCAACCTCGCCGTCAAGCAAATCCGGCAAGTGCGCGACCAGGTGAACACCGTCACGTCGCACCTGCCCCATGACCACACTGGCGCCGACGCCATCCATGCCGCCGCCGACGCGATGCTGGACGAACTGGGCGAGGTGGAGAAGGCACTGTACCAGACGAAGAACCGCAGCCGCCAGGACCCGCTCAACTTCCCCATCCGCCTCAACGACAAGCTGGCGGGCGTGGCCAACGTGGCGAGCACAGGTGCCTTCCGACCGACCGATCAGGCGTACGCCGTCAAAGCCGAACTCACGGGTCTCATCGACACCGAGTTAGCCAAGATGCGCACCGTGCTGCAAACCGACCTGCCTGCCTTCAACGCGCTCGTCCGCGAGAACGCCGTGCCCGCGGTCATCCTGCAAGACTGACGCCATACTTGAGATGAGACGCCCGTAGCGACCCAGGCATACATAATGGGATATGCCCCCATCTCTCATCGGGTGCTCCATCCAATATCTTAGTCGTCCGCCGCCTGATGTGACGTAGCCGCAATGCCATCCACCCTATTCGAACGCCTGCCCCAAGCGGCTCTCCTGCTCGCCCCGAGCGAGGCAAGAACCACCATCACGGCAGTGAACACGGCGGCGCTCCGTCGAGCAGAGCTGAGTCGTATACCCGGCGCGCTGTGGGTCGATGCCGATCTCTACGCGGCGTTCCCGTGGATGGCTGAGGCCGATATCGCTCGGCAGGCGGCGGCGAGTCTTCAGACGCAAGCCGCTCCGCCGCCGTATGCGTGCCACGTGGCACATGGCAGCGAGGCGCTGGGCTACGTCGATGTCACGCTGACGCCCCTCGACGACGGACAAGTGCTGCTCACGCTCGGCGCGGTGCAGCCCGTTCCGCTGTCGGCACAGCTCACCGACCGCCTCAACGCCACCCTCGACTCGATTCCCGATGCCATCGTCCTCACGGGCCCTGACCGCCGCATCACCCGCATCAACCCGGCTTTCCAGGCGCTCTTCGGCTACACCGCCGCCGAGGTGATGGGGCAGACGACCGAGCTGCTGTACGAGAGCCCGGAAGCCTTCCGCCGCATGGGCCGCGAGCGGTTCAACCTCAGCGCCGAAGAGAAGCGGAAGCCCTATCACATCCGCTACCGCCGCAAAAACGGTAGCGTGTTCACCAGCGAGACCGTGGGCACGGCCGTGCGCAGCAGCAACGGCGAGGTGCTCGGCTTCCTCGGCCTCATCCGCGACATCACCCAGCGCAACGCCGACGAGCAAGCCCTCCGCGACAGCCAACGCTTTGTGGAACGCGTGGCCCAAGCGCTCCCCGACATCTTGTATGTCTTCGACCTCCAGGAGCGGCGCAACGTGTATGCCAACCGCGAGCTGACCGCCGTGCTGGGGTACTCCGGCGAGGACGTGCAAGCGATGGGCGACCAGCTCATGCCCAACCTGCTCCACCCCGATGACATGGACGACGTGTTTGCACACTTCGGGCGGATGCAACACGCGGGAGCAGGCGACGTGCTCGAGATTACTTACCGCATGCGCCACCGCGCGGGCGACTGGCGATGGCTGCACAGCCGGGAGACACCGCTCGCGTTCACGCCAGAAGGTACGGTCTCGCAGTATGTGGGCATCGCCCAGGATATCACGGCGCGGCGGGCCGCCACCGAAGCGCTCAAGGCCAGTGAGGAACGGCTAGAACTCGCCCTTTACGGCGGTGACCTTGGGCTGTGGGATTGGTCGGTGGGCACGAGCAAGGTCATCATGAACGACCGGTGGGCACAGATGGTGGGCTACACGCTCGACGAGCTGTCGCCCGACTTCAGCACGTGGGAGCACCTGATCCACCCTGACGACCTTCCTCCCACCGTTGAACGCCTCGAAGCGCACCTCGCAGGTCAGACTTCTATTTTCGAGTCCGAGTTGCGGATGCGACACAAGCAGGGCCATTGGGTTTGGGTGCTGACCCGAGGGCGCGTCACCGAACGCGATGTGCAGGGCAACCCCGTCCGCGTTGCCGGCACTCACCTCGACATCACCGAGCGCCATCAGGCCGAAGCCAGCTTGCAGGCCTACGCCACGGCCCTCGAACAGAGCAACATCGAGCTGGAGCAGTTTGCCTACCTGGCCTCGCACGACCTGCAAGAGCCACTTCGGACCATGCGCAGCTTCCTCGACCTGCTCGAACGCGACATTGGCGACGACCTGCACGGCAACCCGCAGCAGTACATGGGCTTTATTGCCGAGGCGGCCGAGCGGATGCAGGCGCTGATCGCTGCCCTCTTCGAACTATCGCACGCAGGGAGCCGCGATCTCGACTTGCAGCCTGTAAACCTGATTACCCTCACCGAGCAAACCATCGGCGGGCTCCAGGCCGCGCTCCACGAACAAGGCGCCACGGTCACCTACGATGACCTCCCCACCGTCACCGCCGACCCCACGCTGATCGGCCTCGTCCTGCAAAACCTCATCAGCAACGGCCTCAAGTTTCGCAGCGAGGCGGCGCCAGCCATACACCTCTCGGCTGGCAGGCGGGGCCAGATGTGGCAGATCGCTGTTCGGGACAACGGCATCGGCATCGCGCCGGCGTTTCATGCACGGGTGTTCGAGATCTTCAAGCGGCTGCACCACCGCACTGAATACAAGGGCACGGGCATCGGGCTCGCCATCTGTAAGAAAATCGTGGAGCGGCACGGGGGCACCATCTCGATTGAGTCGGAGGCAGGCGCAGGGGCCACGTTTACCTTCACGCTGCCCGCGACCCGATAAAGCCGCTGGCGATCAGTTGACGATGCGGTCGTACGTCGAGATGTTCGACGGGTCCATGTCGGCCAGGATGGCGTAGGCCTGGCTGCTGAACTGGGAGTCCGTGAAG
This sequence comes from Bacteroidota bacterium, assembly GCA_039026435.1. GTDB lineage: Bacteria > Bacteroidota > Rhodothermia > Rhodothermales > JBCCMF01 > JBCCMF01. The sequence goes on from JBCCMF010000214.1 coordinate 5,221, forward strand.
ATGGCGGCGAGTTCTTCGTTCTTAGCGGTCAGAAAGATGTCCATGACGTACTCGCGCTGCGTCTGGAGCAGCATCTCTTGCAGCTCTTCGAGCGCGGTGAGGATGGCCTGGCGCGCCTCGCGGGGCTTGGCGATGAAGTGGTCGAGGCCTTCGTAGTGGTACGCGTAATACGCCCGCCGGATGGGCTGGTACTGCGGCTCCAAAATCTGCTGGATGAGTTCGCTGCGGTTACGCCCAGAGCCCAGCGCCGACCACCCCGGCGCGTTGATGGCCTGCGCTCGCTCAGCGATGCGGCGGGCTTCGTCGAAGTAGGGCGTGCCGCCAAACTCGCTGAACGAGTCGTAGTCGTAGCCCAAAATCAGGTACGCATAGTAGTCGAGCACCGAGGTGAGCGGATGATATTGCTCAGGCTGCCGGATGAGCGGCGTGTTCTGCGCGTAGTCGAACGTCCACGCGTCGTCGCTGATCTGGAACGTGCGCGTGAGCGCCGCCGAGCCGTAGATCGGCCGCCGCGCCGACACGATGATGCGCGCTCGGAACTGCGTGAGCGTCACCGCCTCGGTCATCACCACCTGTATGTCACAGTCAATGCCCTCGTCTTCCCCAAACTGATCCTCCGTCCAGTCGCCCTGGTTGAGGTACTCGCGGATGGAGAACTCCAGATCGTTGAGGTAGGTGTAGTCCGTTCCCGTCAGCGATTGGTAGTTGACGTTGACGTTGCAGAACAGCGCCTGCTCTTGGGCTTGCGCAACCAGCGGCAGGGTGACAGCAGCGAGCACGGCGAGTAGCACACGACGGAGGTTCATCATCGAAGCAAGAAAGAAAGCGTTCGGAGCGAAGTCGTAGCGTTGGATCAGCGGCGCAGGCGGTAGAGCGATGGAAAAGCGGCTGTTACACGGTTCTGAATGCTTGAGGATGCAGCACGCCGCGCCCTTTTGTCATCCCGAGCGAAGCCGAGGGATCTCCCCCGCATTCGTTTCGCACAACGACCAAGTGGGAGATCCCTCGGCTTTGGCCTTCGGCCTCCGCTCGGGATGACAACCTGGGCGTAGAGCCATCTTTTGCTGGGGCCGTTACACCCAGAAGTAAACGGGTGAGTTTCGGCAGGAGCGATACACCGCGCCCGGCAGCGCTACACAACGGCGGTCAGCGGGCCCGTAGCAGATCGAGCACGACGGGCTCGATGGCATCCACCCAGGCGGCGTACTGGGCACCGGACGGGTGGAGCGCGTCGGAGGCGACCCAGTCGGCGTAGGGCTGGCGGGAGATGGCGGTGATGCTCACGTAGGCGACGCCCGCCTGCCGCGCCTCGTCCACGCTGACCGCGTTGAAGGCGTCCAGCTCGCGGCCGATGCGCTCGGCGTCATCTGCGCCGAACGGCGTGTTGCCGTAATCCGGAATGGAGACGACGAACACGCGGCTCGCATCGTCCTGCGCAAAGCCGATGGCGCGCTGGAGCAGGTCGCGAAAGGTAATGCGGTAATCGTCGATGGACTGCCCGCGAAACTGGTTGTTGACGCCGATGAGCAGCGAGACGAGGTTGTACGCACGCCGTACGCCGGCCCGGGTGATGCCTTCGTCCAGCTCGTCGGTCGTCCATCCCGTCTCGGCAACAATCATAGGCTCCTCCACCGTGTAGCCCGCGGTGCGCAGCCGCTCGGCGAGTTGCATGGGCCACCGCTCGACCACCTCCACCGCTTCGCCGATGGTGTAGGAGTCGCCGAGGGCAAGGTATTCGACAGTCACGGGCTCGTCCTCAACGGGATCGAAGGTCGTACATCCGGCGAGCAGCGCCAGTGCCAGCACACCAGCCCATCGCCCAAGGCGCCTAGCCATAATCCTCAAACACCTCGGCGAGGTAGGCCATGCTGCGCTTGTTCGCCTCTACCGAGGCCATCGTGTGCGGCGTGCCGTCTTCCACGGCTTGCTCCAGCACCAGGTGCGGCCGCGCCCCTCCTTCCAAGACGGTGTATGCCACACGCTCGTAGTCGATGTCGCCCGGCCCAAACACCTCCGACCATACGCCGTCGGTCGACTGGCGCAGGTGCAGTTCCACTACGCGGTCGCCGTAGAGGCGGATGACGTCGTGGAGCGCCACGTTCGAGTCGCCGCAGCCGCGGTAGATCCAGTGCGTGTCCAGGCAGAAGCGGACGTTGGCGGGGTTGGTGCTGGCCAGCATGTGGTGGAACTCGCGCCCGCCCTCGCGTAGCTCGATGTCGTGGTTGTGATAGGCCAGCGTGAGGCCGTGCGCGCGGAGCTGCGCCCCCAGCGTGTCGAGCGCCTGCGCCTGCGTCCGAAGCTGCGCGTCCGACTTGTTGTACGGCCCGCCCCACTCGATCGGGCTGGGGTTCGTCACGATGATACGCGCGCCGTGCGCCTTCGCCGCCGTCGCAATCGCCATCACGTCGGCGATGCTCTGCGCGGCCTGATCGGCTTCGTGCAGCGTCGAGTTGACGTAGAGCGAGTGCATCCACACGTCGCTGGCCGTCATCGCTGCCTGCACCGTCTCCACATCGCCCACCGACTCAAACGTCGGCTCGTAGCCGCTGATGCCTGCGGCAGTGAACGCCTTCATCGAGGCCTGCGGATCGGCCATCCATTCCTTGCTCTCGCGGCGATAGTAAGTGAACCACGTATACTGGTTGCACGCGATGCGCGGCTCGTGCATCGGCTGACCGAGCGCGTGCGTGGCAGGCAGCACGGCGGCGGCACCCGCCGAGGCGGCTATCGTCTTGAGGAAGGCACGGCGAGGCTGCATAGCGTGAGGACGATAATCGGTAAAAAGCAACGGGCCGACCCGCCCGTCATCGGCAGATCGGCCCGAAAAGTATACACGCCCGGTACGCCGGATTCAACGGTCGTCGTCCTGTTTCTCGGCGCCCTGCTCGTCGTGGCTTTTGCGCGTCTTGGCCCAGCCTTCCACGCTGTCGCGCAGGTATTCGCCCAGGTCCTCGATGTCGCGCGCCGACTGCCGCCAGAAGCTCTTGAACGACTCGGCGTCGAAGGCA
>JBCCMF010000215.1:0-8222 GCA_039026435.1 Bacteroidota bacterium
CTTGATATGGGCATCGGCGGGCATGATGGTGCTGACCTATGAGCTCTACCTTGGCCGCTTTATCACCGAGATGATCAAGGCGTCGCGCGCCCGCAAACGCCTACGCACCGCCCAGCCTGACGTCCAATAGCACCCGCAAACCGAACCCTCACCGCTCGACTAACGCTACCGTACATGGCCCTCTTCGACCGATTCAAAAAGAACAAAGCCCAAGACCAGCAGCGGCTGGAGGACGGGCTCGAAAAGACCCGCACCAGCCTCTTCGGCAAGCTCAACATGCTGGTGCGCGGCAAAGACAGTGTGGACGAGGAGGTGCTGGATGAGCTGGAGATGGTGCTCGTCACCAGCGACGTGGGCGTGAAGACCACCGTCGATATCATCGGCAAGGTGGAGGAGCGGGTGGCGCGCGACAAGTACGTCTCCGCCCGCGACCTGCAGGCGCTCATCCGCGATGAGATCTCGGGCCTGATGCTGCGCAGCGCCGCCGAGCGCCCCGTCGATTTTGACGCGCCGCTGCCCAACGCGCCGCACGTCATCATGGTGGTAGGCGTGAACGGCGTGGGCAAGACCACGAGCATCGGCAAGATCGCCAACCGCTACAAAGAGGCGGGCAAGAGCGTGGTCCTCGGCGCCGCCGACACGTTCCGCGCGGCCGCTACGGAGCAGCTCGAGATCTGGGCTACCCGCGCCGACGTGCCGATCATCAAGCAGGGCCACGGCGCCGACCCGGCCGCCGTCGCCTTCGACACGCTCGCCGCTGCCAAGAGCCGAGGCGCTGACGTGGTCCTCATCGACACCGCGGGGCGCCTCCACACGAAGGGCGGCCTCATGGACGAGCTGAGCAAGGTCAAGCGCGTGATGGACCGCCAGGTGCCGGGCGCCCCGCACGAGGTGCTGCTCGTGCTCGACGCCTCGACTGGCCAAAACGCCATCCGACAGGCCGAAGAGTTTACCAAGAGCGTAGACGTGACGGGGCTAGTGCTGACCAAGCTCGACGGCACCGCCAAGGGGGGCATCGTGATTGGCATTTCCAACGAGTTCCAGATCCCCGTAAAATACATCGGTGTGGGCGAGCAGATTAACGACCTGCAAGTCTTTGACCGGGCGCGGTTTGTCGACGCGCTCTTCGGCGAAGGGGCTGCGTAAATCCGCGAGTCAGTCGTGCTAACCAACGGTTCGCCTGCACTTTTGTACCGTCGGCAGGGCCTGGCTTGGCCGGGAGCATCCCGCCGCCGATATTCGTACACTGTCACGAGGCCCTACGCGGGCCGCTCCACCAGTCGGGCCGAACCAGAATGAATATGGGCTGTCGCTACTCCCTGCTTGTTGTGCTGCTTGCTGTGTTACTTGGCGCGCCGCCAGCGTTTGGCCAGGCGGAGACGCCCACGTTCGCCATCGACTTGGTGAGTACCCATCACGACAGCAAAGACGATGTGGTGCGGGTGGACCTCTACACCATGATCTCCTACGCCAACCTGCGGTTCATCAGCTCGGCCGACGGCTTCAAGGCGCGCTACGAGGTCACCGCTGACGTCCACGAGGTGGATCGCCGAGGCCGCCCGCGCAACCTGGTGCAGAGCCCCATCTGGGACCGCGAGCTGATCGCAGCCGACTACAACGAAGCCAGCGACCCGACCAAGTCCGACAAGCTGACGCACACCATCGAACTGGAGCCGGGTACGTACTTCATCGAGTTTCAGTTGGAAGACCTCGCCAGCAACGAGGTGTCGGTGCAGCAGGTGACCACCGAGATCCGCTCGTTTGACCGCCCCGTGGCCATGAGCGATATGATCTTCCTCGATGACTACGAGGTGACCAGCAACGTCATCAATCCGCGTATCACGACGCTCTTCACGACGGCGGAAGAGGCGCTCACCGTTTTCTACGATGTCCATGCCGATGCTGCCCAAGACGTGCGCATCAAGCGGTTCATCGTGAAGAAGCCGATGGAGAACAACCCGTCGCTATGGCGGCGCATTCTCGGCAACCCTGTGGGCCAGGACGACGATCAGGAAGAGGAGGCTGGGCTCGCCTTCGAGGATGAGCAGACGTCAACGCTCCGGGCGGGCAGCAACCCGTTCATCGCCACGCTGCCGCTGACCGACCTCCCGCCGGATGACTACATCGTGCGCATCGCCGTGGTGAATGCGGAGGGCGAAGAACTCGACGCCACCTCGCGCAACATCACGCTGGAGTGGAGCGGGCTGGATGACCACATCGGCAACATCGACGAGGCCATTGCCCAGCTCTCCGCCATCGCTGACCCCAAGGAGATCCGCGAGATCCAGGCGGCGACGAGCGCGGGCATGCGCACGGAGCGCTTCCTGGAGTTCTGGAAGAAGCGCGACCCCACGCCCGGCACGCCGCGCAACGAGAAGATGATCGAGTACTACTACCGCGTGGCCAGTGCCGACCAGCGCTTCGGCCGCGACGGGTGGCGCTCAGATCGGGGTAACATCCTCATCCGGTATGGCATGCCCGAGCACATTGCTCGCCATCCGTACACCTTCAACAACAAGGCGTACGAGGTGTGGGAATACCAGCGTTTTGGGCGGCGGTTTATCTTCGTGGACCAGACCGGGCTGAACGACTATCGCCTGCTGGTGCCGTCTTGGGACGAGCGCACACGCTTCTAGCCCACCCGGGCAAAGCCGAGGCTGAGGTTGGCGTACTGCTTCTGGAAGAACTGCCGCAGCGCCACGTGATCGGCATCGCGCAGATGCGGGTCGCGGCGGATGAGCGCAAAGGCGGCCTCGCGCGCCTGTTCGAGCAGTTCATGGTCTTGCGTGATGTCGGCCAGCTTGAGGTCTGGGAGACCGCTCTGGCGTGTGCCGAAGAAGTCGCCAGCGCCGCGTAGCTGCAGGTCGTACTCGCTGATCTTGAAGCCGTCGTCGGTCTCCACCATCGCGTTGAGCCGCTGCTTGGCCTCGTTCGAGCGCTTGTAGTCGGCCATGAGGATGCAGTAGCTCTGCGCGGTGCCGCGCCCCACGCGTCCGCGCAGCTGGTGCAGCTGGCTGAGACCGAAACGCTCCGCGTGCTCGATGATCATGATGCTGGCGTTGGGCACGTCTAAGCCGACTTCGATGACGGTGGTGGCTACCAGGATGTCCGTCTCGCCGTTCTTGAAGGCGTCCATCGCCTCCTCCTTCTCGTAGGCAAACATGCGCCCGTGTACGAGGTCCACGGTGTAGGGGCGAAATTCCTGCTGGAGCTGTTCGTAGCCGGACTCGGCGTCTTTCAGGTCGAGCTTCTCGCTCTCTTCCACCAGCGGGTAGACGATGTAGGCCTGCCGCCCCTCGCGCAGCTGCTCGCGGACGAACTGGTAGACCTCGCCCCGCCGCTTCTCGGAGCGCAGCTGCGTCTGGATCGGCTTGCGACCCGCCGGGCGTTCGTTCATGATGGACACGTCGAGGTCGCCGTAGAGCGTCATCGCGAGCGAGCGGGGGATGGGGGTAGCGGTCATCAGCAGCATGTGCACGCTGGCGCCCTTGCTGAACAGCTCGGCGCGCTGCATCACGCCGAAGCGGTGCTGCTCGTCCACGATGGCCAGGCCCAGGTTCTGGAAGACGACGGTCTCCTGGAAGAGCGCATGCGTGCCCACGGCCACCTGGGCGTTGCCCTCGGCGAGGTCGGCCAGGATCTCCTCGCGCAGCGCCTTCCGCTGCCCGCCGATGAGCAGTCGCACCTCGATGTCGAGGGGCTCCAGGTACTTTTTGAGGTTGGCGTAGTGCTGCTCGGCGAGGATCTCGGTAGGCGCCATGAATGCGCTCTGGTAGCCGTTGTCGAGCGCGTGCATCATCGCGGCCACGCCCACCACGGTCTTGCCACTGCCCACATCGCCCTGCACCAGCCGGTTCATCTGAAAGCCACTCTGCGTGTCGTGCACGATGTCGGCGAGGGCGCGTTGCTGGGCGCCCGTCAGCGTGAAGGGCAGCACCTCGTCGATGAAGCGACGGTAGTGCGCGCCGGGGTCGCCGAACGTGGTCCCGGCCACGGCTTCCCGCGTCTGCTTCGTGAGCGCCAGCATCAGCTGGAGGAAGAAGAACTCCTCGAACTTAAGCCGCCGCTTGGCCTGTGCCAACTCCGCCTGCGACTTGGGGAAGTGGATGGCCCGCAGCGCCACGCGCCCGTCGATCAGGTCATACCCCGTCTCGATCCACTCTGGAAAGACGTTCGGGATCTGGAGGCCGTGCTCTTTGAACAACCGATAGATGATCCGCCGGAAGCTGCGGCTTGTGAGGCCCACTTTCTGCAGGGCGGCGCTGCCCGGGTAGAGCGCGATGATGCGTCCCGTTTCGAGCGCAGGCCCCTCGCTGTCCAGCTTGTCGAAGTCGGGGTGCGTCATCGAAAACGAGCTGCCGAACTGCTGCACCTTGCCGTGGAAGGCGATGCGTTCGCCCTTCTTAAACGTCTTGCCGATCCACCGCGCGCCCTGGAACCAGACGCACTTCATGCGACCGCCCGACTCATCCTCCAGCACCAGCTCGAAGCGGGCGCGACCACGTCCTGGCACCGTGTTCATCGTCCGCACCTGTCCCACGACGCTCACCACGCCGCTGTCCTCGGCGAGCCTTCGGATGGGCGTGACGGTGGTGCGGTCTAGGTACCGCCTCGGATAGGTGCGCAGCAGGTCCAGCGCGCTTCGGATGCCCGATGCGGCCAGCACCTCGCCCTTCCTCGGGCCGATGCCTTTGATGAACTGGATGGAGGTGGTGAAGAAGTCGTCAGCCATGCGCTAGACAGGTACAGGTGGAGAAGATGAGGTGAGGCCGTGGGGCGCTGCGGTTTATGGGCGGCTGGCATAAGCATCACCCAAAGGACGCTACTAGCATAGAGCTACCAGCAACAAAAGTAAGCCAATGGTAAAGCATCAAGGACAGTTGGTTCTACCCGTGAAATGGCACGAGCCCAAGTTGCGGTTGGGATCCATCGCGGTCAACCCCTCAGCGGTTCGCGTGCGAGGCTGGCAGGGGCGGAAACGATACGAGGTCACCGTCTGCATCGCCGAGCTGGAATCGGTAGCGTGGTGGACGGAGCAAGACGTCAACTTTGCACTCGTTCACGCCAACGGAGACCGGTGGTGCGGTTGGGTGAAGGCCGCGGCCGTACTGAAGTTTGAGATTGAGCAGTTCATGCGTCACCAGGGTACGCCTGTGGCCCTGCCACGCGTGCCCCGGCGCTTTCGGGAGCTGGCGCTGCCCGTGCGAGGGCGGGGAGCACCGATGCGGCTCGTCGAGCCGTCCCGCGCCGAGCCACCTGAGCACGTCGATACACCCCAGCGCGGAAGGGCCCTCCGTGAGGATGCCGTACGCTGGCATCAAGACGACGGGCAGCTGGTCATGGAAGTCGTGCTTGACGATGGACGCCGCGTCCGTATGCCCGTGGGCCAGCCCGTGCTCGCGGCGGATGTGCGGGCGCAGAAGCCGAGTAAACTTCCCTTCCTCACCATCAGCGGTGACGGCTACGGGCGCTGAAGCCGCCACGTGCATACTGTACACAGGCGAAGCCTGCAAAAAAGGCGTTCCATCGGATAGCGCATAGGTGAGGCGGCATGCGCGCTGGTGGCGACTCCGGCAGGCACCCGTTCGAGGCCACTGACCTACCAAGCGGCACCTACCTCGCGCGCCTCACCGCCGACGGCCGTACGCTGACGCACCCGATTGCGCTCGTCCGCTGAGTCGTGCTGTAATACTTGCTCGCGATGTGCAACCCATCCGGCACGACGCATCACGTGAGCTGGGGACCATGCAGAAATACACCGGAGCAATTGGAGTCGCGGTAGTCGCCCTGCTTGGGTGGGCCGTTGAGGCCACAGCGCAGTGGGTGGAGGCGCCCGGGCAGGGCTGGGTGCAGATCGCCGCGTTCCACCACGACACGCGCACGGTGTTCGACGAAGACGGCCAGCGCGAGCGGATCTTCGCCGATGGCCACGCCGTCACGACCTCGCTCTACGTCACCGTCGCGCTCGGCGTGGTGCGGGGCGTGGATGCCTGGGTCCAAGCGCCCCTCCATCAGCTCCAGTACAACGACGCCGCCACCAACCGCTCGCGTGCCGGGCTTGGCGACGTGCGGCTGTACCTGCGCGCCGCCCCCGAGGCGTTCGGCATTACAGCGCCGTTCCCGATAGCATTGCGCGCTGGCATCAAGCTCCCCGGCGGCGACTTCCCAGTCGATGCCGAGGTGATCCCGCTCGGCGAAGGGCAACGCGACATGGAGGCGATGCTAGAGGTGGGGCAGAGCTTCTATCCGCGCTCGCTCTACGCGCACGGCTGGCTGGGGTACCGCGCCCGCTCCGCCAACACCGAGGCCGCCCGCGCGCCCGGCGACGAGGCGTTCGGCTTCTTCACCATTGGCGGGTCGGTACAGCGCATCGGGTGGCGGATGATCGCCGAGGGGTATCTGAACGTGCAGGATCCTACCATCCAGGGCATCGCGGTGCCGTCGGCGCGGCGGCAGGCGCTCACCGTGCAGCCCACGCTGAGCTACCCCATCGGGCGTGGCGCGGTAGAGGTTGGCATCCGTACCACACTCGCCGGGCAGAACGTCCCGGCAGGCGTTGCCTTCACGCTGGGCTATTTCCATCGTTTCTGAGCATTGCGGCGGTGGGGAAGAGGCTATCTTGCGCAGGGTGTCATCCCGAGCGGAGTCCGCAGGCCGAAGTCGAGAAACCGAAGGTTCACGGAACGTAAATCTCCCACTTTGAAGTTGTGCAAAACGAGACCGGGGGAGATTTACCTGCAGTGCGCTTCGCGCTCTCGACTACGCTCGGGATGACATCAGCAAACGCACCAGCATCGGCCTGAAGTGGCATGAGCTCACAATTCGACACCTCCTACCGCGTCCGTGCCTACGAAGCCGGGCCGCAAGGTCCGGCCACCGCTGTCACGCTGGCGAACTACCTGCAGTCGGCGGCGAGCGATCATGCGCAGACGCTGGGCTTCGCGCTGGACGACCTGGCAGCGAAGAACCTGACGTGGGTGCTGCATCGGCTGCGGGGCACCATCCACGGCACCGTGAGCTGGGGCGATGAGGTGCGGATGCGCTCGTGGCTTGCGGGCCTGCGCAAGCTCTACGGCCTCCGCGACTACCGCATGTGGCACCCCGACGGCTCCGTGCTCGTCAACGCCACCAGCGACTGGCTGCTCATCGACATCGCCCGCCGCCGCCCCGTCCGCATCCCGCCCGACATCAAGCTGCTCGCCGAAGAGCCGGACGAGCGCGCCATGAACGGCGACGCCCCGCGCCTCGCCGCGCCCGCTCGCACTGACTACGCGACCCGCTTCACCGTTCGCCACACCGACCTCGACCTCAATGGGCACGTCAACAACGTCGTCTACCTCGGCTGGGTGATGCAGGCCGTACCGGACGACCTGCCCACGACGCATCGCGTAGCCGCCTTCGACCTCGTCTTCCGCGCCGAGACGCTCTTCGGCACCGAGGTCGTCGCTGAGAGCGAGCAGGTGGAGTCCGCCGAAGGGCTCACCTTCGTGCATCAGGTCCGGCATGCGGGCAAGGACAGCCCTGTCGTCCTCGCCAAAACCACATGGATCTCGCGCTGAGGACTGCGGGTTCATCGCGCTTTCCGAGCCCAACCTGCCGACTGCCGTGGATGCCGAAACCCGCCCGCCGTACTCCGTCCTCGCCGCCGTCTACGATGTCGTGATGGAGCACGTGGACTACGACATCTGGGCCGAGTACGTCCACGAGCTGCTGCAAATGCATCGCCATCCGTTCACGTCGGTCCTGGAGCTAGGCTCCGGCACGGGCTCGTTCGCGTTCGCCTTTCAGGAGTGGGGACCCTACGACTTTGTGGCCATCGATGCCTCGCCGCAGATGACCGAGGTGGCACGCCGCAAGGCCGAGATGTACAACGCCAAGGTGCAGTTTGAGGTGGCCGACTTCACCAACTTCCGCCTCGAACACCCCGTCGATTTCGCCGTCTTGCTCTACGACGGCCTCAACTACCTGCTGTTGGAAGAGCAAGTGCGCGACCTCTTCCGGTGCGTGCACGCCGCGCTCAAGCCGGGCAGCCTGTTCCTGTTCGACCAGTGCACGCCCGCCAACTCCATCAACAATGCCGACTTTTTCGGCGATGAGGGCGAAGCCGAGGGCGTGACGTACGTTCGCAAGAGCCACTACGACGTGGAGACGATGCTGCACACCACGGCTTTCGACATCACCGTCGGCGACGCGGTGTTCAGCGAGACGCACGTGGAGCGTGC
>JBCCMF010000216.1:0-8215 GCA_039026435.1 Bacteroidota bacterium
GCTGGGTCATGAAGGTGGCACCCGACGTGGAGAGCCTTGCGGGTCAGCAGATCAAGATCGAAGGCTTCATCATGCCGCTGGAGCAGTCGCAAGAGCAGCGGCACTTCATCCTGAGCGGCAACCCCGTGGCGGGCTGCAACTTCTGCATGCCGGGCGGCCCCGAGTCGATGATTGAGGTCAAGGCCGACACGGGCGTCATGTTCAGCTACGAGCCCGTCACCATCGTGGGCACGCTCGAAATCCTCAAGGACGACCCGAACGGCCTCATCTACCGGATGACGGCGGCAGGCCCAGCGAGCTAAGCTGTGGTGCTCATTTTGCTGCGCATGTGAGCCTTTTCACAAGGCTCGCCGTCTTTTCACGCGGGTGACTAGGTAGGCGCTGCGCCTTCTGGATTGTACAGGTGGTACGCTACCGGGCGGAGCCGTAGTTGCGCGGCGGTAGCAGGCCACCCTGGCAGCTACAGACCGCCGCATGCAGCATCCGAACGCCTCATCCCAGCCTACTTCGCCCCCGCGCTCCGCTGCCTCGCGTGAGCAGCAGTGGCTGCTGGCCCTGCGCGGGGCAAGCACGGAGGCGTTCGATGCGCTATACGACAGCCTCTCGGAGCCGCTGCTGCGCTACGCGTGGTCGCTCACCCGCGACGAGAACGCCATCTATGACATCATCCAAGAGGCGTTTCTCAAGCTGTGGCAAAAGCGCGCCGACCTCGACCCCGACCTGCCGATCCGGGCGTGGATGTTTCGCGTCGTGCGCAACCTCGCCTACAAGACGCACCGCACACGGCGCATCCGCAGCGAGGTGGCCTTGGAGACAGACCCCGCGCGCGAAGACAGCCCGGAATCGAGCTACCGGGGCCAAGAGTTGGATCGCCTCATCCATCGCTGGGTCGCCGAGATGCCGCCACGCCGCCGCGAAGTTTTCCAGCTGAGCCGCGTGGGTGGCCTGTCGCACCACGAGATCGCAGAGGCGCTTTCGATTTCTAGCAAGACCGTCAACAATCATCTGGTAGAAGGCCTCCGCTTCCTGCGCACCAAGCTGCGGGCCTACGGATTCAACGAGCAGAACCTATGAACGCGAACACGCCCTCTCCTCAGGACCCGATTCGGGACGCGCTCGAATCGCTCGACGCTGCCGAACGCCATGCGCTCACCCGTACATGGGAGAGCGTCCGGACGGATGGCTCGTGGCCGGGAATCGATGCCGAACGGCAGGCCCGCGTCCGAGCCGCGCTCAAGGCGCAGCTCCGCGAGGAGGCGCTGCCGAAGCGGGAGCCCGCACCGCTGCGCGCACCACGCCAGCGCGCCCGTCGGCGCTCATTCGCCTGGGTGGGCGCCGTAGCTACCGTGGTCGTGCTGGTCGCTGTTGGCCTGGGGCTAGACCTCCATCGCGTGACCCTCACGGCGCCGCAGGACTCGGCGCGGACCATCGGCTTGGCTGACGGATCGTCCATCGAGTTACGGCCAGGAGCGGCGATGACGTACAGCCAACTCCGCGCGGGCACGCCTCGGCGCGTGACGCTGACGGGCGAGGCGTACTTCAGCATCACGCCCGGCACCGCCTTCACCGTGGAGACGGCCAACGCGCAGATCGATGTGCTCGGCACGCAGTTTAACGTCAAGGCCAGCGTACCGGATGGTACGGCAGCGGCTGCCACAGCAGTCTACCTCGCCGAAGGCCGCGTGGCACTGACGGGTGGCGGCGCCGAGCGCGTGACGCTGGCGCCGGGCGAAGTCAGCCACGTGGTGGGCGCGCAGGCCCCCATCGCGCCAGCACCCGCCGCCCACAGCGACCTCCCCCTGTGGCGCGCTCGGCAGTTCACCTTCGAGGCGGGCGCGCTGCTCCGCGACGTCATCACGGCCATCGAGGACAGCTACGGGCTGCGCGTCTACGTCCACGACACCGCACTGCTCAATGCGCAGCTGCCGTTCCAGTACCTCGGGCGGAACATCCTGCCCGCGCCTCAGCTTCTGGAAGACCTCTGCCAGATCCTCGGCTTGGCCTACCGCCCCACCTCCGACGGCTTCGAGATCGTGACCGCCCCCACCACCTGACGCACCCTCTGCTGCTTTCCCCTATTGTCCGAGGTGATCCCGTTGCGTGACGCCCCTTCTGCGCAAGCTCGATTCTTCCCCAGCCTCTGCAGGTTGCGTTGGCTGGTAGCGGGTGCGCTGTGCGTTGCGATGGGTGCGACGGGGGCGACGAGTGCGTGGGCACAGACGGCACCCAAGCACACGCTGGTGCTGCGCCACATCGCGATGCAACAAGCGCTGGATGCGTTCAGCGAGCAGTTCAGCGTCAACGTCGTGTATTACCCGGAGCAGGTGGACGGGCGGACGACGTACTGCCTGATCGAAGACGCCGAGGCCGACGCGGCGCTGTCGTGCGTGCTGGGGCAGACGGGGCTCGACTACTACCGGCTGTCGTCGGGCACGTTTGTGATTGTGGAGCGCGCGGCGCAGCCCCCACGGCTGGGCACGCTCAACGGCACCGTCGTCGATGCGCTCACGGGGGCGCCGCTGCCGCGCGCCCAGGTGCTACTGGCCTCGGCCGAGACGGGCGCCGTGGCCAACGACGCGGGCCACTTCGCCTTCGCCGCGCTCGCGCCGGGGCCGTATGTGGCCTACACCACGTACCTGGGCTACGACGTCCGCCGCGACACGCTCATGGTGGAGCCCGACGGCCACACGCGCTACCGCATCGCCCTCGCCCCCACCACCGTCTCGCTCGACCCCGTCATCATCGACGGCATGCAGGAACGGCAGCTGCAGACCGCGCTGACGCAAGCCGAGGTCAGCGCCGCGCAGCTGGCGGCGGGGGCGCCCGTGTTGGGCCTCACCAACGTGCTCAACACGCTCGATGACATTCCCGGTGTGGACGTGGGTCCTACGTCGTCGGATATCCACATCCAGGGCGGTGGCTCGGGCGAGGTGGAGACGCGCCTAGACGGTTCGCCGATCTTCACGCCGCCGCATATGGGCGGCCTCTTCGGCCCGTTCAGCCCGCTGGCGCTGCAGCGGCTCACGGTGTACAAGTCCGGCTTCGGCGCGTCGGTGGGCAGCGAGACATCGGGCGTCGTGCTGGCCGATCACACGCTGGGCGACCAGTCGCAGCTGGGGCTGGATGCGAAGATCGATGTGCAGAGCGCCAACGTGGCCGTACATGGCGGTGTGCCCCTGGGCGAGCGGCGGGTGCAGGTCATGGGCGCGTTCCGGCGCAGCCTGTGGGCGTGGTACCGCCCGGAGGCCTTCGCATCGTACCTCCGAGAGCGGCGCCAACCCGACTTCTTCTTGCTCTTCGAGAACCCAGCTGTAAACCGCAACAACCCCGCGACCACTGGCGCTCTCACCCAAACAGCGGCAGGCCCCGAGATTGCGCCAGCGCCCGAGATGAGCTACCAAGACCTCCACCTCGCCACACAAGTACAGCTTGGCCCGTTGCACACGTTGCGCGCCTCGTACTACCGAGGCAGCAATCACCTGAGCAGCGCGACCCGCGTCCTCGACACCTTAGCGACACCCAGCACTGTCCGCGGTGAGGTCTCCCCCTTCTCAGCGCTGTCGGACACATACCGCTGGTCGAACAGTGCCGCCCAGGTCTCGGCGCAATCCATCCTGGGCGCGCGGCTGCTCGGGCGGCTGCGGCTCAGGCACAGCCGCTTTTACCTCACCCACACGTACTCGACCATCAACGCGCTACGCACCAACACCATCGATTGGCGCCAGAGCTTCACAGCAGAGCCTGTAACCGATCACAACGAGGTAGATGAGACCGCGCTTGAAGCTGAGCTCTCCTACGCCCTCCACCCCCAGCACATGATCGAGGTAGGCACAGTGGGGACGTATGCCCGCAGCACCTATCAGGTCACGGCCTCCAACGAGCTCACCACCATCGACGGGGCCACGGGCAGAGCGCGCGTCTTGGCCAATCCGCTCGTGCTGGCGGGGGCCTTGGCGGGGCCGCGCGTGGCGTTCTACGTGCAGGATCGGTTTCAGGCGACGCCGCGCCTGCTGCTGGAGCCCGGTGTGCGCGCCACTTGGCTGCCTGCGCAAGGACGGACCTACGTGGAGCCCCGCTTGTCGCTGCATGCCCAGCACACCGACGGGCGTGGGCGGGTGTGGGACGTCAGTGCGGCGGTGGGGCTCTACCGACAGTTCACGGGTCGGTTTGACCTCAGCACGGGTAACACCGGCACGCTCTTGCCCACGTTGCGCTTCTGGATCCCGCTCGATAACAGTGGGATGACGCCGCCGAAGGCCTACCACGCCTCGCTGCGGATCGGGCAGACGCCAGGACAGGTGGCGTGGGCGGCCGAGTCGTACGTCAAGTACTACCCGCACACGCTGGTGGTACCGCACGGGCTCACCCAACGGCCGGGCCCCGCCTCCAGAGGCGATACGCTCGCCGTAGATGACTTCTTGACGATGGGGCGCGCCCTGGCCACGGGCTTGACGCTCTCCTCCACCGCTGCGCTTGGCCCCGTGACGCTACGCGGGGAGGTGGCGTGGTCATATGCACGTCAGCAGTCGCCGGACCGCTTTGACGGGCGCTATGTGCCTGTGCCGTGGACGACCCCGCTGAACGTTACCGCTGGGGTCAGTTGGACCGTGGTAGCAGGGCTAGAGGCACAGCTCACGAGCAAGGCCGGGTGGCGGCGTGCGGCGGGGCTGAGCCCGGCGTACTACGACTACTTGGCGGGCGCCCCGGAGCCCAATGCCTTTCCCCCCTACGCCCTGGACGCCCCCGAGCAGCACCGTCTGCCGCCGTTCCACCGCATCGATGCCCGCGTGACGTATGCCGCACGCATCCAGCAGGTCGAGGTGATCCTCAGCGCCGCCTTGCTCAACGCGCTGGACCGCGCCAACGTGGACTACTGGCGGCTGGTGTACGACTTAGATGCCGCCGCGTATGCCACCGATGCCATCACCTCGCAACGCCGCCTCTCATCGCTGGCGCTGCGCGTCAGTTGGTGAGACGTTGTTGCGTGACCTCGGCATGTCCCACAGGCTTTCGGCACCGGAGGGCGTACCTGCCTAGCGATCTGGCGCCGTCATCCCTTGCGAAGAAGGTAACAGCTCGCCGAAGAGCGTGAGGTACATCAGGCGGTAGACATCGGTGCTGTCGAACTGGCCGTTGAAGAAGGCGCTCAGCAGCCCTGCGTTCATGCCTTCGGCACGTGATAGGATACCCCCTGCCACATCGTTGGGACCAGGATAACCGATGGCAAAATCATGGGTGTTGCCAAACGCATCCGGCTCGGCGACGAACGGCGCTGTGCCCTGGCCTCGGGTCCCATCCAGCGGGAAGCGCACGTCGTCTGGGCTCCCCGTCCGGTTACCGCTAGAGGTACTTACGTTGCCATCGCCATCGGTCGGTGCAGGCGAGAAGACCTGCGGAGCGCCGCCGTCGCTATCTGCTGCGGTGACGATCAGCGTATGGGGATCTTGTGCCACGTAGCGGCGGGCTGCGCCGATGAGTTGATCGGCATACCGCACAGCACGCAGCATGCCGATGCCGTTGGTGTTGTTAGACAAGTTGTCCGTGCTCTCCACCTCGGCCACGAGCATGAAGGGTCGTCCGACCTCGGCGCTATGGCGCGCTAGAATCAGCAGGGTCATCTCCATCATTTCGCCAGGCGTAGGCGGGTTGTAGCCCAGGGTGCCCGGTGCACTGCCCCAGAGCACCAAGTCGCCGTCCTTGCTTTCGGGATCTACCGAAGGGTCGGTCAGGCCGAGGCCGATGATCACCTCTTCCGGCTCATCGTTGAAGATGTCGTCTGCGGCGAAGAGGCCCATCACCCGGGGTGCAAAGCGGTCATCGGCCTCCAGCTTCTCCATCATGGCCTCGAACTCCGCGCGTGTGCGGATGACCTCGTAGCCTGCGTCGAGGGCTTCTTGGATCAGGTTGCGGCCGTCCTCCCGAGCGGGTCCGCGCTGATTGACGGGATCGGTATGCACGTAGCAGTCGGGGCGCACGTCGCCCGTACAGCGCGGCGCATCGGTGGGCAGGAAGAAGCGCTCGCCGCCCCCAAGGGCCACCACTGGGCCCGTTTCGCCCTCGAAGCCGGGACGACCATCGAGAAACTGGGCCACGATGTCGTTGGACTGCCCGCGATCATCCGCCTCAGCCAAGAAGGCCCCCGTGCCGGGCTCCGCCGCATCGCCGTCGTTGACCACGCCGACGGGGTAGCCCGCGTTGGCCGCCTCGCGCATGATGCTGCCAGGATAGCCCGACAGCGAAAGGATGGCCCGCCCGGCTTGTTGAGGACCGCCGCCATCCTTGCCGAACGAGCCCGGGCCGAGCACCTTGTAGCCAAAAGCGTGGACCGTGGCTCCGCCGTTTGATGTGCCGGTCAGGCGATCTCGCATGTGGCCGCGATACACAGCCATCTGCGGCAGCTGATCCCACTCCAGCATACCATCAGGGCCTTTCCAGTACATACGGCCTGCGTTCCAATGGCTCAGACCTGTACCGTCGGGGTGGATAAAAATCACATTGCCTGTGCGTCCGAGGTTACTGCGGGGCTCAGCGTTATCCTGGGCGGCGGCATCGTTGGCAGATACCCCCAACAATGCGGTTACTGCAATCGCCAACATGACGCCAAGGGTACGTTGTACCTGCTGCATGAACGATGCTCCTCTTTGATGAATCGTGACGAGACTGCAGCTTCCCAGCAGTCGATGCGCTGAGAATATGGAACGTGTGTTAAGCAAATACCAACGGGCTGTAAAATGGACGGGACGTGGCGCGTTGCGAGCGTGGAGGCCGATCGGTGCGCGCCACTGGAGTGGACGTTGAGGCTCGGGCGAGGCGCGTCATGCGGTGCGAATGCTCAGGTCGCCAAACCAGAATCCGTCGCGCTCCACGCGTAGGCCCGCCTCGATGGGAATGTCACGGGCGAACATCGGCCCGGCGTGGCAGAACGTGTGAAACTCGCCGTTTTCTCCACAGGGATCGCATGCAGCAGGGAGGTCGCCCAGCAACACGGCGTCGAAGGTGCGCAGAAGGAGCGACGGATCGAGCTGCGCCGGGTCCACGCACGTCAGCGTGGCATGGAGGCCGCCACCGATCATCTGCCGAGCGAGGGCGGCGGTGCCGCCAGGCGGGTGCCACACCGGGAACAGCGGCTCCAGCTCGGTCGGCGCAAGCAAGCGCTCACGGTAGGCGCGCACGTCTTCCAGGAAGAGATCGCCAAAGGCCACGTGCGTGGCGCCCTCGGCCTGGACATGAGCCAGCGCGGCCAGCGTACGGCCTTCGTAGGCGTCGTTCGTGCAGGGCCAGGGCAGGGGCACGGGCAGCAGCGGCAGCCCCGCCGCCGCCGCTTGCGCCTCGACGAGGGTGCGGCGGGTCGCGTGCATCGCCGCCCGGTCTGCTACCTCGTTGAAGGTGGTCAGGAGCGCCGTCACCTCTACGTCGTCCTGTTGGCGGAGCAGGTGGAGCGCCCACGCGCTGTCCTTGCCCGAGCTCCACGAGAGCACCACGCGCTTCATGCCGCAGCCAGCGTCTCGGCCGCAAGCCGGACGGGCGCGAACACGCCTTCGGGCAGGGGCTGCACGTCGGGATGCAGGAGGTGCGCGAGCAATTCGGCGCTCTCGACGAGGCGAGGCCCGGCGCGGGCAAAAAGACCCGAGCCATCCACCACATACACGCGCCCCGTGCGCACGGCCGGGACCGACGCCCATCCGGCGACCTGCGCGAACACGCCGATGTCCTCAAGCGCCCGCTCAGGCTCAAACCCACAGCACGCGATGACGATGACCTCGGGCGCGGCCTCGACCACCTCACGCCACGCCAGCGTCCGCGACTGCTCGCCTGCTTGCCCTACGACCTCGCGACCGCCCGCGATCTCGACCAGCTCGGGGTTCCAGTGGCCGCACGAGAACGGCGGGTCCAGCCATTCCAGAAGCGCCACCCGAGGACGTGAGCGCCCCGCGACACGCCGCTTCACGGCCTCAATGCGCGCCTCCAGCCGCTCCACGACGGCATCGGCCTCAGCTGCTAGGTCCGTGGCTTGCCCAACGGTGCGGATAGAGTTGAGGACGGCGCGGAGTGTCATCGGCTCCAGGTTGAGCACACGCGGCTGGCCCGCCAGTCGGCACGCGGCGGCGGCGACCTCGGCCTCGGCAACAGCACAGACATCGCAGAGCGCCTGCGTCACGATGAGGTCGGGTTCGAGGGCGGCGAGAGTATCTTCGTCAAGCGTGTAGAGCGCCAC
>JBCCMF010000217.1:0-8194 GCA_039026435.1 Bacteroidota bacterium
CGAGGTTGTCATCCCGAGCAGAGGCCGCAGGCCGGAGCCGAGGGATCTCCCCCGTACGCGTTTTGCACAACGAACAAGTGGGAGATCCCTCGGCTTCGCTCGGGATGACAAGGTTAGACGGTGTGCTGCACCATGAAATTCCAGAACGGGTATCAGGCAGCACCCCTTGGGCTTGGGACTGGGGTCTCCAAATTCTGTGGCTGACTTCGCACCTATGCCTGCGAAGAAGTTCAGGCAGGCAAGGCTAAAGTGGGAAGCCCCAAAAGCGCGAAGCGCGTCCGAAAATCCAACCCCGAGCCCCTAAAACGACCCGCGTTTGTTGCGCAGGTACTTGTTCAGGAGCTCGCGGGCGCGGAAGATGTGCGCCTTGACGGTGCCGAGCGGCAGGTCGAGTGTCCGGGCGATCTCGTCGTAGCTCTTCTCCTGCTGATGCCGCATCACGATGACACGGTGGTACTTGGGCGGCAGCGCGTCGATGGCATCCTGGATGAGCGCACGCCGCTGGTCTTGCACGATGTGGCGGTCGGGGCGGTACGTCGTGTCCGGCACCTCGTACTCCAGCTCGCCGTCCTTCGTCTGGATGGGGCGGTCGATGGAGAAGGTGTTGAGCTTCTTCTTGCGCAGGTAGTCGATGGTGTGGTTCGTGGCGATCTTGTAGAGCCACGTCGAGAACGCATAGTCCGCCGAGTACGACTTGAGCGCCGAGAAGGCTTTGATAAAGCTCTCCTGCACGAGGTCGTCGATCTGCTCACGGCCGCGCACCATGCGCTGGATGTGATGCCGCAGCGCGTTCTGATACTTGCCCATCAGCCGCTCGTAGGCGGCTTGTTGCCCGTCTAGTGCCTGGCGCACCCACTCGCGGTCCTGCTCGCTCGATTCCGACGGGGTGACGGTGTCAGGGCGGGATTTTGACATGCAGGTGGAGGAGCGCTAATCGGGTAGGGCCTGGTGCCCTGTTTCAACGGCAATGCGCTCCGAAACGGCCATGACTGGGGATTGTTGCGTGCCTAAACGGCGCGCCATCGAAACGAAAGACGCCCTGCACACCGAAGCATGCAGGGCGTCTGAAAGACCAGCCGCAGGAGCCACTTATACGTCGGCGCTCTTGACGGTCTTGATGATGACGGCCGCCACCTTGTACGGGTCGGCGGCGGAGTTGGGACGGCGATCTTCGAGCCAGCCCTTCCAGCCGTTCTCAACCGTGGCAATCGGGATGCGGATGGATGCGCCGCGGTCCGAGACGCCATAGCTGAACTTGTCGATGGCTTGCGTCTCGTGCAGGCCCGTCAGGCGCAGGTGGTTGTCGGGGCCGTAGGCGGCGATGCACTCGGCGATGACATCGGCGGGCGAGAAGGCCTCGCAGATGGTGTCGTAGACGGCTTTGTCGCCGGCTTCGCGCAGGGTGCTGTTCGAGAAGTTGGCGTGCATGCCCGAGCCGTTCCAGTCGCCCTTGATGGGCTTGCAGTGGTACTCGATGGCCACACCGTACTGTTCGGCGGTGCGCTCCAGCAGGTAGCGCGCCATCCAAACCTGGTCGCCCGCGGCGGCAGCGCCTTTGGCGAAGACCTGAAACTCCCACTGGCCGGCGGCCACCTCGGCGTTGATGCCTTCCACGTTGAGCCCGGCGTCTAGGCATAGGTCCAGGTGCTCCTCCACAATCTCGCGGCCGTAGGTGTTGCTTGCGCCGACGGAGCAGTAGTAGGGGCCTTGCGGACCGGGGTAGCCGTTGGCGGGGAAGCCTAGCGGTAGGCCGGTGTCGGTATCAATCAGGAAGTACTCCTGCTCGAAGCCAAACCAGAAGTCGCTGTCATCGTCGTCGATGGTGGCGCGGCCGTTGCTGGGATGCGGCGTGCCGTCGGCGCTGAGGACTTCGCACATGACCAGGTAGGCGCTGTTGCGGCCCGGGTCGGGGAGGATGGAGACGGGCTTGAGGAGGCAATCGGAGGAGCCGCCGGGGGCCTGCTCCGTCGAGCTACCGTCGAACGACCACATCGGGCATTCGTCGAGCGAGCCGCCGAAGTCGCTCACGATTTTGGTCTTGCTGCGCAGGCTCTGTACAGGTTTGTAACCGTCGAGCCAGATGTACTCCAGTTTGGTCTTCGCCATGATGGTGTAAGCGTAAAGGGGCAGTAAATGAGAGGATGGGGGTATTCAGTCGAACACTAAATTAAGGAAGGAAAAGCAGCAGGGAAATTTGATTGAGACTAAAATAATAAGGCGATGGGTGCGGTGGCTTCGAAAAATCAATGGAAGGGCTTTTCTGGGCGATATAGCCACGACGGCCGCCCTCAAGATTCATCGTCTTTACCCGTTACACATGGCAGACGGTCTTGCTTTTCGCCTATGCGTCTGCCATGTGAACGGGTGTCCTTACTTTTTAAGGTCAGAGGCTGAGGCCAAAGACGAGGTAACTGCGCTCTAGCTCGGGGTTGATGGTGTACGCCACCGAGACGGGCAGCGAGAACGACTCGGTGATCTTGATCTCACGGCCAGCGCCCAGGCTGATGTTGGTCACGGCGAAGCCGTCGGTGAGGTACCAAGCGCTCTCCATGGGGACGACGCCCACGGCCAGCGCCAACTCGGTCTCGCCCAGCGTGAGGGGCACGCCGACCTCTACGTACACCGAGGTGTCATCGTCGTTGAAGAAGTTGAGGTTGCCCGCCAGGGCGAAGCCGGTCCCTTCATAGCCCACGTTGGCCTCAAGCACGTGCGCCTCGCCCTCGCCAAAATCGAAGAAGCCGAAGTCGCTGTTGGGCGTGGGGAAGTAGTAATCCGTCACCCCGAAGGAAAGCGGGCCCGCGCTGTAGCTCACGTAGAGATCGTGCTCGTTCGCGCCGCCTCCGTTGGTGGAGTACGACGCCCACGTGCCAATGGTAAAGTTGCCCGCGCTGACCTCCAGGTAGGGCTGCACGCTGGCAGCCTCCCCGAAGTCCAGGCCACGCCAAACGTAGCGGTTGAAGATGTCGGCGCCGAGGTCTACGCTTTGCGCGGTAGCCGATATCGGGGCCATGCTCAGCACAAGCAGGAGGGCAAGTACGCTGAGCGTGGAGAAAGGGCGTAGGGAGGTGGAGGTAGACATAATACGTAGTTGATGTTGGAGGGGTGGGACGTGCTGGGTGGATATAGGTAGGGCACGTCGGCCCCAGGCAGGAGGTCCTGGGTGGCGCCATAGAGCCGACGCGCCCGTACAAGAAGAGGAGTATGTAGAGCGGGGCCTAGACTTCGGCCATCGAGAGTTCGTCGCTCGGCATGAACTCGGGGTACGCCGCGTTGGCGTGCTCGTGCAAGTCCAGGCCTACCTCTTCAAGCGTGCTGTCTACACGCAGGCCGATGGTGGCGTCGAGCACCTTGAAGATGAGATAGCTCAGTGAGAACGTCCAGACGAAGGCGGCTACAATGCCGATCAACTGGACGCCGATGATGCTCATGTTGAACATATCGCCTGCGTTGAAGAGCCCTGCCGCGAGCGTACCCCACGCGCCGCAGACGCCGTGCACGGCTACCGCGCCCACCGCGTCGTCTACGAAGCGCTCCAAGAAGCGCGCTGCATAGACCATGATGACGCCTGCCAGCGCCCCGGTGAGGATGGCAAAGCCGGGCGTCAGGTTGGCACAGCCTGCCGTGATGCCGACGAGGCCCGCCAATACGCCGTTGAGCGTCATCGGTGCGTCGGGCTTGCCCGAGCCGAGCCACGTCACAATCATGGCGACGACCGAGCCTGCGCCTGCGGCGAGGAACGTGTTGATGGCGATGAGCGCGATGCTGGTGTCGCCCGTGGTGGTGGAGCCTGCGTTGAAGCCAAACCAGCCCATCCACAGGATGAAGACGCCCAGCGCCGCCAGCGGCATGTTGTGCCCGGCGATGTGCACAGGCTTGCCGTCGATGTACTTGCCCACGCGTGGTCCGACAACGAGTGCGCCCGCCAGCGCGGCCCATCCGCCTACAGAGTGGACCACCGTGGAGCCGGCGAAGTCGATGAAGCCCAGACCTTCGAGCCAGCCCGAGCCGTTGAAGAGGCTGCCCCACGCCCAGGAGCCGAAGATGGGGTAGATCAGGCCCGTGATGACGATGGAGAAGAGCAGGTAGCCTGTGAACTTGGTGCGCTCAGCCACGGCGCCAGAGACGATGGTGGCAGCCGTAGCGGCAAAGACCGCCTGGAAGAGGAAGAACGCGTACGTCCACGGATCATCCGTCAGCCCCGAGAGGAAGAAGCCGTCCGTGCCGATCCAGCCGCCTGCCGTCGTGCCGAACATTAGGCCGAAGCCGAGGATGAAGAAAACGAGCCCGCCAGCCGAGACATCCATCACATTCTTCATGATGATGTTGACCGCGTTCTTGGAACGTGTGAACCCGGTCTCCAACAGCGCGAAGCCCGCCTGCATGAAGAACACCAAGATGGCCGCGAGGATGGTCCAGAGGTAGTTCAGGTTAACCTGAACCGTTTCGGCAGCATCTTGAGCAAGCACTTCGGGAGCGGTGAGGAAAAGTAAGGCAGCGAAAAGTGGTAGAGCCTTTTGCATGGTAGGGGAACAATGGTGGAAGGAGCGTCAGTGTGACTTACTAAATATCTTAAGCGTTACATGCTAAATGATCAATAATATGAGGGCATCAGAAGCCCTTCCAAAATAATTTTATGCCTTTGGAGTTTTCGTCAAGCGTTGTATTCTTAGGCACTTAGTCCATAGGCCTCTCCAAGCCTGCGCGTCGCAAAACCTGTTTCATGAACGTGTCGTGAAGCGCTTTTCTAAAATCATTATGCGCTTGATTGAGGGCTGATACATTATCTACGCCGCTCTCCTGTAACTTCTGAGGGCGCCCAGCCGTGCAAGGTCTTTACGCTACGTTCATCTTCGCCTGCCCCTCCATCCCCCCATGTTTGAGAACTACCTCAAGGTGGCTTTGCGCAACCTGCAGAAGCACCGCGGCTATGCCTTCATCAATGTGACTGGCTTGGCTGTGGGTCTGGCCTGCGCCACGCTGATGCTGCTTTTCATCCGGCATGAACTGAGCTACGACCAGTTCCACGAGAAGAGCGACCGCATCTACCGGGTGTACCTGCAGGGTTTGGGTGGTGATGAAAAGATCTCGGTGACGCCGAGCGCGCTCGCCCACGCATTTCGGTTGGACTACCCCGAGGTTGAGACGGCCGTCAGGCTCTACGATCCCACCAGGTACAGGCCGATGGTCGTGCGGAACGGGTCGGAAGTGTACCGAGAGGAAGGCTTCCTCTATGCCGATTCTACCTTCTTCCAAACCTTCTCTTTTGACCTCCTCAACGGACAAAAGGCGGGCGCACTGACGCGGCCTAACACCGTCATTCTGACTGCGTCGATGGCGGAGAAGTACTTCGGCAGCCAGAACCCTGTCGGAGAGATCATCGAGGCGGGCGCGCGCACGTTTGAGGTGATCGGTGTGATGCCCGATGCGCCGGAGAATGCACATTTCGGCTTCAACTTCCTGGCGTCGTATGTCACGTTGGCGAACTGGTCGGAGGCGAGCGATGACACGTGGCGGGCGGCCAACTTCTACACGTATGTAGTGCTCAACGAAGGTGCCCCGGTCCGCGAGTTGGAGCAGAAGATGGACATCCTCGTGGAGCGCGTGGCCGGGGACCGCATGCGGGAGGCAGGGGTGAGTGTGGCCGTAGGCTTCGAACCCCTCACCGACATTCACCTGCGGTCCGACGTAGAAGCGGGGCTGAAGCCCACGGGTGACATCCGCTACGTGTACGGCTTGTTGGCGCTGGTCGTGCTGGTGCTGGTGATCGCGTGCATCAACTACATGAACTTGGCCACGGCGCGTGCTGCCCGTCGTGCGCGAGAGGTGGGGATGCGTAAGGCGCTCGGCGCTGCTCGTGGTCAGCTTCTGGGGCAGTTCTTTGGCGAGTCGGCCGTGTTGGTGGGGCTGGGGCTGATCGTAGCGCTCGTTCTGGCGGCTCTGGTGGTGCCGTTCTTCAACACGCTGACGGCCAAGAGCTTTGTGTTGGGCGATGTGTTCACGCCCTCGATGGTGCTGCTGCTGCTCGGCATCGGCGTGCTCGTGACGTTTGTAGCAGGCAGCTACCCGGCGCTGGTGCTCTCCGGCATGCGCCCGATGCAGGTGCTGAAGGGCTCGTTCAAGGCCGATCCGAAGGCGGCGCTGACCCGCAAAGGCCTCGTCGTCTTTCAGTTTGCCATCTCGGGCTGCATCATCATCGGCACTACGTTTGTCGTGCAGCAGCTGCGGTTCATCCAGCAGCAGAATCTCGGGTTCGACCAAGAACAAGTCATGATGCTTGATCTTCCGGGAGACCTACGCCGAGCCACCGAGACGGTCAAAAGCGCGCTGGAGGCCATGCCGGAGGTGCAAGCGGCAGCGGCTATGAGCGACTACCCAAGCCGCATCCTGGGTGGGTATAGTGCCGAAGTAGAAGGCCGTCCCAACGAATCGTTCGGCTCAATCGGCTACCGCGTGGACCCCGATGCCGTGGAGACGCTGGACTTCACACTGATCGCCGGCGCGCCCATGTCGCCCGACCACGTGCCCAACGAAGACCGGACGGGGCATCAGTTCATCCTCAATGAGACGGCCGTGCGCAACATGCAGTTCGAGCCGGGCGAAGCCATCGGGCGCAGCTACAACCTGAACGGCCGGGTGGGCGAGATTGTGGGCGTAGTGGCCGACTTCCACTTTGCCTCGCTCAAAGAAAACATCGAGCCCCTAACACTCTTCGCCGAAGGGTTCGGCTATAACTTCGTGGCTGTGCGGTTGGCGCCGGGCGACATCGGGGCTGCTGTGGCAGGTGTGCAGAACGTAGTGGCCGAGCTGGCGCCGGGCGCGCCGTTCAGCTTCGCCTTCCTCGACGATCAGTTCGATGCGCTCTACCGCGAGGAACAGCGCGTGGCGGGCATTACCACCGCGTTCGCTGGCTTCGCCATCCTGATTGCCTGCCTGGGCCTGTTCGGGCTCGCCGCCTTCATCGCCGAGCAGCGGACCAAGGAGATCGGCGTGCGCAAGGTGCTGGGCGCTTCGGTGTCGAACATCGTGCTGCTACTGACCAAGGACTTTGCACTGCTCGTGGGCGTCGCCTTCGCCGTGGGCGCCCCGGTGGGCTACCTGTTCGTCTCCAACTGGCTGGAAAACTTCGCCTACCGCATCGACGTGGGCGCCGGACCGTTTGTGCTGACCGCGCTGGGCATTTTGTTGTTGGCAGGCGCTACGGTGTCGTACCAAGCCATCAAGTCCGCCATCGCCGACCCGATAAAGGCACTGCGGTACGAATAATAGCTGCTGGTCCTGCCAAACCAGTTGTGCATCATAGTTGGAACCGCTACCGCGGCTGTCGTTGGTTGAAGCGGAGCGTGAAGGGGCGTAGTTTGTTTGCCCTTTTCGCGTACGCAACTGCCACAGGCCTATGGCCGAACTGAACCGCTACAGCAAAACCCTGACCCAGCGCAAGTCGCAAGGGGCATCGCAGGCGATGCTGTATGCGACGGGGATGACCGAGGCGGACATGCACAAGCCGCAGGTCGGCATCGCGTCGGTGTGGTACGAAGGCAACCCGTGCAACATGCACCTGCTGGGCCTCGGGATGGAGGTGAAGAAGGGGGTGGAAGCCGCGGACATGGTCGGTATGCGCTTCAACACCGTGGGCGTGTCAGACGGTATCTCGATGGGCACCGACGGCATGTCGTACAGCCTGCAGTCGCGCGACCTCATCGCCGATTCCATCGAGACGCTGATGGGCGGGCAGTGGTACGACGCGCTCGTGGCGCTGCCGGGCTGCGACAAGAACATGCCGGGCTGCATGATTGCGCTGGGGCGGCTGAACAGGCCAGGGCTGATCGTCTACGGCGGCACCATCCAGCCGGGGCGCGGCCCCAACGGCGAGCCGTTGGATGTGGTCAGTGCGTTTCAAAGCTATGGCGCGTATCTCGCGGGCAAGATCACGGAGGAAGAACGCCGCTACATTCTCCAGCACTCGATCCCCGGGCCGGGTGCTTGCGGCGGGATGTATACGGCCAACACGATGGCCTCGGCGATTGAGGCGTTGGGACTGAGCCTGCCCTACAGTTCCAGCCGCGCCGCCATCAAGGCGAGCAAGCGCGAGGAGTGCCTGCGCGCTGGTCGGGCTGTGCGCCACCTGCTGGAACGCGACCTGAAGCCCCGCGACATCGTCAACCGGCAGTCGTTCGAGAACGCCATCACGCTCATC
>JBCCMF010000218.1:0-8171 GCA_039026435.1 Bacteroidota bacterium
CACGTCAACCGCGCGCCTGCCGATGGCGTCGTGGAGTTCGATCAGTATGTGCCGGGCGAGTACCTGGTGGCGTGGCATCCCAAGGCGAGCGAGAAGAACGAACGGTCGCAGCTGGGCATCCGCCACGCCAGCGGCACGCCGATCCTGTTCAAGCAGATCGCCGGGGCCGTGGCGCGGCGCATCGTCTACCACATCACCAACGGCGACGCCGTGAAGGCGGGCGACCGCTTCGGGCTCGTCAAGTTTGGCTCGCGCATGGACGTGGCCGTGCCGCCCGAGGTGGAGTTCACCGTCAAGATCGGCGACATGGTGACGGCCGGCGAGACGGTCATCGGGCACCTGCCTGCCCAAGCCGAAGCGTAGGCGGATGGCGAAGCACGAACCGGGCAAGAAGCAGCGGCAGTTCCGCAGTCGGTTGCGCACGTACCGCTCCAAACGCCGAGGTCGGCTGCGGCGGCCCATCCCGGCGGTGGCCGTGCCGTCGTTCTTTACGCTGATGAACCTGTTCAGCGGCTTCCTGTCCATCACGCAGACGATGGCAGGCAACTATGAGCAGGCGTGCTGGCTGGTCGTGCTCGCCGCGTTCTTCGACGCCCTCGACGGCCTGATGGCGCGCATCACCAACTCGGCGAGCCTGTTTGGCGTGGAACTCGACTCGCTCGCCGACATCGTGTCGTTCGGCCTCGCCCCATCGCTGCTCGTCTACGCGTACGGCTTGAGCGATGCGGGCATGCTGGGGGTGATCGCCTCGGCGCTGCCCGCCATCTGCGGCGCGGTGCGGCTGGCGCGCTACAACGTCAACTTCGACGGCGACAAGAAAGACTACTTCGACGGCCTGCCCATCCCCACCGCCGCGGCGTTTATCATCGCGCTCATCCTGAACGTGGAGGACACGCAGTTCTTCCATCGGTTCAGCGTCAACAACCTGTCGCTGCTGTTTCCCATCGTCGTGGTGCTGAGCGGCTTGATGGTGTCTACGGTGCCGTTCGACGCCATGCCCAACCCGTCGCCGCGCTACATCCGCCAGCACCCGCTCAAGTTTGGCCTTTATCTGACGGGGTTCATCCTCACCATCGTGCTGCAACAGATCGGCCTCTTGATCGCCCTCATCGGCTACCTGGCACACGGGATTGGCATGACGTTCGTCCGCTTTGTCCGAGCGGTGAACGCCGTAGAGGACGAAGACGCGGAAGCCGTTTAGGTTTGTGAAGACCAATTCTAAACAGCTTCTTGGACAACCCCAACACGTCATTGGTCTGAGGGTCGTATCTTGCCCGCTGTCTACGTTTCTCCAGCACGGCACCGCTCAGACGCATGTACAAGGCGACCCTCTCGATCACGCTCCGCCCGTCCATCCTCGATCCCAAAGGCAAAGCCACGCGCCACGCGCTGACTGACCTCGGCTTCACGGGCGTGGAGGAGGTGCGGATCGGCAAATACGTCGAGATGCTGATCGAGGCGGACTCGGCCGAGGCCGCCAAAGCCGTTGCCGAGCAAGCCTGCGACAAGCTGCTCGCCAATCCCGTGATGGAAGACTACGCCGTCGATGTGGCGGCTGTAGATCTCGCCTAACCTGTCTTCTTCCCGATAGCCGTTGCCGCTCTGATGGCCCGCATTTTCGCCGATCTCGCCATGCCTGATGAAGCCACCGTGGTGGCTGTGGATGAGGAGGTCCAGGTGGACACGCCTTGGTACGTCGTGCTCTACAACGACGAGATCCACACCTTCGACGAGGTCATCATCCAACTCATCAAGGCGACGGGCTGCTCCGTGGAGAAAGCCGAACAATGCGCCTGGACGGTCCACACGAAGGGCAAGTGCGTGGTCTACGAAGGCGAGTTCACCGACTGCTTTCGTGTGCAGGGTGTGCTGCGCGAGATCCAACTCGTGACCGAGATCCAGGGCTAGCAGCGCCGTGGACGACACGTACCGCACGATCGGGGCTACAGCGCACGCCGAGGTCAAGATCAAAGGGTCGCGGTTCATCGGGCGGGCGTTTCCCGTAGCCACAGCCAAAGCCGCCGAAGCCGAGATCCAAACGCTGCGCAAGGCCGAGTACACGGCCACGCACCACTGCACAGCCTATCGCGTGGGCGAGCGCGGCGACGCGTTCCGCTACAACGACGACGGCGAGCCCTCGGGCACGGCCGGGCCATCCATCCTGCGCCAGATCGACAAGCTGGCGCTGACCAACACGCTGGTGGTCGTCACGCGCTACTACGGCGGCACCAAGCTGGGCACGGGCGGTCTTATCCGTGCCTACGGCGAGACCGCTGCCCTCGTGCTAGACGCTGTCGCCATCGAAGAACGCATCCTGCGCGACACCGTCACCGTCCGCTTCGCCTATGCCGACACCTCGCCCGCCATGCACGCCATCGGCCAGGTGAACGCCCAGATCATCGACATCGCCTACGGCGACGATACCGCCATCACGCTCGCCATCCGCCAGCGCGACACCGCGGCGTTCACAGCCGCATTCACGCAGGCGCTGCATGGGCGAGGTCGCGTAGTGTTTGAGGATCCTGGGTGAGCAGGGCGTGGCGGGATCCGGTTCTTTAGGTAGGCATTTTAAGCTGAAACCCAACGAAACTGAGGGCGCACATGAACTGGGAAGATCGCATCGAAGTGCGTACCGACGTGTTGGTGGGGAAGCCCGTGATCAAGGGCACACGCCTGGCTGTGGAGTTCATCGTGGATCTGTTTGCGCATGGCTGGACGGAGCAACAGATTCTGGATAACTACCCCGGCGTAACGTCTGAGGACATACGGGCCTGCTTGCAGTATGCTGGTCGCTCGGTGAGCTTGGAACGCGCCTTCTCCCTTGAGGCAGAGACGGAATAGTCATGCGTCTCCTGGCGGACGAGAACTTCCCGAAGCAGGCCGTCGAGGCGCTGCGGCGTGAAGGTCATGATGTGCGCTGGGTTCGAACGAGCGCGCCAGGGATTTCTGACTACGAAGTGCTCGATATTGCGAGACGGGAAGGGCGACTGCTTCTCACGTTTGACAAAGACTTCGGTGCACTGACGTTTCAGGCAGGCGAGCGCAGCTTCGGTGTCGTTCTATTCAGGTTGACACCAACGCCCGACCTCGGCGACACCGTTGTTCGCTTGTTGAAAGCCAATGACTCATGGCTGAATCACTTTTCGGTCGTTGATGAGCGGCGCATTCGGTCGCGTCCGTTGCCTGGAACGGGGTAAGAGGATGCAGCGGCCGTCGAGGGATGGGGGACTATGCCAAGCGCGTTCATGCTCCGTTCACCGCAAGACTCGCCCGCTTGACGTATTCGGGTCGCGTGCCCGTTCGCATCGCCGTACGCTGCGGTTGATACGCTGATTGATCAAGAATTAAGGTGCACCCACATGTGGAACAGGAAGAGTTTTGCGATTGCGATCATCGCCGTGGCGCTATGCGGGATGGCTGGAGCAGTCGTAAGTCAGGAGGCGATAGCCCAGGGCGCCGCCGTCAACTCCGTGCAGTTCTCGCCTGATGGCACCCTGCTCGCCTCGGCAAACTCAGCCAACCAGATCGTCATCTGGGAGGTGGCCACAGGGGAACGTCGGGCTACGTTTTCCGCGCTGGACGCCTACCTCGTCTTCGTCGCCTGGAGCCCGGATGGGGCGACGGTAGCCAGCGCGAGCTACGACAACGTGATTCGGCTGTGGGATGTCGCCTCACGCGCGTTGAAGGCGGAGTTGAAAGGCCACGACGGCGTGCCGTTCTACGCTAACTTCTCACCCGATGGGCAGTACCTCGCCACCGCGGCAGAAGGCGCCGAGGTCATCGTCTGGGATCTTGCTACCGAGACCCTCCGCTACCGCCTCGAACCGCCCGGTGACATTGCCACGACGGCCCGCTTCTCGCCCGACGGGCAATCGCTGCTCACGGCGGGGCGCGGCGGGACGGTGCAGCAGTGGGATCTGGCTACGCAGTCCGTGGCGGCGACCTACGAGGTGGGCGGCGAGACGTTGACGACAGCGCTCTTTGGATCGGAGGGGCGTACCGTAGCAGGCGGTGGCAGCGCAGGCGTCATCCGCGTATTCGACGCCACTAGCGGCGTGCCGCGCGAAGCCTATGACCACGACGTCTACAGCAACGCGTTCGCGTTGACCGATCAAATCGTAGCCAGCGCAGGCGGGGACGGCACGCTCAAGGTGTGGTCGCAGGACGATGGTCGAGAGCTATACACGCGCGAGGCCCATCGCAGCATCGCGTTCTTCGTCACCGCGTCGCCGGATGGGCAAACGCTCGCCACGGTGGGACAAGACACGCGCATTCGGTTGTGGAATACGATGAGCGGTCGGCTGCTGCGGACGATCACGGGGCGCTAGCGCGTCACGAGCGGGCTGCGGTAGCCGACCGCGCTGCCACGCCCGCCTTCATCGCTTTCACAGCCAGCCCGTCTACGCGGTTGTTGCGCTCGTCGTCGGCGTGGCCTTTCACCTTGATCCAGCGGACCTCGTGCGGCTTGACAGCGTCGAGCAGGGCTTCCCAGAGGTCACGGTTTTCCACGGGCTTCTTCGAGGCTGTTTTCCAGCCGCGCTTCTGCCAGTTGGTGAGCCAGCCTTCGGTGAAGGCGCGCTGTAGGTAGGTGCTGTCGGTGTGGATATCGACGCGGCATGGCTCTTTGAGCGCGCGCAGGGCTTCGAGCGCAGCCCGCAGCTCCATCCGGTTGTTGGTGGTGTGGACCTCGGCACCGGAGAGTTCTTTCTCGATGGGCCCGTATTCGAGCAGCACGCCCCAGCCGCCCGGCCCGGGATTGCCGCTGCACGAGCCGTCGGTGTACACGGTGACGTGTTTCACATCAGAAGCGCTAAAATCAGGAGGGCAGAAGGAGCTACAGCAGGTGCTTGGCGCTCATGGCCGCGCCCACGATGCCTGCTTCGTTGCTCAACTCGGCGGGCACCAGGTCGGCATCGGTGCTGAGGTACTTGAAGTACTTCTCCACGCGTTTCGGCTTGCTCACGCCGCCGCCTACGATGATGCGGTCTGGCGAGAAGAGAAACTCGATGTGATCCAGAAACTCCTGCACGCGCCCTGCCCATTGCTTCCAAGACAGGTCTTCGTCCTTGCGGATCTTGTCAGCGGCGTAGTGCTCGGCGTCCATGCCGTTGAACTCCAGGTGGCCCAGCTCGAAGTTGGAGAGGAGGGCACCGTCCAAAAACATCGCACTGCCGATGCCCGTGCCGAAGGTCAGCATCAGCACTTTGCCCGCTTGGCCTTTGCCCGCACCAAACGCCATCTCGGCGATGCCCGCGGCGTCCGCGTCGTTGACCATGCTCACACGCGAGCCCGTCACTTCGCTGAAGACCTGCTCGGCATTGGTGCCGATCCACGCGTCGTCCACGTTGGCCGCGGACAGCGTGTAGCCGTTGCGGATGCGGGCTGGGAAGGCGCACCCGATGGGGCCCGTCCAGCCAAAGTGCTGGCGGATCTGATCGACGGTGGCGGCGACGGCGTTGGGCGTGGCGGGCTTGGGCGTGGGGATGCGATAGCGCTCGCCCGTCAGCTGGCCGGTTTCGAGGTTCACCGGGGCGCCCTTGATGCCAGTGCCGCCGATGTCAATGCCGAGAATGTGCACGGAGTCAGATGTTTGTTACGTGGGGGGAGACGGAACATACGCACCTGCGCGCACACCGCCAAGTGGAGCATCGCCCCAGATGAAACGGACCCGTTAAACCTGCGCCAATTCAGCCGGCGGCGTTGGTGCCCCGCCCCCGGTCGCGCTAGATTGATAACCTATGTAAACCCACAGACCCACAAGACCATAACTGTCTGATCCTGCCGCTATGAAACGCGTCCTCCTCTTTGCTGCCTTCGTTGTCACCGCCACCCTCAGCTCGTGCCAGTGCGCCGACAAGCCACCGATGAGCCCGGTGGAAGGTGAAGAGTCGAGCGCCGTCATGGTCACGCCAGAAGCACGCGCATGAAACCTTGGCTTCCTTGGGTGAGTCGCAGGGATGAAGGTCGCATGTCACAGGTCCGTAGTACCCTCTGACCTGAGCCCTTCCGACGTGAGACCGCGGCATGATCATCCCCGACGACAAGATTGAAGAAGTACGGTCGGCCTCGGATATCGTGGGCGTGGTGGGGGATTACGTGCGGCTGAAGCGGCGCGGCTCCAACTTCATCGGGCTGTGCCCCTTCCACAACGAGAAGACGCCGTCGTTTAACGTCAATCCCAGCCTCGGCATCTTCAAGTGCTTCGGCTGCGGCGCCGGCGGCGACGTGTTCTCGTTCGTGCAGCGCACCGAGAGCCTCGGCTTCGTGGAGACGGTGCGGCTGCTGGCCGAGCGGTCGGGCATTGAGCTGCCGGACGAGGACAACCAAGATCGCGAGGCCTACAACGAGACCGAGTCGATCTACCACGCCCTGCGGATGGCGGCGCGCTTCTTCTACACCAACCTGACGCAGCACGAGGCGGGCGCAGCGGCGCTGGCGTACGTAAAGGGCCGTGGCATCACCCCGGCATCGGTAAAGGCCTTTGGGATGGGCTATGCGCTCAGCAGCTGGGATGGGCTGATGAAGGCGGCCGAGGCCAATCAGATCTCGGCTGAGGTGCTCGAAAAGGCGGGGCTCATCATCCCGCGCAGCGATGGCTCGGGGCACTACGACCGCTACCGGGGGCGCGTCATCTTCCCGATCTTCTCGCATGTGGGCAAGGTGCTGGGCTTCGGCGGGCGCATCATGCAGCCGGACCCGAACCAGCCCAAGTACATCAACTCGCCCGAGACGAAGGTCTACCACAAGAGCCGCGTGCTCTACGGCCTCTACCAAGGCAAGCAGGCCATCCGCCGCGAGGAAGAGGTCATCCTGGTGGAGGGCTACACCGATGTCATTGCGCTACATCAGGCGGGCGTGCAAAATGTGGTCGCCTCCTCCGGCACCGCGCTGACGCCCGAGCAGGTGAAGATGGTCGGGCGCTACGCCAAGAAGATCGTCATGCTCTACGACGCCGACGCGGCAGGCGCCAAGGCGGCCATCCGTGGCATCGACATTGTGCTGGAGCAGGGGCTGACGGCCTACGCTGTCTCGCTGCCCGGCGGCGAGGACCCCGACTCGTACGTGCAGACGCACGGCGGCGAGGCGTTTCGCGAGTATGTGAAGACGCAGCGGCTCGACTTCGTGCGGTTCAAGTACACCCTGGCCCAGCGCTCGGGCACCTTCGACACGCCCGAGGGCGCTGCCGAGGCGCAGCGCGGCGTCATCGAGACCATCGCTCGCATCCCCGACCCGCTCATGCGCGAGACGTATATGCGCACCGCCAGCGATGTGCTGCGCGTGCCCGACTCGTACCTCTACCCCGTGCTGGAGCGCGCCGTGCGCGAGCGGAGTCGCAAGCGCTCACGAGAGCGCTACCGCGAACCGGAGCCGCCGCCACAGGCCCCCCCGCCGCGTCCCTTCGCACCCATCCCCGACGATGCGCCGCACAATGTGGAGGTGATCGAGGCGCCCGCGCACGCCGAGCCGAAGCCGGAAGAGAAGGCGCTGCTGAGGATGATGTTGGAGCACGGCATGGAGATGGTCGAGTTCGTGCTGAGCTACATGGGCGTCGATGAGTTCACGCTGGGGCCGTCGCGCACGATGGTGGAGCAGTTCATCCGCATGTACGAAGACGACGCCATCGACACCAAGACGCTGTTCGATGGCACGCACGGGCGTGGCGTGCAGCAACTCGCCGCCGAGGTCAGCATGACGCGCTACGAGCCGTCGAAGGGGTGGGAGGAGAAGGTCAACGTGACCGTGCCCCGCCTGGACGAAAACGCGCGCGAGGCGGCCATCAGCGCCATGAAGCTGCTCAAGCTGGACCGCGTGGACGAAGCCATCGAAGCGGTCAAGCTGCAGCAGCACCGCAACGCCTTGCAGGGCGACGCGCTGATGGCCAACCTCACGCGCATCATGGACTTGCAGAAGCTGCGCGACCAGATAAAGCAGGGCGTATTTTTAGAATGGTACGCCGATGAGTAGTTTCCGCCCCCCGTGGCAGGCTTCCTGCGCGACGTACTCCATCCAGTGATTGAACCGAACCCTATGGCCGACGGCTCGAAGAAAACGGCACACAAACCGCTCGTCCCCCGCGCTACGGCGCCCCGCCCGGTGCCCAGCCGCGCCACGCGCACGCACCCGCACCTCATCTTCAACCGCGAGCTGAGCTGGCTGGACTTCAACTGGCG
>JBCCMF010000219.1:0-8134 GCA_039026435.1 Bacteroidota bacterium
CTCATCGGGTAGGAAGAGTTAATATTGGGGCACCAATTCAGGAAGTCGTTTGTGCGGGCTCTGGTTTGTGCAAGTGCTTTGCCTAAGCATCACCCCCTAAAACTGGCAGAACGAGCTCCCTCTCCTATGAGCTAGGAGAGGGTTGGGGTGAGGTAGATCAGCCGTGTCGTCAATCCATAGTTCGACCTCACCCTGTCCCTCTCCTGGCTCCCAGGAGAGGGGACTTCGGAGCAGGCTTGGCCAACAGATCGTGCGCATTGGATTTTCAGGGCTACGCTTATCGGTTCGAGGCCACGGGCACGGTTGGGTTGGTCTCATCATGGGTGAGGCGGGCGAGCAGTGCTTCGTAGCGCGCCACCAGCGCTTGTTGTGTAGCAAGTCGCTCCTCTTGCGTCGCTATCTGGTCGTGCCGTGTGGCAATGCGTGCGGCCTGCTCGGCTACGACGGCTTCGAGCGCTTCGATCTGCGCCTCCAGCGCTGTCGTGCGCTCCGCGTGCGTCGCATGAGACGCATCAAGCTCTTGTACCGCTTGCGTGAGCGGCACCACAAACTCAGCATACCGCAGCCCGTAGTGCGTGCGACCAGCCGCAGGGGACACCACGCCGCTGAAGGCAAAGCCCGACGCCTCGGCCGCTGCTTCCACCTCTTGCGCTAAGAAGCCCGTCTGCCACTGCGCCGACTTCGCCGCGAGCGCCACGTCATCGCCGCCCAGATCGTGGATGTCCTTCAGGTCGAAGCGGTAGCGCACCGGGCGCAGTTGCCGCACGAAATCCAGGCCCGGCACATCGCGTTCGACGTCCGTCTTCAGCCGCGCATCGCTCATCGCCATCCAGTTGACGCTGCCGCCGATGGACGTCGTGGCCGCGTTGCCGATGTACGCTTCGTTAGCAGCAGCTACGCTCGTGCCGTAGCCGATGGCGATGCTGTTATCCGCCGTGGCGCTGCTCTGGTAGCCGAGCGCGATGTTGTACTGCCCTGTGCTCACGCTCTCTGCGCCCATGAGCACGCTGCTCAAGCTGTCCAAGTCGGCTTGATAACCGAGGGCGATACCGTTTTGGCCGCTCACATCCGCACCGCTGCCAACCGCGACGGCTTGGTTCACCGACGATTGTGTGCTATAGCCGAGCAGCACGTTGTCATCGATGCCGAAATCACCACTGCCCTGGATTTGGGCCTCCGCACCAATGAAGACGTTGCGC
Organism: Bacteroidota bacterium; assembly: GCA_039026435.1. Taxonomy (GTDB): domain Bacteria; phylum Bacteroidota; class Rhodothermia; order Rhodothermales; family JBCCMF01; genus JBCCMF01. Next base: position 1,200 of record JBCCMF010000219.1, read on the forward strand.
TCGTTGCCGCTATTGTCTGCATCAGAGGAGAAGTCGGCGTTGGCGCCCATCCCGGCATTGTTTTCGCCATTTTTGTTGGTAAATCCTGTGCGGTAGCCGACGTACGTATTTCGATCAGCATCATTAACCGAGTCGCTCGAGTTATTTTGATGGGCGGCACGTGCTCCAATGAAGGTGTTGAAATCCGCGTGCTCCGTCTTTGGGCCTGCCGCTTGCCCAAGCATCGTGTTGTAGCGTCCCCGACCAATATCTTCGGCTGTCGAATCACCCAACGCCGCATTGCGGTCGCCAATAACGGAACGCAGTGCCTCGGACCCTACTGCAGTATTACGGAGTCCACTGAAAAAGACGACGCCGGCCTCATTGCCCACAAATGTATTGTGGTATTCCGCCCCGCCAAGCCCAGCTCCTGCATCTTCGCCGATGTACGTATTGGCGTATCCGGTTGTATTCTCTGTCCCTGATTCCTCGCCGATGAACGTATTGCCATAACCTGTCGTGGTGTTCTCGCCAGATTCAGTGCCCACAAACGTGTTGTCGTAGCCCGTCGTTTGAAGTCGTCCAGCTTGTGCGCCAAAGAAGACGAGGCCGGTCCCCGTAGTGTTGGTGTACCCCGTCTGGTACCCAAGGAAGACGTTGCCATCTACTAAGTTCGAGCGCCCCGCTTGGTAACCTAAGGCCACATTCTGGCTCCCCGTGCTGAGGAGCGCGATCGACGAGTCGCCCACAGCCGTGTTGAAACTGCCCGTGGTAAGGCTGACTCCAGCGTTGGCCACGCCGTTGGTCTCCCCCACGATGTGGTTGCCCGTCTGCGCAGAGGCAGGCAGTGCTGCGGTGAGCATGAGCACCACTAGGCAGGGCAGATATAGCATACATCGTAAAGGCATGATCAGTCGGTTTGGGTGTGCAGGATGCAGAGATACCAGAGGCGTTCAGCGTTCATCGGTAGGGGCTGTGTGCTCTGTCGAGCACAACGGGCTCCTCCCTGGAGGGAGGTGGGCCGCCGCCAGGCGGGTCGGAGGGTGTATGTTGCATCGTTCAAGGTGGGGTACGGTACACCCCCAGCCCTTTGGGCAGCCCCCTAGAGGGGGCGGTTAGGGAGGCTCCTTTGTTGAGGGGCTTGCTGTATTCCACGAGATGGGATCAGTATCGTGGGGCAGGTGTGGTCACGGGGACGGCAGGGATCGGAGCCTTTGTCTGGCTCAGCAAGCGCATCACCCACGCCTCGTAGCCTGTCAGCAGCGCCTGCCGCATCGTCAGCTGTTCGGCTTGAGCGGTTAACGTCTCGTCCTGCGCGGCCAGCACGTCCTCCTGCTCTGCAATCACGGCCTCCAGCGCCGCGATGCGCGCCTCGTACCTGGCCAGGCGCTCGATATCCGATTCCTGCGCGGCGCCAAGCTCTTGCACCGCCTGGGTAAGCGGCACCACAAACTCCGCATACCGGAGACCGTAGTGCGACCGCCCTTCCGTCGGCACCACCACCCCGCTGAAGGCGAAGTCTGCTGCCTCGGCCGCCGCCTCCACCTCCTGCGCCAAGAAGCCCGTCTGCCACTGCCCAGCCTTCTCATCCAGCGCCGCATCCAGCCCCTCACCCGCTGCCGACAGCCGCTGCAGCGCGGCCCGGTCGAAGCGGTAGCGCGCAGGCCGCAGCTCGCGCACGAACGCCAGCCCTGGCACATCCTCACGCAGGTCCGTCTTCAGCCGCGCATCGCTCGTCGCCGTCCAGTTCGCGATGCCGCCTATCGACATCATCGCCGCGTTGCCGATGTACGCCTCGTTCGCCGCGCCCACCGTCGTCCCGTTCCCAATTGCTATCGCATTATCTGCCGTCGCGCTCGCGCCGTTGCCCAGTGCGATGCTGTTCGCGCCCGTCGTGCTGCTCTGGTAGCCGATGGCGATGCCGCTGGCGCCGTCCACATCCGCTTCGCGTCCCACGGCAATACCGTTCGTGCCCGCCACATCGGACGCGCTGCCGATGGCGATGCCGCCCGATACGCTCGACTGCGCGCCGTAGCCCACCAGCACGTTGTCATCGACAGCGCCTACCAGCGCCGTCTCGGCGCCGAGGAACACATTGCGCTGGTTGCCGCTGCTTCCCGTCGAAGAGAAGTCGGCGCCGTAGCCCATGCCCACGTTGTCCTCGCCCGCCTCGTTGGTCGCTCCGGCCTCGTAGCCGACGAACGTGTTTCGACTGCCGCCAGAACCATTGGCATTGTTGGCCAGCCCCGCGCGGGCGCCGACGAACGTGTTAAAGCTGGCATTGACCGTGCCACTGCCAGCAGCCTGTCCCAGGAAGGTGTTGAGGCGTCCGGTGGTGAGGGCGTACCCTGAAGAGTCGCCATAGGCGGTGTTGCGGTCGCTGGTGGTGAGGTTGATGAGCGATTCTGCGCCGACGGCCGTGTTGCGCTCGCCCGAGTCGATGCTGAGCCCGGCCCGGTAGCCTACAAACGTGTTCAGTCCCCCCGTCCCCGCTGTTGTACACGTTCCCACGCCGCCGATGCCGCCGTAGCCCGCTTCCATGCCCACGTACGTATTGTCATCGCCTGTCGTGTGGCAGTACCCGGCCCGTGCGCCGAGGAAGGTGTTTTCGTCGCCTGTCGTGGTGGAATAGCCAGCGAGCGAGCCGATGAACGTGTTGTCGAAGCCCGACGTGTTGTTGAAGCCGGCCTGCAAGCCCACGAAGGTTTGGTCACTGCCGGTGTTGTTGTACCCTGCCTGGTAGCCAATGAGCACCAACTGAACGTCGTTAGTGACCAGATAGCCCGCCTGGTAACCCATAAACACGTTCCCGTCCCCCGAGGTCAACGAGAAGCCTGCCTCGTCGCCGACGAGCGTGTTGAACTCGCCTGACGAAGAGAGACTAGCGCCCGCATTGTCGCCTGAGGTGTGGTTCCCAGCGCCCCCTTGGGCAAACGCCGAGGAGGCCAGCAGGAGGGCGAGAAGGTAGGCAGCGGTATAACGTCGCATGGTGTGTCGGATTGGGCTTACAGGCTGGGTGTGTTGGCTACGGCGTGCTCGGTGGCGGCGATGGCGGCGGCGAATCGGCGGGCGGCTCGTGCTCCGGGCGTTGGTGCATCGCCCGCAGCGAAGCGATCTCGGCAGCGGCGATGACGTGGGCGCGTTCTTCAGACGTCGCGGGGGTAGAGGACGCTGGTTGACTGGGTTGGGCAGAGGAATCCATGGGGCTTGTGGGGCGTGATCGGTGGCCGCGTATCGATAGGCGGCCTGTGCTGTAACACCCTCAAAATGAGCCCATCCGGCGTGGCGACGCGGGACGAAAGGAGGGCGAGCGGAGACAATCAAAGCCGATAAAGCCGCTCTGAGCCAGCAGAGGGGTGCCTCGCTACCATCGCGCCTCAGACGACTCCTCCCTGATCTGGTAAATCGATGTGCCTCGTCTATCGCCCACGGTCGCTCCAACGTCCCCTCTCCTAGGGAGGAGAGGGAGTCCGTTGTGCCATCTTGGACGATGTGCGCCCAGACAAAGCGTTTGCACAGGCATCAGGTATGGTAACACGTGGGAAGTGGTGCATCCCGCCCAGTTGCTTGATGGGCTACTTCGGCGCGTCGGCAACCTGCGAGGGGGCTTGGCCGAAGGCTTTGGTGAAGGCCTTCGAGAACGAGGCGCGGCTCAAGAAGCCGACTTGCGCAGCCACTTCCTTCACCGAGTAGCCCTCGCCGAGGAGAACCCGCGCACGCTCCAGCCGGAGGCGGCGCTGCGTGGCGCTGGGCGATTCGCCTGTGAGGGCCGTCAGCTTGCGGGTTAGCTGGCGGCGGCTCAGCGCCATCGTGTCAGCCAGCTCGTCTACGCCGAAGTTGGCATGGCCCAGATGCGCTTCGAGCGCGTCCAGCACCCGATCCACAAAGGCCTGCTCCAGCTTGGGGAGTGGCGGAAGCTCGGGCTCTGCTGGTGCCGCGGAGAAGTCCGGTTCACTAACCTGATAGAAGGCACGCAGCCGTCGGCGTTCGGCGATGAGCGCTGCCACCCGCGCCTGCAGTTCCTTCGCGTTGAACGGCTTCGACAGGTACCCGTCGGCGCCCGCGCCGAAGCCGTCGATGCGGTCCTCCACCTCGCCCCGTGCCGTCAGCATCAGCACCGGGATGTGGCTCGTGCTCACCTCCGCCTTGAGCGCGCTGCATAACGCATGCCCATCCATCTTCGGCATCATCACGTCCGAGATCACCAGATCTGGCACGACCTCGCGCGCCATCGCAATGCCCTCAGCACCGTCGACGGCTTCCTGAACGGCGTATTCGTCCTCCAAGTGAGAGCGCACGTAGGCTCGCATGTCGGCGTTGTCCTCCACCAACAGCACCAGCGGCTTGCCACTCTCGTCGGTAGCGACCGAAGGCACTGCCGCCGTATCCGTATGTAGCGCATCCAGCGGCGCCACGACGGGCATGGCACGCTCCGTAGGCCCAGCCATGCCGTCTCCTGACGCAGGCGCGACCGACAGCGGCAGGCGCACGGTGAACGCCGAGCCCTCGCCTGCCACGCTCTCGGCCTGGATGCTACCACCGTGCAACTCTACCAGCTCTTTCACCAACGCCAACCCGATCCCCGAGCCCTCGTGGCTGCGCGTCTTCGCTTGCTCCACTTGGTAGAAGCGATCAAACAGGTGCGGCACATGCTCCGCGGCGATGCCTGCGCCCGTGTCGTGCACCGTCAGCTCCGCCATGCCATCAACCTCCGCCACCGAGACCTCGACGCCGCCTTCCGAGGTGAACTTGAGCGCGTTCGAGAGCAGGTTGCTCACCACCTTCTCGAGCGCATCGGCATCGCCGTTGACCCAGCAGACCTGATCGGGGAAGTCGGTGCAGATGGTGAGGCCGCCTTGCTCGGCGACCTCGGTGAAGAGCGCTGTGATCTCGCGAACGTGCCGCACGAGGTCGAGCGGCTGGCGGTTGAGCGTGTGACTGCCTTCGTCGATGCGCGCCAGGTCGAGCAGCTGGTTGATGAGCCGCAAGAGGCGCTGCCCGTTGCGCTGGGCGCGGGTCAGGTGCGGCTTCGCCTTCTCCTCCACCACAAAGCGCCCGTCGAGCAGATCGGCGATGGGACCGAAGGTAAGCGTGAGCGGCGTACGGAACTCGTGGGCGATGTTGGCCAGGAAGTGCGACTTGACGTCGTTGGCCTTCTTCAGCTCAAGCGCCTGCGCCGAGATCTGCGTCTTCTGCGCCTCGATCTCTGAGGTACGCGCCGCCACGATGGCCTCCAGCCGCCGCACGCGGTAGCGGAAGCCGCCGTAGATCAGCCCCATCAGCAGCACGCTGCACAGCGCGTAGAACCAGGCGGTCTCCCAGAACAGGGCGGTGCGGCGTAGCTCCTGCACCACGGGCGCGCTCCAGACGCCGCCCAGCCCAGCACGCGCCTCAAATCGGTACGCCCCTGGCTCCAGGTTCGTGTAGCTGACCATCCGCTCGGCTCCTGCCGTGTGCCACGTATCCTCGTAGCCCACCAGTCGATACTGTAGGTGGACATCCTCGGGCTGGTTCGGCTCCACGCCCAGGATTGAGAAGCTCACGTCACGCTCCTCTGCCGCCAGGATCAGTTCGTCCCCCAGCGCACGCACGGCGTCTTCTACACGTACCGACTCGATCACGGCCTGCGGTGCGAGGGCGGGCACACGCGACGGGTCGACCCCCACCACGCCTCTGACCGTGGGAAACCACAGCGTGCCATCCGCCGTGCGCGTGCCTGCGGACTGCACGCCGCCGTTGCCCTCTCGACTGCGCAGCCCGTCGGCCTCGGTGTAGGCTACGGGCGTCAGGATCGGGCGTTCGCCTGCGATGTAGGCGTTTAGCTCGGCGCGTGGGAGCCAGAAGATGCCGCGGTTGGTGTTGATCCAGAAGCGCCCGTCGTCGTCTTCAAGGATGCGGTGGAGGCTGTTGTCGTAGAGGCCGTCCTCGGTCGTGAGGCAGGCGAAGTCGGCACCGGCCAGCGTGGGCTGGTTCTGCCAATCGAGGCGACAGAGGCCGTGGTCCTCTAAGGCGAGCCACACGAAGCCGTCGGCATCCTCGTAGATGTCGCGGACTTGGTTCGACGGGAGCCCGGTCGCGCCGATGTTGGCATCAAGGATCTCGAAGTCGCCGTTCTCGAGATAGCGGTAGAGCCCGCCCCGGTTGGTACCGATGAGCACGGTGCCGTTGCGGAGCTGCTGCACCAGCCGCGCCTGGTGGTTCTCGCCGCCGTCGAAGCCGAACCACTGCCACGTGTACGCATCCGGGCCGCCCGACCGCAGGCCGATACCCAGTGCACCGCCTACCCACAGCCGACCTTGCGCGTCCTCATACAGCGATCGCACGACCCCGGCGTTCGTGTCCAGCGGGAGCGACCAAGGCTCACACGCTTCACCGCGCAGGACACACATCCCGCCCCAGCCGCTCACCCACACCTGAGCGTCCGCGTCTTCGTACAGCGACAGCACGGACTCCATCCCCACCCTCTCAAACATGGCGCGTGGAAACACCTGCTCCACCTGCCGCTCACGCAGCGTAGCCACGCCCTGATTCGTCCCCACCCATACCGTCCCATCGCGGGCTTGCATGACGGGGTAGGCATGCCCCGATGGCAACCCCTCGGGCATCCCGATGGTCGTGAAGAGGCGATGCTTCACATGGAACAGGCCGCCGTTTTGCGTCAGCACCCACACGCTGCCGTCGGGGTTAGGGCTGATGTCGGTCACGTTGGTGCCCTGGACGCGGAATAGGCGCTCGCCCTCTAGGTAGACGGCTCCCCAAGATGCAGCGGCAGCTAAGGAGCCTCGATCGTTGTTGACGTACTGCCACACGGCGCCGTCGGGCGCCAGCACGGCATCTGCCCGCCCGTCTGTCACATCCGCAGGCATGCGCACGCCGTTTGGTCGCGGATCGATGGCGAGACGCTCACCGCACGGCATCTCCCATTCTACAAAACCCGCCTCAACGAGATTTCACGC
>JBCCMF010000220.1:0-8059 GCA_039026435.1 Bacteroidota bacterium
GGGGGAGGGGGGCAACTGGGTGCGCGTCGGCGATCCCAACCAAGCCATCACCAGCTCGTTCACCGCCGCCGATCCCAAATACTTCCGCCAGTTCGTGCAGGCCGAGGATGTGCAAGCCGTCGAGCTCGACGAGTCGGGCCGATGTGCGCCCAAAATCGTCGCCCTCGCCAACAGCTTGGTCGACTGGGTGCGTCATGAGCATCCGGTACCCGAGGTGCGGCAGCAGACGTTCTGCGACCAGCAGATCCAGCCCACGCGCCCGGGCGATCCGCAGCCGAACCCGCCCGACGCCGAGAGCCGCATCCACACCCAGTTCTACGACACCCGCGACGACGAGGCCTTCGACGTGAGCAAGCGCGCCGCCGCCTACGCCGAGCGTACGCCGAGGCACACGCTCGCCATCGTGACGCCCACGAACGCGATGGGCTACAGCGTCATCGAGTTGCTCAAGAAGAACCGCGTGCCGTTCGACAAGGCGCTGCAGGGGAACCCCGTGGTGCGCATGGTGCTGGAGGGCCTCCGCGCCGTGTTCGAACTCGTGGCCACGCCGTTCGACCGCGCCGCCCTGGAAGACGGCTACCTCGCACTCCGGACGCTCCTGCCCGGCCTCGACCAGTCCGGCGACCACGAGCGGGTGGCGGTGCTGCTGCGCAGCTGCTTCCAGCCCGAGCAGCTGGTCTTCCCCGCACGTGGCACCGACCCGCGTCACGCCCTGCCGCCTGCCGACCGCTTCACAGCGGGCGACTATGACGCCGCACTTCGCCTAGCAGATCACTTGCGGCGCTGGCTCTCCGCAGCCGAGCAGCCCATCTACGCCTTCACGATGGCCGTGGCGTACGAGCTGTTCTCCGGCGAGGCCCTGGACACAGCCCGCCTCGCCGCCGCCCACCTGCGCCGCCGCGCCGACCAGCACCCTGCATGGCGGCTCCGCGACTTCGCCGCCGAGCTCCAGGGCAACGACATGACGCGCATCCTCACCGACGAGGATGACGACGGCTTCGAGCCGCGCCCCGGCATCATCACCGTCACCACGATGCACCGCGCCAAAGGGCTGGAGTGGGACCTCGTCTTCCTGCTCGGCGTCGACGCCGTCTGGTTTCCGCACACGCTCGATGACTACTTCCGGGGCGAGTACGCGGCCTTCGGCGGCAACCCCGAAGCGGACGCCACCCTCACCCTCCAGGCCCTCGTCGAAGCCCAGCGCCTGCCCAGCCGCCGCCCCACCGACGTGGCCCGGTGCGGTCTCATCGCCGAGCGGTTGCGGCTCCTCTACGTCGGCATTACGCGAGCCCGGCGCCACCTGATGCTCAGCTGCGCACGCACGGTGGAGCAGGGCGGACGCTTCTATCCCACCGAGCCCGCCGCAGCGCTGCTGGCTGTTCGGTCTGGATTTGCAGGCAAGACGACCTAGAGCGGCCAAGGCTCCCTTTCGATAAGAGGCTTGCGCTAACCGGTTTGCCTGGATGGGTATCGTCAGCCAGATGTTCAGCGGTCAAGGAAATACGTTGGCTGCAAGAATGCAGGGGGCTTGGCAGCTTTTGTGCTCTTCATGGAGAACGGGGCTGTCCGCTCCGTCGCAATTTCGCCTTCCATGGCGTCCACGCCTGGCCCCGGACCGATTCCACCACGAAGACGCTTGGGGTAGCGGAGATGGTGGTGATCACACAGACCGATGCCGAATGGCTCACGGAGCTGCAGGAACAGCCGATCCTCATTCCGTCACCTTGAGGCGCGTGCAGTGAAGCGCTGGTCACACATTGTGAAAATCATCCGCGCCACGCTGCACAGAGTTGGAAGAGAGGCTGTGCCAACCTCTTCTGACACTCTGCGCGGCCAAAGGCCAACCGGAGAGGGCGGAACGACAGCTACCGTCTACGTGCGAAGTCGCAAAAATGCAAAAACGCCGATTCCACAACGGGATCGGCGCTTTGTGCGGTCCGGACGAGACTCGAACTCGCGACCTCCGGCGTGACAGGCCGGCGTTCTAACCAACTGAACTACCGGACCTGATAGCGTCAGCTGCTCTTTTCGAGCGGGCGCCCAATATAGGCTCGTGGTTTTGCGGATTGCAACACGCGCAAGGCCTGCCTGTGCTCTTTATGGTTTGTTCACTGATGCGCGCATAGGGTGCGGTTCGTAACGATCCAGAGGGTGCCATGCCAGAAGTGGCGACCATACACGATAAGCCGTTTCTTAGGCGTTGCTATCTCTCGCCACCGCCCACATCTACGCTGACATGCGCGTTTCGCTGGTTCTTCTGCCGTTGATGCTGCTGCTCAGCCAGGCATGCACCGCGCAGCCCGCAGCCACAGATCCGATGGCGTCGCTGAGGTCAGGCGACTACGCGACGGCAGAGACCGAACTGGCCAATCTCATGGTACAGAGCGACTCGTCGCGGCAACGGTATGTTCAAGCCTACGCCGAGGTTTTCCGAGCCCAGGGGCGCTACGACGAAGGCATCGAGACGCTCACCGAACTGGCTTATGACTACGACGATGCACCTACTTGGCACGCACTGAGCACCCTGCATCGGGATGTGGGCGCGTGGGCCGATGTGGCCGAGACGGCATCCCGCGCCGATCAGCGCCCGCCGTACTGGCCCAACATCGTCATGCAGGCCGAGGTGGCGTACTGGCAGGGCGAGGGGCGGCTGGCGGGGCAGCTCTATTCGATGGCGCTCTCGGCCTTCCGCGAGAACCAGCTGCGCACGCCTGCCGATCTGCGCGCGTCGGCCGCGTCGGCGGCGCGGCTGGAGGAGTTTCACGATGCCAACGAAGCCTACCGGCTGGCGTATCGCATCGACAGCCAGGATCCGGCGACGCTGCTCGGCTGGGCCGACCTGTTTCGGAGTAAGTACAACAATGCCGAGGCGCGGCGCACGTACGAAGAGGTACTCGCCGTGAATCCGCGCCACCCCGATGCGCTCGTCGGGCGGGGGCACCTGCAGGGCTTCGCCGGGAAGGAAGCCGCGGCCCGCGCCGCGCTTGAGGTCAACCCCAACCACGCGGGTGCGCTGAACCTGTGGGCAGGCGTCCACATCCTCGATGCCGACTATGCGGCGGCAGCGGGGAAAGCCCAGCAGGCCCTCGGTACAGACCCCGTGAATCTCGAATCCTGGGGGCTCCTCGCTGCCGCCCGCTACCTCCAAGGCGACAGCACGGGCTTCGCCGAGGCCGAGGCACAAGTGCAGGCAATCACGCCGCGCTCGGCCCCGTTTTACCTGACGCTGGCCGAGAACGTGTCTAACCGTTTCCGCTACCCCGCGGCCGAGGCGTTCACCCGCCAAGCCGTGCGGCAGGAGCGGCGCAATCCGAAGGCGCTGGCCGAGTACGGCCTCGCGCTGCTGCGCAACGGCAAGCCGCGCGAGGCGCGTCGCTACCTGGAGTCGAGCTTCGAGCGCGACGGCTTCAACCTGTTCGTGGGCAACACGCTGACGCTGCTCGATCAAGCGCCCAACTTCCGCACGTTGCAGAGCGAGCACTTCATGCTGTACCTCCACGAGAGCGAAGTCGAGGTGCTAGGCCCGTTGATGCTGGAGCAAGCTGAGGCGGCTTACGCGGCGTTCACAGCCCGCTACCCCTACCGACCCGAAGGCAAGATCCTCATCGAGGCCTACAACGACTCCGACGACTTCGCCGTGCGCGTGGGCGGCGTGCCGCACCTCGGCCTGCTCGGCGTCGCGTTCGGCGACATCATCGCGCTGGACTCGCCGCAGGCGCGCAAGAGCGAGCCGTACAACTGGGCGCGCACGCTTTGGCACGAGCTGGCCCACACGATGGCCATCGGCGTGACGGACTTCCAGCTGCCGCGCTGGTTCACGGAGGGACTCTCGGTCTACGAGGAGCGGCTGCATAACCCCGCGTGGGACCGCGACATGGACTTTGCGTTCTACGCCGCGCTCGACCAGGACAAGCTGTACCCCATCGGCGAGCTCGACCGCGGCTTCACGCGCCCCGCCTTCCCCGGGCAGGTGCTGCTGAGCTACTACCACGCCTCCAAAGTGATCGAGTACCTTGCCGAACAAGGTGGCTTCGAAGCCGTGGTGCAAATTCTGGAGCTGCTGGGCCAAGGCATCGCCATCAACAACGCGCTGGTGACCACGACGGGGCAAGAGCTGGAGGCGATGCAGACGCAGTTCGACGCGTTCATCGAAGCCCAGCGCACGCCGTACCAAGCGGTGCTGGGCGAGGCACCTGTCAACGAGGCGGGCGAGGTGGATGTCGCGCAGTCGGAGAACCCGTTCCTCAAGCGATTGGGCGAGGGCGAGCGCGCCGCAGCGGCAGGCAACACCGCCGAGGCCATCGACGCGTTCGAGGGCGCCATCGACCTCTTCCCCCGCTACGTGGGTCCGCAGAATCCGTACGTGCAGCTCGCTGCGCTCTATGCCGAGCAGGGCCAGATCGACGAGCAAATCCGCGTGCTGACGGCCTACCTCGCGCTCGCCGAGCGGGACGATGCGGCGATGCGCACGCTGGCCGAGCTGCTCGACCAGCGCGGCGCAGCCGAGCAGGCGATGCGGTGGTGGGCCGAGAGCCTGAACATCGAGCCGTACCGCCCGGAGGTGCACGAGCGCCTTGCCGCGTTGTATGCCGAGGCCAGCGATTGGCCCAAGGCGATCCGTGCGCGCGAGGCGGTGGTGGCGCTGCGCCCCAACGACGCGCCGCAGTCGTACCTCGCCCTGGCACTCACGCTGGACGAGGCGGGCGAGCCGCAACGCGCTAAACGCGCCGTGTTGATGGCCCTGGAAGACGCACCCACCTTCCGCGATGCCCAGAAGCTGCTGCTGCGGCTGGTCGATCAAGAGGTGCCTTGAGGCCCGAGTTACGCTCACACGTTGAACACCCTTTCTACATCTGACTATGGCTGAACAAACCAGCATCGAAGCCCAACTCGACGCCCTCCGCGAGGGCAAGCAGCGGGTCGAAGCGCAGCTGCGCAAGCGCATCATCGGTCAGAATGCCGTGGTTGAGCAGGTGCTGACGGCGCTCTTCGGCGGCGGGCACTGCCTCATCACGGGCGTCCCCGGCCTTGCCAAGACGCTGCTCATCCGCTCGCTCGGCGAAGTGCTGGACCTGTCGTACAAGCGCATCCAGTTCACGCCCGACCTCATGCCCGCCGACATCACGGGCATCGATGTGATTGAGGAAGATCCGGACACCGGGCGCCGCGAGCTGGTCTTCGTCCAAGGCCCCATCTTCGCCAACATCATTCTGGCCGATGAGATCAACCGCACGCCGCCCAAGACGCAGGCCGCGCTGCTGGAGGCCATGCAAGAGTTTCAGGTGACGGCACGCGGCAAGGCGATGCGGCTCGACCGGCCGTTCTTCGTCCTCGCCACGCAGAACCCCATCGAACTCGAAGGCACGTACCCGCTGCCCGAGGCACAGCTCGACCGCTTCATGTTCAACGTCGTCATCGACTACCTGACCGAGGAGGAGGAGCTGAGCGTGGCCCTCGCGACGACCTCGAAGGCGCAAGCCGAACTCGACACGGTGATGACAGGCGCGGAGCTGATGGGCTACCAGCAGGCGGTCCGGCAGATCTTCGTGCCGCAGAACGTGGGGCAATACGCCGTGAAGCTGGTGCGTGCCACGCGTCCGAAAGACCCGAAGTCCCCCGACTACGTGCAGCAGTGGGTGGGCTGGGGCGCAGGGCTCCGCGCCATCCAGTACATCCTGCTCGCCGCCAAGGTGCGCGCCGCCTTCGAGGGGCGCTTCAACGCCTCCATCGAAGACGTCAAGGCGATGGCCCAGCCCGTCCTGCGGCACCGCGTGCTCACGAACTTCTACGCCGAGGCGGAGAAGGTCACGACGCCCGACCTCATCGACCGGCTGCTGAGCGACATCCCCGAGCCGTCGTCGGGTCTACGTTAGACTATACGTCCTCTTCTTCCTCCGCGTCGGCGACCTCATCGTCCTCGTCCAGGTCCACCTCGAGGTCTTCGCTGTCGTCGTCCTGTACGTCCTCCTCCTCATCGTCGTCGTCATTGGCTGCGGCGTCGGAGGGCTTGAAGGCGCGCAGGGCAGCAGGCGTGACGCCCTCGGCCAGGCCAAAGGCGGCGCCGTGGATCGGATGCTGCCGCACCTCGACGATCAAGCCGTGCTGCAGGAGCAGCAGCGCCATGCGGTACGGGCAGGCATGGTAGCCTTTGCCCGCCTTGAAGAACCGCGCCGTCTTCTTCTCTCTGTTGATGAGCAGCACGAAGCCGCGTGAGAACTTCTGTGCGGCCGACTGGAGCCATTGCTTGAGTGGGAGGTGACTGCCGGGAACGCTCCCAATTTCTTCGGATGCCATGAGGAGGTGACCCAAATGAGGGGGTGAAAGAAAGTGTGCTAGCTAAGCGCGCGTACAGAGGGTGAGGTTCCCCCAGGGTTGGTTATTGCGGTGCGCTAACTTCGTACATCGTGCGCGGTCGATGTTACGCCCTTATCAACGGCAGCTCACGTGCTGGACCACTGCCTGGAGTGGAAACCGAGTGCTGGACCATTAGCCTGGAGTGGAAACCGAGTGTGGGAGACGGGGTAGGGCACACCATGCGTGGTTCTTGGCGATATAGCGTCGGCGTGGTAGTGCTGGTCGTGGCGGGATGCAACCCGTTTGCGCCCGCATTGGAGGAGGGCGATGCGTTCGGCAGCCTCCTCGGCGACCCCACCACCATCGACGGCTTCTTCACCAACTTCCGCAACGCCTACGAGCTGCGCGACGTGTCGCTCTACGAACCGCTGCTCGACTCGTCGTTCATCTTCCTCTACCAGGACTTCGACGCGCAGGTGGAGCGGCAGTGGGGGTTTGCGCAAGAGCTGGAATCGACGCGGCGCCTCTTCCAGAACGCCAACCTGATCCGGTTGCAATGGAACCAAGTGCTCTCGCAGAACCGCGCCGTCAGCGGGCTGGAGAGCCAGACGGTGCGCTCGTTCAACCTGGTCATCACGCTGGAGACCGGCGAGGTCTTCCGCGGCGACGGCAACGTCAACTTCACCCTCGTCCGCCCCGACACGTCGGCCGCGTGGGCGCTGCGCCGCTGGCGCGATGAGAGCGAGTTCTAGCCCGGAGGGCAGAGCACGGTCCAGGCACGTATCTTCCGCTGTCCCAGCCGGAAACACACCGAGAGGCTATATGAAGCGTATGTTGTGGGCGATGCTCATCGTCGTGGGCGCCCTGGGCGTGCTGGCGCCTGCTCCCGCGACCGGACAGGAGGGCGAGGCGATCCCAGAAGGCATGGTGCGCTTGCGCGACGTGGCGCCGACGATCCAAGAGGAGATTCGCTACACCACCGACTTCAACTTCCTCGGCCGCCCTGTGGCCGCGTACGATGCACCCGTGTGCTGGCTCTCGCGCCCTGCCGCTGAGGCGCTCGCCCGCGTCCAGGCCGATCTCGCCGCCGACAGCCTGTCGCTGAAGGTGTTCGACTGCTACCGCCCACAGTCGGCGGTGGATGACTTCGTGCAGTGGTCCTACCAGCCGCGCGACACGCTTACAAAGGGCTTCTTCTATCCCGACCTCGTCAAGCGCAACCTCTTTGCGCTGGGCTACATCGCCTCGCGCTCCGGCCACTCGCGCGGCAGCACCGTCGACCTCACCCTCGTACCTCTCGGCGACACCACGTCGATCTTCGTCACCACGCCGCCGGGCCTGCGGTGCGACGAGCCGGACATCATCCAGCACGTGCCGGAAGGGCTGGACATGGGTACGACGTACGACTGCTTCAGCGAGCGCTCCCACACCGCCAACCCCCGCATCACCGAGCTCCAGCGCGAGAACAGGCAGAAGCTGAAGGCCGCCATGGCGAAGCACGGGTTTCGCAACTACAGCAAGGAGTGGTGGCACTACACGCTGCGCAACGAGCCCTTCCGAGAGCGGTACTTTGATTTCCGCGTGACGGAAGGAGATGACCGGTAGGGCGCTGAACACGTTCGTCCTGCCGTCAGGGCGCAGGGGGTACCAAGGGCGCATACCATGCGCCCCTACAACGATGTGAACGTAACCACCCCGTTGTGCCAACCACCATGCCCGTAGGGGCGCACGGCCGGGCGCCCTCAGAAGGCCCGGCCCCCCCCCC
>JBCCMF010000221.1:0-8051 GCA_039026435.1 Bacteroidota bacterium
CACGTCGCGGACGATGGGGAGGGCGGCCTCGAGTTGTGCGCGTTCATGCGGCTCGAGAGGCGCACCGGACTCGCCTTGCACGCAGCATCCGCCGAAGCACGCGCCGAGGTTGCACGTGAACGGAGCGTCCAGCACGTCGTCGGAGATGAGCACGTGGCCTACGGCAAACATAGGGGGCAACCGGGGTTAACGGGTCGTCCACAAATATAATGCCTCTTCACGCCAAAGCGAAATCGAGAATCAGCTTTCCGGCTGCTCAGGTCGCAGCAGCGGGAACAGGATGACGTCGCGGATGGAGTCCTGGTTCGTCATGATCATTGTGAGCCGGTCGATGCCAATGCCGATGCCCGCCGTGGGCGGCATGCCGTATTCGAGGGCGCGCAGGTAGTCCTCGTCGAGGGTGCGCGTCGCCTCTTGGTCGCCGCCTGCTGCGAGCTTCAGCTGCTCCTCGAAGCGCGCGCGCTGGTCGGCGGGGTCGTTCAACTCGGAGAAGGCGTTGCAGATCTCCTTGCGGTTGCAGATCACCTCGAACCGCTCCACCAGGCCCGGCTTGCTGCGGTGCTTCTTCGCCAGCGGACTCAGCTCCACGGGGTAGTCGATGATAAACGTGGGCTGGATGAGGTGCGGCTCTACGAACTCGCCGAAGATCTCGTCGAGCAGCTTGCCCACGCTCATCGTCGCGTCGATGTCGAGGCCGAGTGTTTTGGCGGCGGCAGCGATCTCATCGCGCGACTTGCCGAAGAGGTCGTGGCCGGTTTGGTTCTGGATCGCCTCGAAGAAGGGGAGGCGCGGCCACGGTCCGGCGAACGAGATGCTGTGTTCGCCGACTTCCACATCGGGCGTGCCGTGCAAGGCCACGGCGACGGCTTCGATGAGCTGCTCGGTGAAGTTCATCATCCACGCGTAGTCCTTGTAGGCCACGTAGAACTCCAGCATGGTGAACTCGGGGTTGTGGAACCGGCTGAGCCCTTCGTTGCGGAAGTCTTTGGCGATCTCGTAGACGCCGCTGAAGCCGCCCACGATGAGCCGCTTCAGGTACAGCTCGTCGGCGATGCGCAGGAAGAGCGGCATGTCGAGCGCGTTGTGGTGCGTCTTGAACGGCCGCGCCGCCGCGCCGCCGTAGAACGGCTGGAGTGCGGGCGTCTCTACTTCGAGCAGCCCGTGGTCGTCGAGGAAGCGGCGGATCGTCGAGATCAGCGTGGCGCGCTGCCGGAAGACCTGGCGCACCTCCGGGTTGATGGCGAGGTCGACGTAGCGCTGGCGGTAGCGGAATTCCTTATCCGTGACCTCGTTGTACGTCTCGCCGTCCTTCTCCTTCACCACCGGCAACGGCCTGAGCGACTTGGCCAGCAGCTCCACCTGCTCGGCGTGCACCGACACCTCGCCCATGCGCGTGCGAAACACAAAGCCCGATACGCCCACGATGTCGCCGATGTCGAGGTTGCGCTTGAAGACCTTGTTGTAGAAGCCTTCCGGCAGATCGTCGCGGCGGACGTAGACTTGCAGCGTGCCTGTCTCGTCTTGCACATGGAAGAACGCCGCCTTGCCCATCACGCGCTTCGACATGATGCGGCCCGCGATGGAGGCGCGCAGCAACTCGCGCCCCGGCTGCTCCTCGTCCGGCTGGTGCGCAGCGTCGTCGAACTGCTCCAGCAGCTCCGCCGTGGTCGCCGTCACATCCCAGCTGTATGGGTACGGGTTGATGCCAAAGGCTTTGATGGCCTCGCGCTCTTCGCGGCGGCGCAGTTCTTGGTCGGAGAGGACGCGGTCGGTAGACATGGCGGCGTGCAGCGGCTTAATGAGTCAGTGCGCTTTCTTCCCGCCGCCCCGCCGATTGTTCTCCCGCGTAGCGGAATGGTGAATGAAGAACGAGGAATCGGCGAGATCCAGAGCGCTGCTTCAAGAGGAACGTATCAGAGTGCGTCCTGTTGAGCGATTTCGACAAACCTCGAATTGCCATGTTCACATTCTCTGTACTTTCTGACTTCAAGAGTTTTGACTACAGCGAGGTTGATCTAGGCCCGTTTACGCTTGTTCTGGGGGCTAATGCCGCTGGGAAAACAAACTTGAGGGACGCATTTCGCTTCCTGCATGGCATATCAAGAGGGTATACTCTCGCAGAGATTATAGGGGAGAAGTGGATTGAGGGAGGCGTAATGCAGTGGGCAGGGATTCGAGGAGGAGCGCGCGAGGTTGTTCACTACGGAGAAGCAGATTTCTCCATCACAGTTGTCAATATTGAGCGTGAGGGGCAAAAGAGACGTGGGTTTGCTTACGCCCTAGGCGCAGAACTCGAAGATAGAGTGGTGAGAGTCGGGATTGAGTTTCTCCAAACACTAAATGGGAAGCGTGAATTCTTCATCACCCATGATCTCGATTCTGGCGAAGCTGTTAGCGAATCTGATGTGTACCACACGTCCGCAAAAGTCTATCAGCAGCAGCGTGGGCGGGACCCAATTAGGACTTTTCTCTCGGATCGCCCCATCCTCACCCAAATTGCTCAGCGCGGGGATGTTCAGAAGACAGTCAGGGATACCGCGAAGGCTACGATTGAAGCGCTGTCGAGCATGCGCTTTCTCGACTTGAGCCCGGATGCGATGCGCAGGCCGTCATTGCCCGGGCAGACGATTCTCTCAGATCGTGGCGAGAACTTGGCGTCAGTGCTGCTGTCGATGTACCAGGACGAGAACCTGCGCGAGGCAATGCTGGAGTGGATCCGCGCGCTCACGCCGATGGACGTACACGACTTGGACTTCGCCGAGGATGCAACTGGGCGCGTCATCCTCCAACTGATGGAAGCCAACGGGCACAAAACTTCAGTGTACAGTGCATCGGATGGCACGCTGCGGCTACTCGGGCTCATCGCGGCCTTGCTCAGCCCGCACGCGGCTCGGTTCTACTTCATCGAGGAACTGGAGGTTGGCATCCACCCGGCGCGGCTGCACCTGCTGGTGGATCTGATCGAGCAGCAAACCCGCCGCAAGGAGCGCCCCATCCAGGTCATTGCGACCACGCACTCACCGAGCCTGCTGCGCCTGCTGAGCGAACAGACGCTGAACGACGCGCTGCTCATCTACCGTCCCGAAGGCGGTGCTTCGGAGGTCGTCAAGATCGTCGATGTGCCCGGCATCCAAGACCACCTCGACGACGTGGGACAACTGCACGAATCCGAGTGGTTTGAGAACATCATGGCCTTCTCCGGCGATGGAGCTGCGGCATCGGTCGAGACGCCTGAGCTATGAGCCTCAACGTGCTCATCATCGCGGAAGACATCCGGTACGACCAGTACATGATCGCCCCGATCATCCGGGGCATGATGAAGCGCTTGAATCAGCCGACAGCGAAGGTGCTTTGCTGTCAGGATCCACGCTTTCGAGGCTACGCGCAAGCCACGGATTGGGAGCGCTTGCTGTCTCGCGTTTTTGGTCGCTATCAGCAGGTGGATGCGTTCGTGCTCTGCGTAGATCGCGACGGTGAGGCAGGCCGTGACGATGCCTTGCGAGCGCTGGAGACCAAGGCAGAGCAGGTCGGCATCCGGCTGTTTGCCACCGCGGCGCACCAAGAACTTGAAGCCTGGGTGCTGGCAGGATGTAAAGCCTTCAAGCCCACAGACTACAGCTTCGAGAGTTGGCAGGCCGTTCGGGCCGACCGCGATGTGAAAGAGCGTGCCTTCGAGCCGTATGCCATCGCGTCTGGCGCCAGCCAAGGTCCTGGCGGTGGACGGATGCGATTGGGCGAGGAAGCAGGTCGGCTTTATGCCAGCCGTGTACGCCGCAAATGCGCTGAACTGCAGCGGCTGGAAGATCGTATGGGCGCATGGTTAGCAACCCGGAGTGCGTGAAGGCGCCGTCCTCGATGGATGTCTTTGTGCAGCATCGTCGCGAAAAACAGGGGATTTGTTCGACGAGTACCGCTGTGACATCGACCAACGCGTGAACCGATCGGTTGGCGGTGGCGTAGACGGTCTGCTATTCCATACCCGACCCCCGTCGTGATGTCGTATCGCTTGCAAGACATTGTCTTGACCCCCAAAGCCCATCTCTCCGTTGACGAAGCAATCAACGCAGCGCAGGTCCAACTCGTAGAAGACGGTACCGACCCCGTCGCCATCGACGAGCCGATCTGCCACGCGTCGGACGACCATCGCCTCGACATCTTCCTGCCCATCCAGAAGGGCGAGCCCAGCTTGGTCACCTCACTCAGTGAAACCGACTGGCTCCCCGTCCGCCCGCTGGCCTAGCGACTACGCTACCACATGTGCTTCGAGCACGGCCTGAATCGCAGGCCACATGGCCGACCACTGCGCGCCCGGCTCACGGGTGATGGTCAGGAAGGCAGGCAGGATGAGGACGTTCTCTACGCCCGGCACGCCGAAGAGCGCTGCGCCCAAGGGATGGTCTGCGGCCGCGCTCGCCGAGCCGAACGATTCGAGGCCGCTGTCGATGAACGAGGCGCCGTCGGTCGTGATTTTTACGCTGTTTGGGTTCGGCGTAGGGTGCTGGTAAAGCTGCGGCATCGGGCGGATGGATCTTGTCCTGAAAGCGGCGGGTTTACGCCTTGACACTCGTCCCCTGGGGACCGTGTTCGCGTGCCGCCCTCTTTTGATGAAAACCGCATAGCCCCCATGCCCGACGACCGTCGATGGCCGCCCACGAAGCAGAAGACGCCTGACAACAAGGTGACGCGTATCACCGAGCACACGCGCGGCCTCGTAGACGACGTGAAGGAGTGGGTGGAGCTGCGCATCCAACTGGCGAAGCTGGAGGTGGCCCACGAGGTCAACCAGCGCAAGACGCAGGTTGTCGTGGGCGTGACCGCAGCGGTGGTCGCCCTGGTGGCTGTGCTGTTCATGCTCGTCGCCGCAGCTTTGGGGCTGGGCGCATGGCTGGGCCACCCGGCGTGGGGCTTCCTCGCCATCAGCGTGCTGCTGCTGCTTGTGGCCGCGCTGCTCGGCGCCATGATGCGCAACATGGGGCCGTCGGACACGTCAGCCGGAGTCGAGATTGCACAGGCTGACGCCACGCTGCGCCCGCCCGCCCCCCTCCCCCTTGCCAAACCTACTGCCGATTGACCTATGGCCAACGCCGTACCGCCTCCTCAGCGCGCAAGCTCCACCACCACCGTCACCACGACACCCAGCACGCCCGTCAGCGTCCATCGGGGCGATCAGCCGAAGCCCACACTAGACGAGGTGCGGGCCAAGCTGGAGCAGAAGAACGAAGACATCAAGGCGCAAGTGGATGCGCTTCAGGATGAGGTCTCTACCCTGGGCGACGTGGTGAAGGATGCCGTGCGCAACCGTCCGCTGCTCGTGCTGGGCGGGTTGGCGGCGGCAGGCGTGCTCGTCGGGCTATGGGTAGGCGGATGGGGCAAGCAGCGCCGTACGCTACCCCGCGATCAGCAGTTCTTGGTGGATGGGTTCGTCAAGCAAGTTCGCAAGCGCATCAAGCGCGGCGAGATCCATCCTGACGATCCCAGCATTGCCCGCGTACTCGCTGCCATAGCATCGCCGCCGCAACGACCGTCGGCGCCCAAGAAGGAGAGTGGGTTGGTTGGCTCGCTGATCAAAACGACCGTCCGCGTTGGCCTCGGCATCGCCGTGCAGAAGGGCCTGCAGAAGCTAGCCGATGGCAGCGACGCCGTCGATACGCCAGGCGATGCGGGAGCTGAAGCAACCAGCGTCGGTGACGTGTAGCTACAGTGCTTCAGCACAGATCCGTTCGGCACAAGGCGCGTTGAGTGGCGCCGAATACCTGCCCATCTAGTCTGTGCTTGTCATGAAGCTGCTCAGCATCTTCGCGTTTGCTCTTCTCCTTCTCGCCGCCTGTGAGCCCGCGCCGCAACAGGGCGCCGATCCATCAGAGTCCGCCTCAACTACGGTCATGGCGTCAACGCCCGGCACATTGGTTCACCTGTTTGAGTGGACGTGGGGCGACATCGCGCAGGAGTGCGAGGCCTTCCTCGGGCCAACGGGCTACACGGGCGTGCAGGTCTCGCCGCCGTTGGAGCACGCGTTCGTGGAGAGCCTGCCGTGGTGGGATCGATACCAGCCCGCTTCGTACGAAATCAACACGCGCAGCGGCGACCGCGCCGCCTTCGCCGACATGGTCCAGCGTTGCGACGCGGTGGGCGTGGGCATCTACGTCGATGCCGTGATCAACCACATGACCGGGGCCGAGCGGCGCGAGTCGATCACGGGCCGCACCTTTGGCGCCTACGACTACCCCGGCCTCTACGGCTACGACGACTTCCACCACTGCGGCCTCACCAACAGCGATGACATCGAGGACTGGAACGACCCGGTGCAGGTACAGACGTGCGAGCTCGTCAACTTGGCCGACTTGGCGACGGGCAAGGAGAACGTCCGCGACACGCTGGCGGCGTACCTGAGCGACCTCGCGGGGCTGGGCGTGGCGGGCATCCGCATCGACGCGGCGCGCCACATGGCGCCCGAGGACATCGCCGCTATCCTGGACCGCGTGGACGGCGACCTGGAGGTCTACCAAGAGGTCATCGATCCCGCCCCGCCCACGTGGAGCGACGACTACTACCCGATGGGCCGCGTGACGGAGTTTCAGTACAGCGGTGTGGTCAGCGACGTGTTTAAGAATGGCCCGCTCGCGCGGCTCCACGGCAAAGGCTCGATCTGGGAGACAGTGCCGTTCATCCCCGGCGACGAGGCGTTCGTGTTCATCGATAACCATGACAACCAGCGCGGCCACGGCGCAGGCGGCAACATCGTGATGCACGAAGACGGCGCGCTGCACACCCTGGCGATGGGCTTCATGCTGGCGTATCCGTACGGGCAGGCCCGCGTGATGTCGAGCTACCGCTTCGAGGACGACGCGCAAGGCCCGCCGCGCCTGCCCGATGGCACCACGAAGCCCGTCCACGACAACGGCACGCTGAACTGTGCCCAGGGCGAGTGGGTGTGCGAGCACCGCCAGCCCGAGGTGGCCGGGATGGTCGGTTTCCGGCACGCCACGCACGACGCACCCGTCGCTGCCTGGTGGACCGACGGCGGCGACCAGATCGCCTTCGCGCGCGACGGCCGCGGCTTCGTGGCGCTCAACCGCAGCGACACCACGCTGGACCAGACGCTTGAGACGACGCTCCCCGCAGGCACCTACTGCGATGTCACGCAGGGTGGCGTGGACGGCGCGGCGTGTGCGGGCCGCTCGGTAACCGTAGATACCGACGGAAACGCTACGGTACAACTCGACGCCATGACCATGCTGGCGCTTCACATGGAGGCGCGATTGGCTGAGTAAACGCCTGCGCAAAGGTTGCGCGAAGCGTAAACCATCGCTATCTCGCATCGTATTTTACGAGATACGACGCGTCAGCCGCCCCATCTGCATGCCCAGTCCCGACTACAGCCAAAAGCCCGCCGTGCCTGCGCTGGGTAAGCTGTGGACGGTCTCGAACGTGCTCAGCGTCTCGCGCGCCTTCCTGGCTATCCCCATCGCCTACCTGATCATCCTCGATGGACCGCTGAACTGGACGCTGGGCCTCTGCGTGGTCGCCGTGGCAACGGACTGGTTCGACGGCGTGGTCGCCCGCTGGTCTAAGACCGTCTCGGACTGGGGCAAAGTGCTCGATCCCCTCGCCGACAAGGTAGGCGCTACCCTCGTGGTCACCGCCCTCGCCATTCGCGGCGTGCTGCCGTGGTGGCTGCTGGCGCTACTGTTCTTCCGCGACGTGTGCATCGTGATGGGTGGCATCATGCTCGCCCGGCATACCAACTACGTGTGGATGAGCACGTGGCCCGGCAAGCTCGCCATCTCGGTCATCGCCCTCACCGTGGTAGGCGGGTTGCTGCGTGCCGACCCGCCCGTCATGCAGTTCCTGATCTGGGCCTCGGCAGCCATGATCGTGCTGACCTACGTGCTCTACCTCGGCCGCTTCATCACAGAGATGGTCAGGGCTTCGCGTGCACGAAAACGACTGCGCACCGACCAGGAGGCAATCCTGGAACACCCGCAAACCGAACCCTCACCGCTCGACTAACGCTACCGTACATGGCCCTCTTCGACCGATTCAAAAAGAAC
>JBCCMF010000222.1:0-8041 GCA_039026435.1 Bacteroidota bacterium
GCGCTACTGCCCGTGCCTTGGGATGCGCCGCATCGCCTCCACGTCATGCTCAACGTGGACCTGCACGACCACTGGGAGCTGTCAGTGCGCGGACAGGGCACGTGGGGGCGCCGATGGGGCTTTCGGCAAGCCTACTACGACTACCTAACGGCAACGGAGCAAGCTAGCGAGCCCTTCGACCTCAGCGACCCGACCGCGCATCGGCTGCCGGCGTATCTGCAGTTGGACCTCGGCCTCGCCTACAAACGCACCCTCGGCGCCACCAGCGTGGCTGCCCGCCTAGCCATCATCAACGCAACAGGCCGCAACAACGTCACCGACTGGAGCCTCGACTTCGACGATGCCACCAACCGCGCTACGACGGTGCCCCGCTACGCCGTCCCCTTTCTCCCCTCGCTCTCGCTGCGCATTCAGCGCTGATCAAGACCAAACTGTTTCTGGCGTGGTTCTTTGATACTCGATCTTCGCCTCTTTCCAACCCAAACGAGCACAGCGAGCCTCCAATGTCGATCTCATGGCCAGGAGCGCGCTGGGAAAAGCGGATGGGGCGCGTTCAGCTAGCGAGCAACAACACTGCGACAAGAAGTCACCGCCAACCTCTCGGCTCGCTAGGTGTGGATTTGTGCGTTGGGCATCCGATGTGCGTTTCGAGATCGACAAGCGTTTTTGGTTCGTTTTGTCGCTACAAAATGAACGTCCAGCCAAACAAAGTCGAAAGCGACCCTTCCACCGCAAAGCGAACGAAGATACGACAGGACACCGTCAGCCTTGCCCTTGCTCTATCCCTTTCTCGACCTCACCCTGACCCTCTCCTAGCTCCCAGGAGAGGGAACTTTGAAGAAACACCACTCTGCCAAGCCTCGGAGAGCAATTTCCGCGAAACTGTATTACGGGACAGGCGCCGCTCGCGGATCACACCACCGACGAGGTCTCATTGACGGCGGTGTGCCATGCTAAATCGTGTGGGTGTGCTCATTATTCTCGGTTTGCTCAGCGGCATCCCCGACGCCGTGGCACAAGAACGCGCCACGCTGAGCGGCTTCGTGCGCGACGCCACCAGCGGCGAGACGCTCATCGGCGTCAACATCTACGCCCCACTTCAGCAACGCGGCACCGTCACGAACGAATACGGCTTCTACAGCCTGACCCTCCCCGCAGACACGGCGATCGTCCGCTTCTCGTACCTCGGCTACCAGGCTCAGGTGGTAGCGCTCCACCTTGCCGCTGATCAGGCATTCGACGTCGGCCTTGAACCGGCCACGGTAGGCTTGGATGGCGTGGAGGTGGTGGCCGAGCGGGACGAGGGCGAGGTGCGATCCACGCAGATGAGCGCGACCACGCTGCCGATTGAGGCGGTGGAGAAGCTGCCCGCGTTCCTGGGCGAGGTCGATGTCATCAAAGCCCTCCAGCTGCTGCCCGGCGTCCAATCCGGCGCGGAGGGGTCCACGGGGATGTACGTGCGCGGCGGCGGCCCCGACCAAAACCTGATCTTGCTCGACGGCGCGCCCATCTACAACGCCAGCCACGTCTTCGGCCTCCTGTCGGTGTTCAACGCGGCGGCGCTGCAGCATGTGCGGCTCGTGAAGGGCGGCTTCCCCGCGCAGTACGGCGGGCGCCTCTCGTCGGTGGTGGACATCAGCATGAAAGAGGGCAACCTCAAGCGCTACCAAGCCGATGGCTCCGTGGGGCTCGTCTTCTCGTCGCTGACGCTGCAAGGGCCTCTCGTCAAAGAGAAAGCGTCGTTCATCGTCTCCGCCCGCCGCACATACATCGACGTCCTGGCGCGGCCGTTTCTGAAACGCCGCCTCCCCGATGGGCAGCGTCTCGTCTCGTACTTCTACGATGCCAACGCCAAGCTCAACTACGCCCCATCCCGTCGCGATCGGCTGTTTCTGAGCATCTACCTGGGCCAAGACGCCTACGGCTCGACCTTCGAGACGGTAGAGACCGACGCGGACTCGGCCTACCGCGAGCGCAACACCAACGACGCCGGCTGGGGTAACCGTACAGCCACGCTCCGGTGGAACCATCTCTTCTCGAACACGCTCTTCGCCAACACGACGCTCTTCGCGAGCCGCTACGGATTCGACATCGGCGCGCGCCTGGAGCAAACCACCGACGGCACGACGCCGACCACGCAGACCGAGGCCGTGGCCTACCGCTCCGGCATCGCCGACCTGGGCGCCCGCATCGACTTCGACTACCGTCCGTCGCCTGCGCATGCGATCCGCTTTGGCGCCAGCGTGACGCGCCATCGGTTCAACCCCGGCGTCAGCCGCCTCCGCCTCAGCGCCGTGGGCGACACCACACTCGCGCCCAACACGCGGCGCATCGACGGGACGGAAGGCTACCTCTACGTGGAGGACGATATGGAGGTCAGCCGCCGCCTGAGCGTGAACGCCGGGCTGCACGCGTCGGCGCTGTGGGTGGAGGGCACCGCGTATGCCTCGCTCCAGCCGCGCCTCTCTGCGCGATGGCTGCTGCGCGACGACTGGTCGCTGAAGGCCTCGTTCAGCACGATGCGGCAATACCTTCACCTGCTCACCAACGCCGGTCTCAACCTCCCCACCGACCTGTGGCTGCCCGCGACGCGGCGTATCGGCCCGCAGCGGGCGTGGCAAGCGGCTGTGGGGACAGCGTACGAGTCGGCATGGCTGGGCGGACTCAACGTCAGCGTGGAGGGCTATTACAAAGACATGCGTGGGCTCATCGAGTATGCGCCGGGCGAGAGCTTTATCTCGCCACTTGACGACTGGCAGGATCGTGTGGTGAGGGGGCGCGGGTGGTCGTACGGTGGCGAAGTGCTCCTCCGAAAAACGAGCGGGCGCACGACGGGCTGGATCGGCTACACGCTGTCCTGGAGCCAGCGGCGCTTCCCCACCCTCAACGGCGGCGCGATCTTCCCCTACCGCTACGACCGCCGCCACGACCTGTCCGTTGTCGTCAACCATCAGCTTACCAACCGCCTCGACGTGGGTGCAACGTGGGTGTACGGCACAGGCCAAGCCATCACCCTGGCCGAGGCACGCTACGCCGACGCCCGCCTGCAAGGCCTTCGCCTCCTCGACGAGACGCCCGATGCCACCGACCTCACGCTCTATGGCGGCCGAGGCAGCTACCGCATGGCCGACTACCACCGCCTCGATGTGGCGCTCAACATCCAGTTTGACAAGGCGCTCTTCGCCCGGCGCGGCACCAGCACGCTCTCGCTGGGCGCCTACAACGCCTACAACCGCAAAAACCCGTTCTACCTCTTCACCGAGCGCACCGGGAACGGCGGCACGCGCTACAAGCAAGCCAGCCTGTTCCCCGTGCTTCCGTTCTTCGCCTACCGCTTCCAGTTCTGATGATGCACGCCCACACGATTACGATTCACCGAGCTATGCGCTACCTCGTTCCTTTGCTCCTCGTGTGCGGCCTCGGCTGCGAAACCATTGTCGATGTCGATCCGCCGGCGCACACCCCGCAACTGGTGGCGCAAGGCGTGTTCGCGCCCGACAGCGAGTGGGCCGTGCGCGTGATGCAGACGGTGCCGTTCACTGCAGAGGAGGGCTCGATTCCGGTTGAGGATGCCACGGTCGAGGTATTCGTGGACGATGCACGTGTGGCAGCACTCGCCCCGTCCGACTCCGGCACGTACGTCGGTCCCGCCACGACGCTACTGCCTGGGCAGCGGCTCACGTTGCGCGTGGCGGCGCCGGAGGCCGCGCCGGTGGAAGGCACCGACACCGTACCCATAGCACCGCCCATCGCCGACTTCGCCGATCAGCGCACCGCCTCAGCCGCCAGCCGGCGGGTCGTTCGCCAGCTCGGCCTCACGCTGGATGACCCCGCGGACTCGGCCCAGCAGTACGGCCTGTTCATCGCGCAGCTGCGCGTCGAAGAAACGCGCTCGACGGGCCAGTTTAAGCTGCTGGACCCCACCGTTTTTCCGTTCGAGAGCGACGAGCCCGCCTTCGGCAACGCCCTGCTGCGCCTCCTCGACGACGATACGCCCACCTACCGCGGCGCCTTCTTCACCGATGAGCACTTCGACGGCCAGCGCCACACCCTCGATCTCCGCCTGCAGTACGACCTGCCCAACCCCGCCAACGACGTCGTCATCCACCGCGCCTTTGCCCTGGTGGTGCTCTCTGCCTCCGACCACTTCTACCGCTACTGGCAAACGGCCAACGAGCAATTGGTCAGCGGCGCCAGCCCCTTCTCCGAGCCCCTACGCGTCCACTCCAACATGGACAACGGCGTGGGCATCTTCGCCGGTGTGCAGTACCGCATCCTCCCCCTCGACCTCGACGCCACCACGCCCGCCGACCTCGACCTCCCCGACTGGTGTACCGCCCTGCCTACGGATGTAGTGCCCACCTTCGCGCTCTGCTCATCATCATCGATGTAGCACTTTTTTCGCCCACGTTTTACGGGGGATGGTCGCGCCAAGGCCCTCACAGGCGAACCCCTTCACTTAACCATCTGGAGAGCACTCATGTACCCAACCAAATACATCATCCTGCGCGGCTTCGCCCTGCTTCTGCTCGCTGTAGGTATCATCGCCTGCGACACACTCGGAGACAATGATGTAAACGATCCAATTGGTAGTTTTACCGACTCCCGTGATGGCAAGGTTTACCAAACCGCAACCATAGGCAGCCAAGTATGGATGGCAGAAAACCTTGCTTATTTACCAAGTGTTGTGGGACCTGGTACAGGTTCACAAACAACACCATATTATTATGTTTATGATTATGATGGTACTGATGTAAACGCGGCTAAAGCCACAAGCAATTACTCTGATTATGGGGTTTTGTACAACTGGACCGCAGCAGTTAACGCTTGCCCTGCCGGCTGGCATTTACCAAGTGAGCTTGAGTGGATTGAATTAACCGACTATTTGGGTGGCGAAGACGTAGCCGGAGGCAAATTAAAAGAAATTGGCACATCGCATTGGTTAAGTCCAAATACCGGAGCAACGAACGATACTGGCTTTACAGCACTTCCGGGGGGCATCCGTAACTTCGATGGTAGTACATTCAGCGACATTGGTAGCAGCGGTGCTTGGTGGAGTTCCACCGAGAGGGGCACCATTTACGCCTGGGGCCGGTACATGGGCTCCGATTACATCTATGTAGGCGGGGACGACGCCGATAAGGAGATAGGTGGGTATGTGCGTTGCTTGAAGGATTAGAATTTTTTCAAAAAGGCGAAATTTTAACGAGCTCAGATGTGCATGCAACATCCAATCCTATCGGATGAGAAGGCCTTCAAGCGGATCAAGTGGGCGCCGTCCGAGCGGGTCGGAGCGGGAGCGTTTGGAAGCGGCGTTCTCGAAGTCGTGGCTGTTGGAGGAGGTATGATCGCTTTGCCAGACGTTTGCGGCCCTGTTGGATCAGATGTGAAGCGCGACGGGTCTAGCGCGTGAGTTAAAGCATTGGATGGCGCACGCGGAGGCGCTGGAGAGTGCGCCGCTGAATCGTTTTGCGGGCATGCTCGGTTGGTGGAAGGTAGAGGTGGTGGGCTTTGCTGAGACGGAGGTGACGGAGGGGTTGAACAACGTCGTGCCTGGCTTGGCGCTATGCTCCTCATCGTCCCCATAACGCTTTTTTCGGTGATGACTTACGGGGAGTGACCGCGTCGTGGCTCTCAATGATGAACCCCTTCACTTAACCATCTGGAGAGCACTCATGTACCCAACCAAACACATCATCTTGCGCGGCTTCGCCCTGCTTCTGCTCGCTGTAGGTATCATCGCCTGCGACACCGTAGAAGACCTCGACGGCCTGGGCCTTGGCGAGGAAGACGGCCAGGAAGTTGTCGGCGCCATCGAAGCCCTCGGAGACGCCACCATCACCGTGGAAGCCATCGAGTACCTCATCACGGCCAGCACGGAGTTCGAAGGCATCGACGGCCTAGCAAGCCTAGCGGTCGGTACTGTCGTGGTCATCGGATTCGAAGAGCAGGAGAACGGCCGGACGGCGCTCTTCATCGCTCTTGAGGATGGTGATGACGATGACAACGACAGTGGCGATGATGACAATGATGACGACGGCGATGACGACAACAGTGGTGATAACGGTGACGACTAAGCCCTCTCTCGCAGCCTGAACTGCCTGATTCACGGCGGCTCTGCATCCTAGCAGGGTCGCCGTTTTTGCCTGTGCACGCGCCGGTATAGGCTACGGCACTGTTTGCGGATTCACTCGTTACTGCGCCTCCCAATCCATGCGGCCTACTGTCCATGACCCCGCACTTTCTCCTTGCCCTCTTCGGGCTGTTCGGCTTCGCAGCCTGTGCATCCGAGGAGCAAACTGCCCTCCCCCCCACGCCTGCTAGCGTGGCGCTCCAGGTGGGCGATCCGGCAACCATCCAGTACGACACCACGGGCACACCGCTGTGGGTAGCCCGCGACTCCGCGAGCTTCCAGCAGCTCATGCGCGCCTACAACACCCGCGACGCAGCGCTACTCGACAGCCTCCGCGCCTCCGAGGCCATCTGGGTGCCACTTGCCGGGCTGCCCGTCACCGTACAAGCCATCTACCAGCCCGGCGTCGTCGTTGAGGTGGGGCAAGGCAATCGCCAGGGCGAGACGGCATGGACGACCTACGAGTTTGTGCGCGCAGAGGCGAATCCAGCTCGCTGATCACCTCGCGTTCGGGTGAGGTCTGATGTCACGGATCATAAAGCCAGAGCGAGGGTCTCAGGATGGCACTGCTTGATGCTCTATCACTGCACCTAAAGCCCCATGTTGCTCGAACGCATCACGATTGATCCGGCCATCTGCCACGGCAAGCCGTGCGTGCGTGGGCTGCGCTACCCCGTGGAAATGATCCTGGAACTGCTCAGTGCGGGTATGAGCGTCGAGGACGTACTGGCGGACTACGAGGATCTCGAGCGAGAGGATATTCTGGCGGTTTTCGCCTATGCGGCGCGGCTTAGCCAGACCAAGCGCGTGCAAGCACTCGCGGCATGAAATTCCTTGTTGACGCGCAGCTCCCGCGAGGCTTGTGCCGCTACTTCAGGGAGCGCGGGCATGATGCGATCCACACGCTGGATCTGCCCACAGGAAATCGCACGCCCGACGAGGTTATCAACCAGCGATCAGTCGTAGAAGGCCGGGTGGTGGTCACGAAGGACAGCGACTTCGTCGATTCACTGATCGTGCGGGGTGTCCCCCACAAGCTGCTGCTCGTGTCCACGGGTAACATCCGCAACAGCGAACTAGAAGCCCTCTTCTCCCAAAACGTGGACGCCCTAGCAGTTGGTTTTGACATGTACGACTTTATTGAGATCGACCAATCCGCCCTGCGATTCCACTTTTGAGTGATTAACCCCGAAATGCTCTGACACTGAGCGGTTCTTCTGCCAGGTCGAGGCAGACCGAGGTAATTGCCAGGGCGAGACGGCGTGAATGATCTACGAGTTTGCACGACGTAACTAAGTCGTAGGGCGGCCCTCTACATTCCATTTTCTTGAATCACAGTCTGCTGCCTCTCGTTGATCGCTATTCTCCAATATTGCCCTCTGGCAGCGTCCTGTTCTGCCGCTCTATTGAATCCCCGAGTGACCTGTGAAAGCGATGCGTATCCTCTTATTTGGCCCGCCCGGCGCAGGCAAGGGCACGCAAGCGCGGCTCCTGGCTGAGCGGCACCACCTGGCACACATCTCGACTGGCGACCTGCTCCGTGCAGAGATCAAGGCTGGCACGCCCGAGGGCATCCGCGCCGCTGCGGAGATCAACGACGGGCGCCTGGCGCCGTCGCCGCTGGTGCGGGTGATGGCCGAGCGTGCCCTGGCGAAGACCAGCGACAACAACTTCATCCTCGACGGCTACCCGCGCACCTTGGAGCAGGCGGGTTGGCTCACGCACTACCTCACCCGCGAGGGCGCGCTGCTGCACCACGTCCTCGTCAGCATCGACTTGGCCGAGGAGCTAATCGTGGGCAGGCTGTCCCGGCGGCGCATCCACGCCGAAACCCAAGCCGTGTACCACCTCGACTTCAACCCACCGCCGCCCGGCGTCCCGGCGCACCTCATCATACAGCGTCCCGAC
>JBCCMF010000223.1:0-8040 GCA_039026435.1 Bacteroidota bacterium
ACCTCAAGAACATCGACCTGGACTTGCCACGCAATCGGCTGATTGTGTTCACGGGGCCGTCGGGGTCGGGCAAGAGCAGCCTCGCGTTCGACACCATCTATGCCGAGGGGCAGCGGCGGTACGTGGAGAAACAGCGTATGCAGGCTTGACTTTTGACACAGTTCATCCCGAGCGAAAGTCGAAGACTGTACCCGAGAGCGCGAAGCACACCGCAGGTAAATCTCCCCCGTATGCGTCTTGCTCGACGAGAAAGTGGGAGATCCCTCGACTACGCTCGGGATGACACTCCCAGAGGTCTGCACCGGGCACGAATGTCACCGCCCCACGTCTGCTTCGCCAGCTTGGACGGAGTGCAGCATGTTGACGTAGCTGCTGTAGCGGACGGGGTCGATGATCTCCTGCTCTAGGGCATCCACGACGGCGCAGCCCGGCTCATGGTCGTGCGTGCAGGTGGGGAAGCGGCACTCGTGCAGGTACGGTCTGAACTCAGGGAAGTAGTGGCCCAGTTCGTACGGCTCGATGGCGACCAACCCGTACTCGCGCACGCCCGGCGTATCGACCACGTAGCCGCCTTGGGAGAGCGGGAGGAGGGAGGCGAAGGTCGTCGTGTGCTTGCCTTTTTGCGTGCGGTCACTGACGCGCCCGGTGCGCAGCTGCAAGCCCGGCTCGATGGCGTTGAGCAGCGTCGATTTGCCTACGCCGGAGCCGCCTGCGAAGACGCTCACGCTGTCCTGCAGCGCCTCCGCCAGCACATCCACGTTCTCGCCCGTCTCGGCGCTCACGGGCAGCACGGGGTAGCCGATGTCGGCGTAGACGTCGCAGATTTCGAAGACGGCGGCCTCATCGGCGGGGCGCATCAGGTCGATCTTGTTGATGACGAGCCCGGCGGGGATCTCGAACGCCTCGCACATGACCAGGAAGCGGTCCACGAAGCCTGTGTTAATCTTCGGCTTGCGCACCGACTGCACCACCCATGCGTGGTCGATGTTGGCGGCGAGGACGTGCTCCATGCCGATCCGGCGACCGGCGGCGCGGCGCACGAGCTGGTTGTCGCGCGGGTGAATGGCGGTGATCAGGCCCGTGTCGTCCTCCACCATGCGGATCGTGACGCGGTCGCCGACGACGGTGGGGTTGGTCTGCCGTGTGTCTTCCAGCCGAAACTTGCCGCGCACCTTCGAGGGCACCACGCCTTCGGACGTCTCCACATCGTACCAGCTGCCCGTGGAGCGCAGGATACGCCCCTCGCGGTACTCCTCTGCATCACTCATACGTGGCACTCATACGCTGAAACTTGTGCTCGGCACGGCTCGTCTACCTGGGAGATCGTCTCTTGCCCTTCGGCTTGTGTATTTCGGAAACCCCGCGCCTCGGCGCTTAGATCCATCGGCGTTTTATGTCTGATCCCAAATCCCGCCTCTCCGACGCCTACCGCCACACCCGCGCTGCCTTCGATGAGCTGAAAGTCGAAGAGAAAGCCGTCTTCGTCGTCGAGTCCGTGCTGACGACGTTTGCCCAGACCATCGAGTCCATCTTCCGCACGGTGGCGCACGAGATCGACCGGGCGGTGGACCAGATGGACTGCAAGCCGAAGGCCGAGGCGGAAGCGCCTGGCGTTGAGGAGATCGAAGAAGAAGAGCCCGCCGCCGAGGACCCGGCGCCGAAGAAGGACAAGAAGACCAAAGCGTCGGGCAAGAAGTCGAAGAAGGGCAAGAAGAAGTAACGCGCAGGATGATGACCAAACCGCCTACGCTGCCCGCATGCACCTGGACCGCCTTCCCCTATGTCCACGCCTGAACCCACACCCCGCTTCGAAGACATGAGCCTGCTCGGCAAGGCCGCCTTCCTGGGCGGTGCTGCGGCCTACCTGACGGGCCGCGCCGTGAGCGCCGGGCTGAAGCGTGCTGCCACCGTGCTCTCAGACGCAGAAGAAGCGTTCAAGCGAGAACTCGATCCGAACGTGGAAGACGCCAAGATTATCGACGAGACAGGCAGCAAGTAGACGCACGCTTCTAGCTTCCGTCTACCTTGCACGTTGCCGCTTTACGCAGGAGTCTCAGCTTCCTTCGGCTGTGTCAATGAGGTCTGGTGCCACGCCTCGAAGTCGGCCAGCGCGCGTTCGAGGTCGCCCTTGTGGATGGGCTTGCTGACGTAGTCGTCCATGCCCGCTTCCAGGCAGGCCTCGCGGTCGCCTTCCATCGCGTTAGCCGTCATCGCCACGATGCGGACGCGGTCACTGCCGAAGCGCTCGCGGATGGCGGCAGTAGCCTCGTAGCCGTCCATATTGGGCATGTGGATGTCCATGAAGACGAGCGGATACGTCGTCCGCTCCAGCGCAGCTAGGGCCTCCACGCCGTCGTTGGCGATGTCCACGTGGTAGCCGAGGCGGTCGAGCAGGCGGCGGCCTACCTTCTGGTTGATCATGTTGTCTTCCACGAGCAGCACGGGCGCACGCTTGGCCGTGGGTTGCCTGGCGTCGTCGGAGCGGAAGGTCACGCGGCTCCCGGCGTCGTTCGGGCCAGCATCGTCGATCTGCACAGCGGCTTCGAGCACGCGCCGCAGCGCTTTGTGCCGAGCGGGTTTCATCAGCCTCGCCTCGAACAGCCCCTGCGGCATGTCTACGGTGGTGGCGGAGCTGAGCAGGATGAGCGGGACATCGGCCGTGCGCGGATGGGCCTTGAGCCGTTGGGCCAGCTCAATGCCGTCGATGTCGGGCATGCTGAGATCCAACACGGCTACGTCAAAGGGCGCAGTATTTTCGAGGTCGTCCAGCGCATCCTGCGCGTGTGTGTAGGCGGCCGTGTGTACGCCCCAGCGCTGCAGTAGGCGGTCGAGGATGTCAAGGTTGGTGGCGTTGTCGTCTACCATCAGCACGCGCTTGTCGCGCAGCGGCGAATCGACCGTGAAGCCGATGCGGCGCGTCTCGGCTAGGGCCTCGACGGTGAAGGTGAAGTGGAACGTGGAGCCCACGCCCACCTCGCTCTCGAACCACATGTCGCCGCCCATCAGGTGGGCGAGCTTGAGGCTGATGGCCAGCCCCAGTCCGGTGCCGCCGTACTTGCGCGTCGTGGAGGCATCGACCTGCGAGAAGCTCTGGAACAGCCGCTGCTTCGCCGCCTCTGGGATGCCGATGCCCGTGTCGCGCACCGAGACGTGGATCTCGTGCTGCCCATCGGCCTTGGCCTCGCAGCCTACGCTGACAATCACCTCGCCCTCGTCGGTGAACTTGATGGCGTTGGAGAGCAGGTTGAACAGGATCTGCCGCACCCGCGTCACGTCGCCCTTCACCGTCATCGGCACGTTGGGCGCAAACTGGTAGCCGAGCTCGACGCCTTTCTTCGCGGCCGAGTGAGCCAGCAGCTCAAGTGAGGCTTCGACGCTGCTGTACAGCTGGAACGGCTGCTCCTCCAACTCGATTTTGCCTGCCTCGATCTTCGAGAAGTCGAGGATATCGTTGATGATGGTGAGCAGCTGGTCGCCGCTCATGCGGATGGTGTCTACGAAGTCGCGCTGCTCCTCGTTCAGCTTGGTATCCATCAACAGCGTCGTCATGCCGATCACGCCGTTCATGGGCGTGCGGATCTCGTGGCTCATGTTGGCCAGGAACGTGCTCTTCGCCTGCACTGCGCTGCGCGCCGCTTCGGTGGCTTTCTGGAGCGCGTCGTTCGTCAGCGACAGATGGGCGTTGCGGTCCTCCAAGATCTTGATGCTTTCCCTGGTCTGTGTGCGAAACAGGAGGACCCCGATGCCACCGAGCAAGAGCAAGAGGCCGCCTTCAAGAAACGCGGCTATGCGGAGGAAGTGGAGCAACTCTGTCTCCGACTCTGCCGCATACATGTTCACGATCTGGTTCATCGTGGTCAGGAACGCGTCTTCCTGCTGGGCAATGCGCATGGCGGCCCTCTGCCCTGTGCTCGTGAGCGCGCCGTCTTCATCGACCGACCCGCGAATGATGGCTATGGCGTCGTCGATCGCCGTGAAGGACGGCATGAGGGCGTCGAAGAGGGTGTTGATCCGATCAGACGGGGCAAAGTGAATGTTCAGCGTCCCGTCTGCGGCGCGAAGCGCCGCATGGCTCGTCGTGAGCAACTCGTGCGCCCCCGTCAGTTCCTCGTAGTGGATGGCCCGTTCCGTTGGCGTCTGGGCAACGCGTAGCGCCAGTGCCGACTTCGCAATTTTCTGACTGAGCATCCGCTGGCGCCCTGCCACATCCACTGTGTGTGCGCTGCCGGCGTTGCGAAGCATGGTCTGGTCCACAAACCAGTAGGTCGTGGCCGTGATGAGCACGATCACAAAGAACGCCGCGGCATAACGGATTTGCATACGCCGTTTGATCCGCGCTGCTGCCGATACTGTGTCGATTTGGGGTAAAGCGTAGGACACCTAGAACTACCGAAGGTGGGGGAAGAGGCCGCGTCATGCGGGTATGCTGGCCCGTGTATCGTCCGAATCGCGGCATGTTTAATCACTCGCGTGCAAGTATTAAAATGGGTTAGATTCCGCCCATCCTGGCTGCATGAGTTGCTAGGGGGCAGGACAGCAAACGCCCGAGCAGCGCGAGCGACTCGGGCGTTCAAAAGGTGATCGAGCAAGCGCGGCGCGTCAGCCCATATTGTCTACGAGGGCTTGGCCGAATTCGCTGCACTTGAGCAGCGTGGCGCCGTCCATCAGCCGCTCGAAGTCGTAGGTGACGGTCTTGGCCAGGATGGTTTTCTCCATCGAGGCCACGATGAGGTCGGCCGCCTCGTTCCAGCCGAGGTGGCGCAGCATCATCTCGCCGGAGAGGATGACCGACGACGGGTTCACCTTGTCTTGCCCCGCGTACTTGGGCGCCGTGCCGTGCGTGGCCTCGAAGATGGCGTGGCCCGTGTCGTAGTTGATGTTGGCCCCCGGCGCAATGCCGATGCCGCCCACCTGCGCCGCCAGCGCGTCCGAGACATAGTCGCCGTTGAGGTTAAGCGTGGCGATGGTGCTGTACTCGGCCGGGCGCGTCAGGATTTGCTGCAAGAACGCGTCGGCGATGACGTCTTTGACGATGATCTCGTGGCCGTCGGCGTTGATGAGGTGCCACGGGCCGCCGTCGAGCGGCTCGGCGCCGAAGTTGTTGGCAGCTACCGCGTAGCCCCAGTCGCGGAAGGCGCCTTCGGTGAACTTCATGATGTTACCCTTGTGCACCAGCGTCACGCTCGGCTTGCCGTTGTCGATGGCGTACTGGATGGCGGCTTTCACGATACGCGCCGTGCCTTCCTGCGAGACGGGCTTCACGCCGAGGCCAGCGGTAGCCGGGAAACGGATCTTCTCGTAGCGATCCGGGAAGGCGTCCTGGAGCAGCCGCTTGAACGTCTCCACATCGTCGGTGCCCGCAGCGAACTCGATGCCCGCGTAGATGTCTTCGGTGTTCTCGCGGAAGATGACCATGTCCACCTTCTGGGGCTCGCGCACGGGCGAGGGCACGCCGTCAAAGTAGCGCACCGGGCGCACGCACGCGTAGAGGTCCAGCTTCTGCCGCAGCGCCACGTTGAGCGAGCGAATGCCGCCGCCGACGGGCGTGGTCAGTGGGCCTTTGATAGCCACCAGGTGATGACGGATGGCCGTGAGCGTATCCTCGGGCAGCCACTCGCCTGTGGCGTCGTGTGCCTTCTGCCCAGCCAGCACCTCGAACCATTCGGTCTTCCGCGTGCCGTCGTATGCCTTAGCCACGGCCGAGTCGAGCACGTGTTGCGCCGCGGCCCAGATATCCGGCCCGATGCCGTCGCCTTCGATGAACGGGACGATGGGGTTATCGGGGACGTTGAGCGCGCCGTCCTTGAGTTCGATGAGCGCGCCTGCGGTGGGCGCGGTGAGGTGCGTGTAGGTGGGCATGAGGCGTATCCTATTGAAACGATCTGGCAAAGAGAAACCGTCAAAATAGCGCTTCCGGCCCGCAGGTACATGTGCATTTATACTGAAACTGCTCTGCTGCGCCCGTGCTCTGCAGCCTAAGCCAACCCTCGTTCGATCAGCGAAGCGCCGGCATCACGAAGGGTCTCTCTGGCAGGTCGAAAACGGATGCCCGTGAGGTCGGTGACGTAGCCGCTGCGGGCGTGCGGCGTCACGCCGAGGTCGGGCAGGACCGTCTTGAGCGAGCGGTCGAACAGCGCCATCATCCGCACCACGAAGGCAGGCAGCTGCCGCGTCGGGACTTTGCGTCCGGCCTCGGGGAAGTCGGCTTTGAGGTGCAGGCCCATCTGCTGCATGGTCATCGTATCGCCCGCGCCGAGGAGGCGGCGGCCTGCGGTGGCTTCGTTCTCCAGCGCCGCGATGTGGAGATCGGCGAGGTCGCGTACATCCACCACGGGAAACGCGATGGGCGGCACGGCGGGGTAGGCGCCCTGGAAGAGCAGCTGCAGCACCTCGGCCGAGGTACCCACGCGGTCATCTAGCAGCGGACCCAGCACAAAGCCCGGGTTGACGACCGTCAGCCGCTCGCGCCCGCCAAACGACTCCGCCCACCGCCACGCTTCTTGCTCGGCGCGCGTCTTCGAGACGATGTACGGCGAGCAGCCCTCCCAGTCGGGGTCGGTCCACGCCTCCTCGGTGAGCGTTACGTCCGACGAGCGCCCCGCGCGGTACGCCATCGCCACAATCGATGAGGTAATGATGACCCGCTCGATATCGTTTACATTGGCCGCGTTGAGCACGCGCATGGTGCCGCCGCGTGCGGCCGGGACGAGCGCCTCGCGGTCGGTGGGCTGTTGGATGGGGAAGGGCGAGGCGAGGTGCAGGACGCCGCCGCAGTCGCGCAGCGCATCGATCCAGCCGTCGTCCTTCAGCAGGTCAGCCTCGACGAACGAGAGCTGGCTGGGATCCACCTCAGCCGCCTGGGCGAGGGTGTGGCGCAGCGCGTCGGTTTTGCTGAGGTCGCGCACGGTGCCGCGCACGGCGTAACCTTTCTTCAACAGATGGACGGCGACATGTTTGGCGATAAAACCGCTGATGCCAGTGACAACGATGGGAGCAGACATGCGAGGAGGAGGGTCAAGTTTGAGGGACGATACACCCAACGGTCCCAAACGCCCCGGTGTGCCCTGATTCTGACCGACGGATTTCACAGACAGACCAGCGGTCGCTCTCCAGTTCTGCGGTGGCTAAAGCCCGGCTACAGCCGGCCGAACAGCGCGCGTAGCCGCAGCTCCCACACCTTCCGCGCCGCCTCGCGCACGATGGCTTGGCTCATCTTCGACTGCCCCTCGGTGCGCTCGGTGAAGACAATCGGCACCTCGTGCAGCCTAAAGCCGCGTCGCCACGCGCGGTAGTTCAATTCGATCTGAAACGAGTACCCATTCGACTTGACGCGCTCGAACGGAATGGCCTCCAGCACGCGCCGATGGAAGCACTTGAAGCCCGCCGTCACGTCCCAGATGGGCAGCCGGGTGATCGCCCGCGTGTACATGCCCGCGCCGTACGACAGCATCAGTCGGCTGAGCGGCCAGTTCATGACGCGCACCCCGTTTACGTACCGCGAGCCGATGACCACGTCGGCGGTGCCGTCCATGACGGGCGCGGTGAGCCGTGGCAGGTCCTTGGGGTTGTGCGAGAGGTCGGCGTCCATCTCGCAGATGTACGTAAAGCCCTGAGCCAGCGCGATGCGGAAGCCGTGCAGGTAGGCGGTGCCCAGGCCGAGCTTGCCTTCGCGCTCTTCCAGTACGATGCGATCGGGGTAATCCGCTTGTGCCTGCCGCACGAGATCGGCGGTGCCATCGGGCGAGCCGTCGTCTACGATGAGCACCGTGAACGGCTGCTCCAGCGCCATCACCGTGTCGATGACGCGGCGGACGTTCTCGGACTCGTTGTAGGTGGGGATGACCACGATGGCGCGGTCATCGGTAGGCGAGGGTGTGGTCACGGTGGCGTTTATACCAATTCTTGAGAGTGCAGCACACCGCTTGTCATCCCGGGCGTAGCCGAGAGCGCAAAGCACACCGCAGGTAAATCTCCCCCGATCACGGATTGCACAGCCTCGACGTGGGAGATCCCTCGGCTCTGGCCTGCGGCCTCCGCTCG
>JBCCMF010000224.1:0-8014 GCA_039026435.1 Bacteroidota bacterium
CAACTCGGCTTCGGCGACCAGATCGCCCGCGCCGACGTGGCCGACTTCATGCTCGCCGAGGCCGTGTCGCCGCATTACCGTCGCCAAGCGCCGCACGTGAAGTCAGCATAGGAGATCTTGTACCGTGTTTGTCATCCCGAGCGGCGGCCAGAGGCCAAAGCCGAGGGATCTCCCACTTTGGAGTTGTGCAAAACGTAGACGGGGGAGATCCCTCGGCTACGCTCGGGATGACAGCTGGGGGCGTCTTGCTGTACGCCGGACAATGAGTGTGTCAGTTGATGGACACCGAGATCGGCTTGATGGGCTCGAACAGCTGCAGGTCGGCGGCGCGGATGGCTCGCTGGTAGGCGGGCCACTGCTCGGCAAAGAGCGCGTTGACGGCGTCGACCATCTCCTTGATCGCGGCTTTCGACTGCGCCATCGCGGTGCGCTCGGTCGGCCCCGGCATGTCCCACGACGAGCCGAGGTAGCGCATGCCGATGCTCATTCGGGAGCGGATGGTGTTCGGGTCGCGGCGGATGCCTTGCACCTCAGGACCTTCGTACATCTCCACCATAACCTGAATCGAGTCCTTGACGGCTTTGCCGAGGTCCATCGCGGTCTTCGCTGTCTCATCGTCGCGGTCTTCGAGGTGCTGCGCGAGCAGGTCCACGGTTTCGCGGGCTTCGCGCAGGTTCGTGAGCGCATCGGCGAGGGCTTCGATGTGCGGCACCATCTCGTCGCGCATGTCGGCGCGGGCTTGCAGCATGGCTGGAGTTACGCCCAGGCGCGGGTCGAGCTTGACGTCGATCATCGTCGAGGACGTGTGTTCGCCTAGCGTCATCACGACCTCGTACGTGCCCGGCATCACATCGCCGCCGTTGCCCGGCTCGGGCGCGTCTTTGCGTGGCTTCTGCATGGTGGGGAAGCGGTAGCCGGCTTGCTCCAGGCCCCACGTGGTGCGGTTGAAGCCTGCCTGCACATCGCGTTTGAAGGTGCGGATGGTGTCGCTGGTCGTGGGGTCTACGATCTGCATCGTGATCTTCTTCGGCAGCGGCTTCGCGTCGTCATCGGTCGTATCTACAGGCGCGACGAAGAACGACAGCATACCGCCACGCATGCGGTTCTCGCCAAAGAACGCCGCATCGCCTGCAAAGCGCACGCCCGTGGCTTGACGGTAGGTGACGTGGTAGGCATCCGGCGCCTCGAAGGCCGTCAGCGGTGCGTCGAGCACGTCCATGTCTGCCGCGACGGCGCGGAGGGGGCGGAGGTCGTCAAGGATGAACGCCGAGCGGCCGAAGGTGCCCATCACGAGGTCGTGCTCGCGCGGATGGATGACCATGTCGGTCACGGCCACGGTGGGCACGCCGTGCGTCCACTTCTGCCAGGCGTCGCCGCCGTCGAAGCTGACGTACAGCCCGAA
Source organism: Bacteroidota bacterium (assembly GCA_039026435.1). Taxonomy (GTDB): domain Bacteria; phylum Bacteroidota; class Rhodothermia; order Rhodothermales; family JBCCMF01; genus JBCCMF01. The sequence goes on from JBCCMF010000224.1 coordinate 1,403, forward strand.
CTCGCTGCCCGCGAACATCAGGTTGGGCTCCACGGGGTCTTGTGCGAACGAGTGGAGGTAGCCGTACACGTCGTCGCCGTCGATGAGGCGTGTCCACGAGCGGCCGAAGTCGTCGGTGTGGTAGAGGTAGGGCTCCCAGTTGTTGCGGCGGTGGTCGCCGAAGACGACAAACGCCTCGCCCACGTTGTGTACGGACGCCTTGATCTGCGGCACCCAGATGCCGTCGGGGATGCCGCGCACGTTGCCCGTGACGTTGGTCCATGTTTGCCCGCCGTCCTGCGTCACCTGCACATGCCCGTCGTCCGTGCCTGCCCAGAGGATGCCCGGCTGCAGTTGGCTCGGCTCCAGGCTCACGATGGTCGTGTAGTTCTCCGCCTGCGTCACATCGTACGTGAGGCCGCCGCTGTCCACCTGCTTCTGCTTCTCCGGGTCGTTGGTCGTGAGGTCAGGCGAGATGATCGTCCAGCTATCGCCGCGATCTGTGCTCTTGTGGACCATCTGGCTACCGTAGTAGATGGTGGTCGGCCCGAACGGGTCGTGCGCGATGGCCGCGTTCCAGTTGAAGCGCAGCGTCTCACCATCAGGGTGGATGGGCTTGATGTACTTCTGATCGCCCGTGTGGCTGTCGAACCGCTGGAGGTTGCCGCCCTGGCTCATGGCGTAGCCGTAGCGGCTGTCGCTGCTGTCGATGACCACGTCGAAGCCATCGCCAAAGGCCACCTCCTCCCAGTAGCTGTTGCGGATCTGCCCGTTGCGGAAGACCTGGCTGGGGCCGCACCACGAGCCGTTGTCCTGCATGCCGCCGCAGACGCGGTAGGGGAAGCTGTTGTCCACGTTGATGTGGTAGAACTGCGCCAGCGGCAGGTTCTCGATGTGCCGCCACGTCTCGCCGCGGTCGCGCGAGATGGCCATGCCGCCGTCGTTGCCCTCGATGATGTAGTCCGGGTCCTCGGGATGGATCCACCACGCGTGGTGATCGGGGTGGATGCCCGCGTAGGGGATGAGCGTCTCCCAGGTGCGCCCGCCATCCTCGCTGTAGGTGACGATGGAGTGGAGGCTGTAGAGGCGGTTCTCGTTGACCGGGTCGATGTGGATCTCGTGGTAGTAGAACGGGCGGTTGCCGAAGTTGCCCTTCGCGTTCACGCGGCTCCAACTCACGCCGCCGTCCTCGCTCTTGAAGAGGCCGTTCTTCTTGGACTCGACCAGCGCGTACAAGATGTCGGGACGGCTCGGCGAGATGGCGAGGCCGATGCGTCCCAGGTCGCCCGCGGGCAGGCCATCGACGCTGGTGCGCTCCACCCAGTTCTCGCCACCGTCGTGCGAGACGAACAGACCCGAGCCGTCACCACCCGACGTGAACGTCCACGGCCAGCGCTGGAACTCCCACATCGCGGCAAACAGCTTGTCGGGGTTGCTGGGGTCCGCCACGAGGTCGGCGATGCCGGTGCGCTCGTTTTGGTAGAGCACCTTGCGCCAGTTCTGGCCGCCGTCGGTGGACTTGTAGACGCCGCGCGTCTCGGTGGTGCCCCACGCCGGGCCTTGCACACCCGCCCACACGACGTCGGGGTTGTCGGGGTGGACGATGACGCGGTGGATGTTGCGCGAGTCCTCCAGGCCGAGGTAGCTCCACGTCTTGCCGCCGTCCAGCGTCTTGTAGAGGCCGTTGCCGTTGGTCTGGCTGTTGCGCGGGTTGCCTTCGCCCGTGCCTACGTAGATGATCGACGGGTTCTTCTGGTAGATCGCAATGTCGCCAATCGAGGCGACGGGCTGGTCGTCGAAGATGGGCGTCCAGTCGATGCCGCCGCCCTCCGACATCCACAGCCCGCCCGAAGCGGTACCTGCGTAGATGACGTCGGGGTCGCGGAGGACCACGTCGATGGCCGTCACACGGCCGCTCATGCCCGCCGGACCGATGGCGCGGGCTTCCATGTTTTCAAAATGGCTCAAGTCAACGTCTTGAGCAATGGCAGGGGCGGCGAACAACAGCAGCGCCACAAAGCACGATAGGCGGGGCATAAGACCAAACAACTAGGGATGGGGAAGAGGCCGCCAGATTACCCCAACTAAGAATGAGACGCAAGTGTCTCAACGATTGCGGGTTCATCCTAAACAGCCCTGCTGTTCATGAAAGCGAGTTGCCCTGGAGTGGCTGGCGCGCCCGCGCTATCGTGTCCTGGTCTGGAGGTTCAACAGCGGGATGTCAACGGCTACAAAGGCGTGAGCGCGAAAGTTATTTATGGACTCGCTGGCGCGGCTGCCGTCGTCAATTTCGCGTAGGGCCGGCCCCAGTTGAACCCCTAGACCAGCAGAAATCGGTACCCCACTAAAGCCGCGTATCAGGTGAACGCCAGGAGAAAAAATGTTCTTCAGGTGGACCTCGGGAAGGTTTTCCGTGGGATCATTTGAAAACCTATACGCAGTGATAGCGCCCACGTCTATGAGCGAGGCAAAAAGAGAGAATGAGCGTCTTTTGCCCGCTTTCCCATGGCCCCAACTGAAGGCTACCCCTAATGGAGCGTGCACGCCGGAAACTACACCCCATGCCTCATCATCCCCTAGGTATTCGCTTCCCGCAAACAGGCCCACGTAGGCATTGAGGGCAAGGTTAAATTTACTTTCTTTCTTGATGCGAGCACTTCCCGGCGGCAGCACAACCGACTCAATGGCCTGCTGAACCTCTTCGGGCGTTTTCGCCTCTACCATGGTAGCTGCAAACACGCCGTACTTCAGCAGAGTAGCGTAGGCTTCTTGGTCCAATTTAGGGCTCGCACTCTGGAGGAGCTGGATCGCGCTCACTATAGCTGGCTGATACTCTTTTGCCGTCACGTCGAGGAGAAGGGCACTAACTAGGCGTGCTCGATCCAGGAATGACTTAAACTTGTCGGTGTTTGTTTGGTCTACTATGATGCCTAAACCTCCAAGGAGCGACAGGCTACCCTCCAAGACATCCAAGCTGTTACTGAAGTACTGAGCGAAGTCGCTGTAAGAAGCGTCACTAAGTTTAACATCTTTAAGAGCGTTTACGTCGTCGGAAACGCGTGTAGCCTGGAGTATAACCTCACGGGCATACTCGCGGTAGGGATCAAGGAGGTTGCCCAAGTCCTGACTCAGGGGAGGGAGCTGGTCACCAAGCTGGCTGAGAATATCAGCTTTGAGTTTGGTCGTGGTTCCTGAGCGTACAAACGAAAGTGTGTTGGGCAGGCGTTCATAGAGCAAGCCCATGAAGATGCGCATGCCATGGTCGTCAAGCGCTGCAAGGGAATCGGCAGGAACGAATACACGGTCGGGCGCTGTGGAGCGCAGCGCGCCTGCGACTAGTCCAAGGAGCTCGGCTCCGTTTCCCACGTTGTGATCAACGCTTGACAAGGCCTGTACGACATCTGTCCTGTTCAAAAGCGTATATATGGGCGTTCCACGCCTGATGTCATTCAGCACCTTGACGCTAGTGACCACACCTGTTGCCAGCGTGGGGTCAACCACTTTAGGGTTGTCCTCCAAGTAGTGCGGGAGGGTAGTCGATAAGGTGCCTAGGTCGCGTTCGAAGGCCTTGCGGAGCGTGGAGAGGTACAGCGTGTAGTTGTAGATCTGGGTGTCAATGACCCCGAAGGTGCGCTTGGTTTCGGGGAAAAGGCTACTCAAGAGTTTCGCTTCGGGCGTGTCAGCGTTGAGTTGCTTCTGGAGCTGGTCGAAGAACGTGATAGTAAGCTCGTGCTTGGTACGAGCTACCAAGAAGCGGCTTATCCCATCTGCTACAGTGGTCACATCGAGGCCACCGAGAGCTTGAAACGCCGTTGAGCTAGTCGCTAAGCCAGCGGCGAAGCCGCCGGCGCCTGACTGGATCTGGTACACTTTTAGGAAAGGATTATTTGCAAAGTGGGCAATGTCGCTGACGCCCGGTGGTACATACGCATCCAAGATCGTCGTGCCCTTCCCAATGCTGTATACTGAGGGGGTGATCGGGTCTTGAGCCACCGTAGCCTGTAGGTTGAGGGCGTCGTAGAACAAGCCGCTACTTTGCTGAGCGGCTGCATCAGGTGGGTGAGAAATGAATAAGAGGAGGACGTAGAGGAGAGTTATGCGCATGATGTGTTGCGTTCTGGAGAAGGAGAGGCTGTGCGCTATGCTGGGAGTAGCGGTTCGTTTAGGTCACGGAGCAGTGCAAGGGGGTTGATAATGCGATATTCGTATCCGTCGACAGCACTCCGTGTTGCTGTACGTCGCAGCGCTTCTTGGATGGCACTGGGGCTGTGAGTGAGTCCTGTGAAGTGTATGGACTGGTATGCAAGAGCAATGACCCCAGCTACAAAGGGAGTAGCATAACTCGTTCCGTTTCCGAGACGCAAAGGTTTGTTTAAATGTTGAAGCAATTGTATGCTAGAGCCTGGGGCACATACATCCAGGGACGTATCCCTTAAGGTCGAAGGTGTCAATCTGCTCTCTGAGTCGATGGCCCCAACAGCAATACAGCTAGATAACATCGCTGGAAACATTGGAGCTCTTCTTCCCGTGGCAGCCACAACTGCCATCCCCGCCTCAGTAGCGGCCTCTAGCCCCGCTTTGAATCCTCGCTGAGTATCATGTCTTTGGCCGAACGATATGGACACGACATGAATGCCTTTGTCTACGCACCACTCAATACTCTTGAGGAAGGCTGGGCCAGAGACGATGCCGCCAGTCGTCTCAGCAATTTTAATGACGTGAAGGTTGCATTGAGGCGCCACTCCATATGTAGTGAGGCCTTGCGCGGCGAGTACCCCGGCGCACGCCGTTCCGTGGCCATCGGTATCGAGCACATCCCATGCCCCCTCGATGTTGCCAGCCGGCCCGATTGCTATCGTGTCAGTGGCAGGATCACGGATCGTCCCTCGTAAATCGGGGTGATTGAGGTCGATGCCTGTGTCCAGGATCGCAACGTTCACGCCTCCGCCACGCCCGTACTGCTCCCAGAGATCGGGGATGTTAAAATCACGAAGCCCCCAGCCTATCTTGTTCGGGGCATAAGCAGCAGCAGGAGGGGGTGGTGGTAACGCTGCACTGGCTATGCTGTCAAGGCGTGTCGTGGCTCCTGACCACAAATAGTCGCCGTTGCGGTCCTGGTACCAGACGTCATTGCCGTTGATGGGCGTCCCGGCAGTTTGTCGAACTACATCGAGATCAAAGCCCTTGTAGAGTTCCCCGCGGATGGGGGCATCGGTCTGTGGCTTACCATACCGTAGGTTGACGCGCCTAATGATGCGTACGCGCATGGCCCTATCCTACGGGAGTTGCCGATGTGGACGAAGTGTATTGCGCCTTGGCATTGGCCCCCCGCACGTTGATCACCTTGTTGAGGAGGTCAAACCAGAACGGCGCACCCAAGCTGATGGCGATTGCGGTAAGGAGCCACCCAATACCCACCTTGGTCCAAGTCCAAGGTGCCAGTACGCCAAATTTATTCAGTATGTCAGGACGATGCTTGGCCGCTAGCTCAGGACCAATCGTTTGTACAACCTGTGGCCAGAAGACGGTGTATTGCGATGGAGGAAAGCCAGCCAGGTTATCTAGTTGCGATAAGGCTGAGTCTGCATCTAATGCCTTCACGCCCTCATTGTCCACTTTGAAGGAATAGTAATGATAGGGTAGACTGAAAAGGCCACTACGCCAACCAAGACCGAGATTTGCGGACAAGGGAGATATATCCTGCTCAATCATTGAGTCTATTTGCTTAATTTGAGCCTCCAGGTCTGGCGGGACAGCAGCTTGCTCACGCAGTTTCTGACTTTGCTGGTACGCGATAGCTTGCTCCACCAGGTTGGCCCGTAACTCCGGATCTTGGCTGAGCCGCGATGCAATAGAAAGCGTATCTACGTTGAAGCAACCCGCCAGCACCAAGCCAATCACAAAGAGGATAACCTGAACACGCGCCTTATACCACCCTGATGCCTGGGCCATTATGTCGTCATACCAAGTTTCGAGGCTTGCTCGAAAGGGGTCAAGGCGTCTGCCCGCTTGCTTGAATAGAGTCTGCAGGACAGGGCTGTCGCTGAGTACATCTTCGAGGGTAGTGGTTCTTGCAGTGCCGCTGGCGTGACTTGGTGTAGCCGCCTCGGCTGTATCGTTAGTCTCCTCTGATAGAATTTCGCGCTTCTGCTGTTCGTCTGCTAATACGCTCAAGAGAATCTCGACGAAACGTTCGCAGCTCAGGTATGGAGGATGAGACCTCCTCGTTGTCTTAAGGCTTTTGTATAGAATGTGACGCGAGAAGTTGTTGTATAGCACACCATCATTGCTCTGCTCACCATCAGTGCTTAGCATTCTCCGGATGACCTTATCGAGGATTCTACCCCTCTCGTTCGAAGAGACCAATATCGCCTCATTGATAGCACTTGCTAAGAGGCTAAACAGCAGATAGATGAATATGAGGCCGATAGCCACATCCAGGTAGGCAATTTCCGACATGATGGTCTGCAATAATAAGAGAGGGCAGTGCTAGTTAAGAGGAGGGTCAATGAGGTGCAATATGTGCAAAATATAATTATGCAGCGAATACTGCCATCGAGTAGCTTGCCCTGCAGGCCCGAGAGTGCATATGCGTGGTACTACCGTTGAAGTATTCACCGTGCAGATTACCGC
>JBCCMF010000225.1:0-7940 GCA_039026435.1 Bacteroidota bacterium
CGCGGAGAGGACCAAGCACATGTACGACATCCTGCAAGCCCCGTGCGTTGATGGTTGCCTGGAAGGTGCGCTCGGCCTCTACGCCATCAAGCCACCGCCCGATGAAGCGCACATCCACCGCCGTGCCTCGCCGATGCAACAGGTCTACGGCTTCCAGCAACTCGCGGTAGCCCTTTGAGGCGATCATGTTGCTCAAGTACACGATCCGCAAGGGCTGCTGCGCGCCTCGGCGGGCTTGCTTTTCGGCCACCTCATCAGCGGTGGGCATGACGGCGGCATCAATCGTGTTGGGGATCACGATGCGTTTGTCGGCAGGTACCCACGGTGCACAGCGGTCCGCCAACCCTTGATCCAGAAAGACGAGACCGGCCAGTCGCGCCACCAAGCGCTGGGCCGAGTGGCGGGTCCAGGGCGAGCGAAACAGGCGGTCGAAGTTGCCCCAGTGGCTGATGCCGTACACAGGTTGCTTTGGCTGGAAGGCGGGCACCACGGTGAGCCAGTCGCGCCAATGGCTGACCGTGTGGGGCGAGATCATGGCCCACAGCACGGGAGCACGCGGCGAGGCCGCCAGTTGCCGCTGCACCTGTTGACGAATCCGAATGTAGTGCAGCAATCGCTGGCGGCGACTCGTGTGCTCTGCTTGCGCAAACAGGGCCACCTGCTGCACGGCACCGTGTGGCTCTAGCAGCCCAGCCAGGCGGGCCGTAGCCATCGCTTGGCCGTCCACCGGCGGCGGAAACTTCCCCAGGACTGTTGCCCGTGTTTCCATCAGCCCTGGCGTTCGAACAACAGGTCGGCCTGTAAGATCTCGTCGGCCTGCCCCACCATCCAGCCGACGGGCCGCAGCAGCCGGAACCCACGGTCTCGCATGAAGGCATACACCTCATCAAAAAGCGGCTCGCCTTGGTAGAGGGGCTTGAATGAGCTTTCGAGGAGCACATATTGCACACGCTGGAGCGTGTGCTCAGCACCGCGCAGGGCTTCCAGCTCGTACCCCTGGAGGTCCAGCTTCAGCAGGATAGGCACAGGCAGCGTGTGGTTTTGCAGCACGGTGTCTAGGCGGTGCACGGGCACGTCTACGGTGCCAGACGGCGTGGCGTTGGGATAGGCCTCCAGGTGATTGTCGTGGAGCGGCAACGCCGAGGTAGAGAGCGAATACGCGTTGGTGTGCAGGCGCAAGGTCCCGTCGGTAGAGCCCAGGGCTGCCTGGATCAGTTCTGCCCGGTCGTGGCCTTGGATGTGCTGATGCCACTGCGCCGCCACCTCCGGCTGCGGCTCAAAGGCGAGGACGTTAGCCTCTGGGAAGACTTCGAGGGCGGCCCGGCTGAACTGCCCCGCGTTGGCCCCCGCATCGATGATGCTGTTTGGCGCTATCCCTTGCCTCTGCAGTGCCGTCACCATCAGAAAGGAAGACAGCGAGAACGGTTTCCAGGTGGCCGCAGCACGCCATCGGCCGGGCGTGTAGAGCGTTCTGATCAGGTTGAGAGCTTTTTGCACAGGGCTTTAAGAGAAACGAAGGCGACGCTCTACCGGGGCAGTTGAGGTTCAGTTCCTAGGCATTCACGACGTCTTCTGCGCATACCGCAGGGCGTCGTGTAGCCCGTCCACCATGCGGTCTAGTGCCAGATGCGTTGTGGCATACGCATACGCGGCCGCGCTGTAGGCGGACAGGTCCGAGAGGATGGCTTCGATCCCCCGGGCCATTGCTGCTGCGTCGCCGTGCGGCGTGAGCAATCCGTTCTCGCCCGGTCTTACATACTCGATCTCGGGGCTGTGGTAGCGCATGGTGCCGGGCGAGGCTTGCGAGACTACAGGCAGACCAAACGCAAAAGCGTGGTTCACTACGAGCCCGAGATACCCCGGCACCACCATGACATCGGCGGCGGCGAGGTATGGTGCCGAGGCCTCGTAAGTCGTCAAGCCTCCCGTGAAATGGACGTCCCCCTCTTCATCAGGAGTCAAGCGGGCTTGCATCGATGCCCGTGCTTCGCCCTCCCCGATGACGACCAGCTGGAGGTCCTGCTCTCGGCGCAGCAGGCGGTAGACGTCGAGCAACATCGCCGTCCCTTTCTCAGGGATTAAGCGCCCCATGAACACCAGCGTAGGCACGTGGCGCAGGCCGAGGCGCTGCCGGAGCGCCCGCTGCCCCTCGTGCATCAAGGAGGTGCGCAGCGCAGCCAAGCGCGCCACATCCAACGTGTTGGGCGCCACGAAAAGCCGGTCCGCCGCGATGTACGGGCGCAGCGGGTGGATGACGCCCTCGGTGTACCCCACGCAGGCCGTTGCGCGCCGCGCCATGTGAAGCCGGAAGCGGTCGGCACGGTGGGTTTCGGGGTCGAAGGCGCGGTCGTTGGACGAGAAGTGCCCCCACGAGACGAGCGGAATCCGTCGCAGCTTGCAATAATACACGAGCGCGGGCCACGTGGCCGACCGCACCGCTTCTTCCGCCAAAACCGCCGCCGGACGCCCGTAGCGCGCGAAGACCTTGGGCCAAAAGTGGGCATGCAGCTGGTCTCCGCGCCAGTACGTGGGCAGGGATAGCGTAGTGTAGGGGCCGCCATCGGATATAATGGAGCCGAAGGATGACCCTTCAGGCGGCGCGCCCGCAGCCACCACCAGACGTCCATCCAACTGCTGGTTCAATTGCGCCAGCACCTCCGTGCGGTAGACGGGCGGACGCAAGCGCGTCACGTAGAAGATAGGTGCGGTGGGCTGCTGCATGGGGCTACCTGTCCGTCGAAGAGGAGAGACGCGCCCGGGTGGTCCACTGGTACCTAGCCACGTAGGCCACCACGATGAGCACCTCTGAGAGCACCGTCACGGCTGCCGCCCCTTCGATCCCGAAACGTGGGATCAGCATGGCATTGAAGGCGATGTTGAAGACCGTCACGAGAGCCAACACCTTGATCGGGAAGACATTTTCATCCATCGAGATCAAGGTGACATACCCCAATTGATTGAGGATGGTAAACGGAAACGTCCAGCACAAGACTTGCAGTACGGGGGCGGCCGCGGCGAAGGCAGGGTCGCGTACCAAGAGCGCAATGAGGAGGTCCGCGGTGGCATACAACGTGGCTGAAACCACCACCCCGATGGCCAGCAAGGCGAGGGCGCTACGCCGCAGCAAGGTCTGGAAGACCGCCAGCGCCTTCTCGTGATACAGTGCGGATAACCGGGGGAAGAGTGCACCCTGCACCACGATGATGGGCACGATGTTCAGCGCCACCAAGAGCCGGAAGGCGTGGCCATACAGTCCGGCCTCGGCGGGGCCCAGCATCGCTTCTACCATGACCTGATCGGTGCGCATGTAGTACACCGTGAAGAGGCCCGCGATGCCCAGCGGGATCATGCGCGGCACCGTCTTTCGGATGAAGGCCGGGCTGATGACACGCCGCCGCCACGCCGCCACATGCCGATGGATCCACCAGAGGTTGCCCGCCAGCACCGCAATCATGGCTACGGCCATCGCTGCCAAGGTGCCCCATGCCGACGCCGTGGCGTAGAGGCCCAGCCCCCCGCACGCCATCACCGCACCCTTCTCCAGCGCCGTAGACACGGCCTCCACCCGCAGCCGTTGATGGGCGCGGTAGTACATGCGGGCGTACTGCAGCATCGTTTCGGCGCCCCAGTACACCCCGGCGGCGGCCACAGTGTACAGCGCCTCCCGATCATACCCCAAGCCTACCGCAACCAGCATAGTCACGGCGTAGGCCAGGACCAGCAGCGCTAGGCGTAAGAGGATCAGGTTGGAGAAAAAGCGAGAGGATCTGGTGGGCCTGCGCGCCACCTCACGCAGCGTGTACTGCGCCATGCCCCAATCGCTGAACGCGATGGTAAGCGCTACGAGCGCCAGCGCCGTGTTGAAGATGCCATAGCCTGCGTCGCCCAGCACGCTGGGCACGAGCGAGACCAAGAATAGCATCCACAGCGGCTTGATGAGCGCGCTGACGCCCCCCAGCCAGCTGATGTCTGTGACGAGCTTACGATACACGTGTGGGGCTCGGCTTGTCCATGCCCTGAGCGCGGCGCGCGAGTCCCGCCACAATGCCTCCACCCACGCCGATGAGCAGGCAGGTGTCGTCGCCCGCGAACGAGTTCTGGGTAATGGCCGAGAGGGCTTCGGCGATGAAGCAGGCGGCTACAATCATACCGCCCAGGCGCGCCGTAGGCGACGAGGCTGTGCGTGCCAAGCGCCAGCCCTTCACAATGGTGCTGATGTAGAAGCCGTATATGGCAACCAAGCCGATGAGGCCGTGCTTGTACCACACGCTCAGGTACGCGTTGTGGATAAAGCTCTGCTCGCGCGTGAACTCGAACACCAGGCTGAAGTACTTGATCGGGACGCCAAACCCGTGCCCGATGATGGGGCTGTCCTTGATGCGGTCGAGCACGGCCATGTTCTCGATAAACCGGTTCACGAGCGACAAGTCTTGCGTGGTCGCCGTGCTGAGCGAGACGAAGCGTTCAATGAGCCCGACGAGCACCACAAAGAAGAAATCGCCCAGGACGGCATAGCCCACGCCGAGGGCGGTGATGGCACTCACACTGCCCACCGTGAGCATGGTGCGGCGTTGCGCAGGACGCACCAGCACGAACAGGACCTGTGTGCCCAGCAAGAACGAGACCCACACCGCACGGCTTTGCCCCACGATGACGCCTGCCACCATAGCCGCGAAGAACACCAACAGGCTCCACCGAAGCCAGCGTTTTTGCGCATGGAGATAGCATGCTAAGGCTGCGAGCCCAGCCATCATCAGCCAGTGCTCATTGACCGTGGCGCGGCCCTGCTTCACCTCCCACACATAGCTCGCGGCATTCAGTTCATACTGGTACTCCCAGATGTTGCGCACCACCGCTATCGCCGCGAGCAGCCCTAGGATGCTCAGGATGACCGGAAGCGCCTGCGGCCTGTGGGCCACCTGTTCTTTCACCGGGAAGTAGAAGAACAGCATGATGAGCGCCAACCACTCGCCCGCAATCCAACTCACCTTTCCTCCCAGCATCCAGCCCAGCCCAATACCGAACAGACTGTACAGCAGAAAGAACGCCAAGGCGCCATCGGTGCGTGTGTTCACCATGCGCTCGCGATAGAGCAGGACCTGACTCAGTAGCCAGCCGGGCATGTAGATGAAGAAGGCCCCGGCAAAGGCGACCTCGAACACACTGATGCCTTCGGACTTGTTCATGATGCCGCCGAAGGCCAGCAACATAAAGGCGAGGATGTGCAAGCTGCTGCGCGAAGCATACCACGCCAGCCCCACGCCCACCAGGAGGGCGGGGAACGCCAACAGGAACAGGGGGGCCACCCAGATGAACGCCAGCAGCACGAGCAGCAGCACGGCAAACCCGGCCTTCAGCAGCCCATCGGCTCCACGCGAAAGCGCATCTCTGGAGGGGGAAGCGGCCAGCATCGTGCAATCAGGCCCTGGCCTGGATGTGGGCCTTCACCTGCGGGTACTGATAGATCGTCCACCAGCGTGCCAGCAGGTACAGGATCACCAGCGCAAAGCCCGAGAAGGTAGCGAGGATGACCAGAATCGATCGTTTGGGCTTGGCCTTGCGGTCGGGCGGCACGGCGGGGTCGAGCACCTGCACGGCGGTTTGCTCGCGCACTTCATCGAACCGAGCTTGTTCGTACAGCGGGCGGATGAACGTGTGGATCTCTGCCTGCACCAGCACCTCCTGGTACAGCTCGGCATACTGGCGGCCCACCGCGGGAAGCTGGTCGCGGGCGATGGGCATCATCGCCTCGCGCCCCGACAGGGCAGCCTGACTCTTGCGCCGGGCCGCATCTACAACAGCCTGTGCCGCTTGCACGTTTGCGTTCTGGTTGCCCAACTGAGTCTGCAACGCCTCGGCCTGTATCTCGACTTGCAGTTCTGCCGCGCGCAAGGTGCCCATGTACTCGATGAACGCCTGGGCTTGCGTGGGCAGGTCAATGACGCCGTAGGTCTCTTGGAACGCCTGCAGCGCCACGCGCGATGAGTCCATGTCGCTCAGCGTCTGGAGGTACGTCTGCTCCATGTACTCGCGGTAGCGCCTTGCATTTTGTGCCTGCAGGGCGTTGTTGCGGCGGTTCAGCGCACCCACGAAGTAGTTGGCCATCTCGGCGGCCCGGTTCGGATCTCGATCAAGCACACTGATGATGAGGTGCTCGTACTCATTGTCGATCTCAAAGGAGACATTCTCCGACAGCAGCTCGCGGGTAGAGGCCATCGGGAATTCGGCCTCCTCCATGTCGTAGACCCGTACTAGGTCAAACGTTTCGATGACCTCATCCTTGAGGGTGCGGCTGTCCAAGATGGCGCGGAAGCGGAGGTAGTCGCCACCGCCGCCACCGCCCAGTAGGGTGGAGGCCAGCGGGGCTAGATCGTTCAGCATGGATGACAGGGTGCCGGCACTGCCCCCGTTGGGCAGCAGCACGCTGGTGGAGGATTGGTACCACTTGGGCAAGAGCAGGCTGATGATCACCGCCGCCACGGCTACAATGCCGGTAGCCACAATGATGAAGCGCCGCTGCCCAAAGAGATACCCAACGATGCCCCACAAGGCACTGACGGCCGCAGCGTCGCGACGGGCGGCCTGCTGCTGATCGTCGGCAAAACCTGGAGTTTCCATAAACGTGTTCTCTGCCAAAACCGGTGACGCGCCAAGAGCGTGTGTCCTGGCGCCAATGTTATCTGTTTGCGTGCTGCGGCACGATGCCGCGGCCACACCTCGCAAGGATCGGCCACGTCAACACCCCACAGTGCTCTTCGGTAATATCTCCTGATAGGTGCGATTCGAAGTGAGCCATCGTGATGCGTCAAGGGCTGTGCGGCGCGGTGCGTGTGCCCACACGGCGTGTTTGCGTTTATGCTAGCGACGGGTGAGCAGGTAGGTACTGTATGCCGAGGCGAGGGCCGCCACCACCGAGCCCACCTGCACCCAGATCTGGCTGCGGCGGATGCGCTGATCGTACCGTGCCCGTTCGCGCTCCAGCGCAAGGCGCTCCAGCGCAATCTGGTTGGGCGCGTCTTCCAGGCGATCTACGAAGATGATGTCGCCTGTTTGCGGCGTGGCCTCCTCCACCGTCAAGAACTGGCCCGTGCCTGCTTCAATGAGATATACGGTGCCTGCTTGCGGGGTCGTGAGGCCTGCCGCCGTGAGGTACGCCGCCATACTTGCGTCGGGCTGCGCGGCGATGCGTCCAGGCCTGTTGACCTGTCCCACGACGAGCACGGTGCCATCGTCCTCGGGCACCACCAGCCGGTCGCCATCCCGCACAAGGACGGGAGCCGCGCCGGGTTGCATCGCCTCCGATAGGTCGAGCGCCACACGGCCGCTCAAGCGCAACTCGTCGGCCAAGTACATCCGGCTGAGGAAATCGAGGTTGGCGAGCCGCAAGTTGAGGGCTGAGTTGAGCGTGTCTGCCTGCAGGCGCGCCTGCATCGAGGCCCTGACGTCAGCGGCGTCTTGCCCTTCCGATGGGGGCGCGGTCGCGGAGGCCCGTGGCTGCCGCTGCAGATAGACACCCCGCACGAGCGCATCCGGGCGGAGCCCGCCCGCCTGCGCCACCACGTCTTGCAAGCTGGTCTCCCCTTCAACGATGGGATACGTGCCGGGGTAGCGCACCCGCCCTTCGACCTGCACCGTGCCGCGCAGCTCCACGGCGGCGTAGACGTGGATGCGGTCGAGTGGCTGCACGGTGACGTCGGCGAGGGCGTCCGTCAACGCGTAGTGTTTGGCCTGACCCGTGCGGCTAGAGGTAACGCGCACGCTGTCTGTGCCGCTTGTGGTGTTGGCGCCCGCCAGCGCCAGCAGGTCCGCCGCGGTGTCGCCCAGGCGGTGCGGAAACGCGCCTGGGTTGGGTACGGCGCCACCCACAAAGACGGCATGCTGCGCCGGATCATACGCGCCAACCCGCACGACATCGCCGTCGTTGAGGTAGGGATTGTACG
>JBCCMF010000226.1:0-7809 GCA_039026435.1 Bacteroidota bacterium
GCGGCATGATGAAGCCTTCGATCTTGATCTGCTGACCCGCAAGGCTCTCCACGTCGGGTGCCACCTTCATGACCCAGCGATTGTTCTCCTTCACGTACTCCACCTGCCCGAGGTCCATCCACGACATGGTCTTCTGCGCGAGCGCATCGGCGCCGGTGCCGAGGAGGAAGCAGAGCGTGAGGGCGAAGGCTGTGAGGTGACGCATGGCGAGGTTCTGTGTTGATGAGCCTGATTCCAACGGAGCCGTGTGGGCGGCGGTTTCCGCACGCCGCCGTCGCATTTCACCGCGCCCGCACCGCAACCGGGTCGCGAGGTTGTATCTTCTGCGCCGCCTGCTGCCTTTCATTATCGCTGTGCCCCGCGTGCGTCGCCTGTCCCTCCGTACGGTTCTGCCTACCCTGCTCCTCGTGCTGCTGGCCGTGGCGCTGGGCATCATGCTGGCGGGCGAGGCCGATCTGGACGAGCGGCTGTTTCGCCTGCGCTACTTGATGTTGCTGACAGCGTCGGTGATTGCCATTGCCGTGCCGCATGTGCTGCTGCCCGACGATGAGCGCGGCTGGATGCAGCTCTTGAACACGGCGCCGCGCGCGCTGCAACGGCGGCTCTTGAAGCCGTGGGGCGGCGTGTTGGCGCTGCTCGTGGTGCCGGGGCTGTTGCTCTTCTTCTGGTCGCCGCTGGATAGCACGCTGGGCGACCGCATCGGCTACGCCATCTTGTATGGCTGCTTCACGGTGGGCCTGGGGCTGTACAGCTTCGAGCGCTACCTGACGCTCGGCGCCACCTCGCAGGCGTGGCAAGAAGGGACGAAGGGTGGCGCGTTCATGGGGCTGATGGCCAACTCGTCGGTGCCGATCGGGGTGCCGCGTGGCCTCGTCCCGGCGCTGCTGCTCACGGGGCGCGTCTTCCTCGTCGGCGTCGTGGTGATGGTGCTGACGGCGCTGGCCACGCGCGGCGGCTGGGGCTGGGTCGTGCCGCAGCTCTTCCTCGTCTACACGCTGGCGCGCATCACGATCTTGGCAAGCACGTTCGACCGCCACTACTACCACACCAACGCCTTCTACACCGAGATCTTCCGCAGCAGCGGCGGCGTGCGGGCCAGCGACCGCGAGCCGTTGCCGTTCGCCGCGCTCTACTGGGTGCCGATGCGCTGGCGCACGTACGTCTGGTCGATGCTGCGCCAGCTCGACCGCCGCCTGCCCATCGGGCGCAGCATCGCGCTGGGGCACCTGCTGCTGTGGGCGCTGTTCTACCAGGGCACCGATCCGGCGTTCATCTACGCCTACCTGCTCGCCTTCGCGCTGGCGCAAAACCTCGTCATCTTCCTCACCGCGCAGCCCGCGCTGGCGCCGCCCGCCTTCCAGCTGAGCCTCCAGACCCCGCTGCACTGGTGGATCACGCGCGTGTTCATCAACCTGCGGTGGGCGCTGCCGTGGGCGCTGAGCCTGCTCGCCGTGGCGTGGGCCACCAACTCGTTCGCCTACCCCGAGGTCTGGCCTTGGGTGGCGTACGAGGTCGTGCTGGCGCTCGTGACGGCCGCCCTTGCCACCTTCCGCGCCGAAGTGCCGCATCGAAAACGCTATGCCTGACGCCCTCCACCTCCAGGCCGTGGCCAAGCGCTACGGCACCGGACCGTTCATCTTCCGCGACCTGACGCACACGTTCACGCCGGGCACCACCACGGGGCTCGTCGGGCCGAACGGCTCGGGCAAGACGACGCTGCTGCGGCTGCTCTCGGCCGAGGCGTTTCCCACGAGCGGGCGCGTGGCGCTGGGCAGCCTCGAAGTGCATACCGCGCCGTACCAGTACCTCCAGCAGGTGGGCATTGTGCACGACGGCGCGCAGCTGCCCGCCTACCTCAGCGCCACCGAGGTGCTCGAAACCATCCTGCGCGCACGCGGGCAGTGGGACGCCAAGCGCAGCCCGATGGACATCGACGCGCTGCTGGATGCCCTGTTGCTGGACGAGCGGCGCGAGCAGCTTATCGGCACCTACTCCAGCGGCATGTTCAAGAAGGCGCAGATGGCGGCGGCCCTCATCGCCGACCCGCAAGTGCTGCTGCTCGACGAGCCGTTCCGCGGCCTCGACACCGACAGCACGGCGGCCGCGCTGGCCTACCTTGCCGAGTTCAAGCAGCGCGGCGGCATCACCATCCTCTCCAGCCACCTCCAGCCGTCGCTCCAAGCGCTCACCGACGACCTGATCCGCTTTCCCATCGCCACCGAGGACGCGTAGCATGTTCGAGCTGACGTTTCCGTTCCTCGGCTTCAACGTGCCCGTCTTGGAGTTCACGGCCGTCGTCTTCGGCTTCCTCAGCGTCTGGCTCAATACGCGGCAGAACATCTGGGTGTGGCCCACCGGGCTCGTCAGCGTCGCGCTCTACGTCCTCATCTTCTTCGACGCCCGCCTCTACGCCGACATGGGCCTGCAGGGCGTCTACATCGTCCTTTCGCTCTACGGCTGGTGGGCGTGGCTCTACGGCGGCCCCGAGGGCGACGCGCTGCCCATCACGCGCCTCACCCCCAAGCACGGCGCCATCCTCGGCGCCATCGGCATCGCGGCGATGATCGGCATCGGTCTCAGCCTCGACCGCCTCACCGATGCCGACATCCCGTACTGGGACGCGTTCACCACCGCGTTCAGCCTCGTGGCGCAGTGGCTCATGGCGAAGAAGATCCTGGAGCACTGGCTCGTGTGGATCGTGGTCGATGCCGTCGCCATCGGCGTGTACATCTACAAAGACCTCTACCTCACCGCTGGCCTCTTCGCCGCCTTCCTCGTGCTGGCCGCTATCGGGTACGTGGCGTGGCGGAAGGACGTCAGCTGAGGGCGCGCTGGAGGCGGGGACGCAAGAACCACGCGCCGACGAACCAGAACCAGAACTGCAGCATCAGCCCAGCAATGGCCTCTTTCGATGGCGTGGGCTGGCCCTCGGCCTGGAGCAGCCGCTCCGAGAGGAAGTGCCACACGCGGTACGTGGCGTAGATGCTATAGATGAGCAGCGCCAGGTTCAGGCCTACCAGCAGATCGAAGTAGCGGAAGACCGCCTCAAACACCACGGTGTGGTCTCGAAACGCGTTGGACCAGAGCCAGACCAGAGGCAACGTGCTGGCCGAAACGACAAGATTGAGCTGGAAGCGCCACAGCGGGCTAGACGGCGGATGCGACGGCACGCCGTTGAGCGCCATCCCTACGCTGTAGTACCACGCCGCGACTAGCACGAACCCGGCCGAGGCGAAGAGCACATGCACCTCGCCAAGCCACAGTAATGCGACGACGAGCACGGTGAGCAGGGCAGGGTGGATGAGTGCGAACGCGACACGCATGAGCAGCACCAGATAAGATCAACAACAGTGTCTGATACCAGCCTTGATAATTCAGAATGTAGCGCTTCGCTTCCTTCTGTCATCCCAATGCAGCACACAGTCTAGCGTTGTCATCCCGAGCGCAGCCGAGGGATCTCCCCCCTTCGAGCCGTGCAATTCCTAATCGGGGGAGATCCCTCGACTCTGGCCTGCGGCCTCCGCTCGGGATGACAACCTGGAGCCCTCACGCATTTCTCAGAGCTGGTATGATCCATACATCGGCAGCCACGCCGTTCCGTTTAAGGCGCTGCGAACACCATGATGCCACGCGGGAAGGTCAGCCGTAGCGTGTCGCCGTCGATGGCGTAGCGGTCTACATCGGGCAGGGCTTCCTGGAACGGGATCTCGATGCGCTCGGCCAGCCCCGATGTGCATGCCCGCTGCGTGCTGGCCATCGGGCTCATGTCGAGCGCCCCCGCTTCATCCGCACGGGCGTAGGTACCGTTGATGAGGTTGCAGCCGGAGTAGCCGGAGACGTTGTAGCGGTCCAGACCGGCGGACTCGGTAGAGAAGGTAAGGGTGGCGGGTGGGGCTAGGCGGGTGCCGCGCATCGACGCCTCGCCCAGCGTCATTGACACAAAGCGCCACTCGTGGGCCGTGAGCGGGTCGGATGGGCCGCAAGCGGTGAGTATGAGCAGCGCGATGAGAAAGCAGAGACTACGCATGAAGGACGGGTGGCAAACGAGTTTCGTGGAAAAGATCGTAGCGTCGTCTGGCCGGACGACGCTCAGCGATGCGCAACTTACGTCATTGCCGTGGCGGCGTTCATGCGGTCGGCCAGCGCGCGACGGTGTTCGTAGGTTTTGCGCGTGACGGCCACGTCCTCCAAGAAGTACGGCAGCTCGTCTAGCAGCAGCGCTTGTGGACCGTCCACCAGCGCACGGCGCGGCGCGGGGTGGAAGTCGACCAGCACCATGTTGGCGCCCGCGATCACGCCCTGCGCGGTCACGTGGAAGACATCCGGCAGCCCATCCGTAGACTTCGAGCGCGTGCCCACGGAGTGCGAGGGGTCGATGCAGACGGGCATCCGCGTGAGGCGCTTGATGACGGGCACGTGCGCGAAGTCCACCATGTTGCGGTGCGGCGCGGCGAACGACGTCTTCATGCCGCGCAGGCAGAAGATGACGTTCGAGTTGCCCTCGGTAGCCAGGTACTCGGCCGCGTTCAGCGACTCGTTCAGCGTGATGCCGAAGCCGCGCTTGAGCAGCACCGGATGCTCGCCCTGCCGCCCGACGGCCTTCAGCAGCTCGAAGTTCTGCGTGTTGCGTGTCCCGATCTGCAGCATCACGCCCGTCGGGTGGCCCGCCGCTTCGAGGCACTCGTCGATCTCGTCCACGTGGCTCTCGTGCGTCACCTCCATCGCGATGACCTTGATGCCGTACTTCCCGGCGAGTTCGAACACATACGGGAGGCACCCCTTGCCGTGGCCCTGGAACGAGTACGGGTTGGTGCGCGGCTTGTAGGCGCCCATCCGCGTGCACACCTGCCCGTGCGTCTGCAGCGCCTGCAGCATCTGCTCCACGTGCTCCGGCGTATCGACAGCGCAGAGGCCCGCAAAGACGTGCAGGCTCTCCTGGTCGAAGTGGACGCCGTTGTAGTCGAAGCCCGTGGTGCGGAACTGGTCCTTGTGCCGCCCCAGGATGCGGTACTCCTCCGAGATACGGATGACGCGCTCCACGGCAGGCAGCGCCTCGATGCTGCGCTTGTCGACGCGGTGCGTGTCGCCCAGGAGGTAGACCTCGGTGAGCGTCTGCAGCTCGCCAAAGACGTGGTGCTTGCGCACCGTCACGTTCTCCAGGTTGGTCAGGTGCGCCCACGTCTCCTTGAACGCAGGCGACTGATCGTCGATGTCGGGGTAGAGGATGACCAGCATGGCGGCGGCGGTCGATGGGATGCGAGATAGAAGGGGCGAGAAACTACAGCGCGGCGCGCAAACGATCCATGAAGATTCCGACGACCGCCGCGTGCCGCTGTAGCCGTATATTGGACGTTTTTCCGTCTTCTCTACTTCGCTTTCCGTGCCCGATTCGTCGTCATCGCCTGTGCGCGTGGTTTTTGCCACGCCCGAGCATGTGGGGCATGCGTCTGCGCTGGCGGCGCTGATCGACGCGGCGGCGCAGGACCCCAACACGGGCCTCGCACGGCGTACGGCTACGTATATCGCCGAGAAGATGCGTGCCGGCAACGCCGTCATCGCCATCGGCCCGGGCGACGAAGCGGCCGGGTTTTGCTACGTCGAGACGTGGGAGCATGGGCAGTACATCGCCAACTCGGGCCTGATCGTCTCGCCCGATTTTCGCGGCCACGGCCTGGCCAAGCGCATCAAGGCCTGCGCGTTCGAGTTGTCGCGTACCAAGTACCCCGACGCCAAGGTGTTCGGCCTCACGACGAGCCCCGCCGTCATGAGCATCAACAGCGACCTCGGCTATCGCCCCGTCGCCTTCGCCGAACTCACCAGCGACGACGCCTTCTGGGCGGGTTGCCAAACCTGCGCCTTCTTCGACGTGCTCACCCGCACCCACCGCGTCAACTGCCTCTGCACTGGCATGCTCTACGACCCCACACGGCATGAACCGTAGAATCCACTCGTTTTCTGCAGTGCGCGCTCATCCGAGCCGCTATCATTAATCGCAATCATTGTTCGACCAAACACGGAGTGCCATGCGCGCCACGCGTCTCTCACCAATGCTCACCCTCCTGATCATCGCAGGCTGCAGCTCCACCGCTGAGGTCACGACGCCCGACCCTGAGCCCGCGGCCGAGCCCGTCGCAGAGGCGCCTGCGGGGCCAGCGTTCATGCGGATCTACTTCGACGGCAACGGGCTGTACCGCGAGGAAGGCGACGACAAGCGCCCGCTCATGCTCGGGGTTCGTCCGGGTGGAACAGAAGCCGTTGCGCCGGATGGACAGCACGTGGCGTTCACCTACGCCGCGCAAGACTCGGCACGGCTCGCGTGGGTCGATGTGCGCAACGGCGCCGTGCGCAACCTGTACGCCGCGCCGGAGAACACGGTCTACACGATGGATTGGGCGAACGACAGCCGCGCACTGGCCTTCGGCTGGTACGTGCCCGATGCCGAAGGCAACATGACCGAGGGCAACGTGCACATCGCGCAGGTGGGCGGCGGCATCGGGGATGTGGGGTGCAGCGCCTCCAAGATGGTCGCCGCGTGGCCGCAGCCCGACCGCCTCATCGTGGGCGACGACCGCAACTTCTACGGCGTAGACACCGACGGCTGCGCGACGCGCTCCACGCAGGCCCGCCGCAAGCTGCACCACGTCACCTTCTCCGACGACGGCCAGCACATGGCCTACATCTTCCGCGACCTCGAATACGACCGCCCCAACCGCCGCTACGTCCCCGACTCCTCGGCGTTCGTGGCCAAGTTCGACGGATCCGATGCCGAGCGGATCTACAGCAACGACTACCTCGTGCGTAACTTCCGGTGGTCGCCCGATGGGGACGATCTGCTGTTCGATGTGAAGTCGCAGCAGGAGGAAGGGCGGCGCCACATCGCGCTGCTCAACGTCGAGAGCGACCGTATCGGCTACGTCATCCCGCCGGATGCCACCACGGGCAGCACCACCCACGCGCACTGGTCGCCCTCGGGCACGAACATCGCCTACGACTGGACGATGGGGGATGAGCGGCTGAAGGCCGTCCGCGTCTTCCGCAACACGAAAACCCTCGGCCCAAGCTACGGCGCCACCTGGGGCTGGATCGACGACACCACGCTCGTCATCCCCACGGCTGAGAGCGGCTGGCAAGCGGTCGATGTGGACACCGACGAGATGCGCTTCATGCTGCCTCCAGGCGCACGGCTGCTTCACGCGATGCGTACGAAGTGAGCGGAACTCGGCGGGCTTTGCTAAACGTTTGGTTAGGGACACTCTGCCCCAAAACCACCCCGTATGAGCGAATCCGACACGTTACGCGGCGTCCTCGACCAAGCTGAGAGCGGCGCCCCCGCCGCTGGCCACGCCGTCCGCGATATCTTTTCCACGGACGAGATCTTCCGCCGCATCGTAGCCACCGCCGACGAGGAGTTTCAGCGGAGCGGGCGCTTGCTGTTTCTGAGCGGGTTGGCTGCAGGCCTCTCCATCGGTCTATCGCTGCTCGCCCGCGCCACCATGACCGCGCACGCGGGCGGCGGTGATGAGGCTATCCTCATCGGCAACCTGCTCTACCCAGTCGGATTTTTGCTCATCGTGCTGGGGCGCTACCAGCTGTTCACCGAGAACCCGCTCACGCCCGTCACGCTGGTCATGACGCGCATCGCCAGTATTCCGCTGCTGCTCCGCGTGTGGGGCATTGTGCTGGTAGCCAACCTGATGGGCGCCGCCATCGCCGCGCTGATGTTCACCAAGACGAGCGTGATGGAGCCCAAGGCGATGGACGCCGCCATCAAGTTTGGCAATCACGCCCTGGAGTACGGCTGGCAGACGC
>JBCCMF010000227.1:0-7782 GCA_039026435.1 Bacteroidota bacterium
ACCCCGACGCCCAGCGACGTCTGGTAGGCGAAGCCATTGAGCCACTGGCGCATGCCGAAGTAGGCCAGCGGAGCCGCCACCGTGCCCGAGCTCATCCGCCTGCTCTCGGTCGACTTCCTCAAGCTCGTCGGCATCGCGTTCACCGTGGCGGCTCCGCTGGCCTACTTCGGCATGCGCCAGTGGCTCAATGGCTTCGCCTACCAGACGTCGCTGGGCGTGGGGGTGTTCGCGATTGCAGGCGGCTTGGCGCTGCTGATTGCCCTGGGCACGGTAGCGTATCAGGCGATCCGAGCGGCTACGGTCAACCCCGTCGAGGCGCTGCGCTACGAATGAGCAGGGGCTAGATCCAAGCTGAGGCCCTCGTAGGCCACCGTACACCGCGCCGGATAGGGCGCCTCGGCGATCAGCGTGTTGACGTGCGCTTGGATGGCGTCGAGGTCGTCGTCGGTGCGGCGGGGGTCGTGGTGGAAGAGCACCAGATGCTCCACCTCGGCGGCCTGCGCCAGGGCCAGCGTCTGCGCGATGCTGCTGTGCCCCCACCCGGCACGCTGCTCCAGCTCCGCATCCAGATACTGGGCATCGTGGATGAGCACCTGCGCGCCCTGGCAAAACCCAACAAGGTCGTCGGACGTCGCGATGGGCGCGTACGGCGGGTCGATCTCGTTGTCGGGGATGTAGACGATGGCGTGGCGCTCAGCCTGGATGCGGATGCCGTACGTGGGGCCCGGATGGTTCACCCGCAGCAGCTGCACGTGCTGCGCGTCATACAGCCCATCACACGTTTCGCCCAACCGGATGGAGCCGAACGTAGCGGGAATCTGGTCGCGCTGCAGCGGAAACCGACAGCCGTCGATCTGCCCGAACATCAGCTCGAAGGCGTCGTCCATGTGCGGGCCGGGCACGAGATGGATGCAGCCGCCCAGCTGATAGATCGGCTCGAAGAACGGGAAGCCCTGGATGTGGTCCCAATGCGCGTGCGTGAGCATCAAGAAGACCTCGGCCTCCGCTTGCGCCACCTCGCGCCCCAGTTCGGCGATGCCCGTGCCCGCGTCGAGGATGAGGTACCAGGGCTGCCCGTCGGGATGGATGCCATCGAGGCTTACGCACGATGTGTTGCCCCCGTAGCGCGCTGTGCTCGGTCCCGGCCGGGGAAACGAGCCTCGGACCCCCCAAAAGCGGAGTCGGATGGGCGTACGCGATGAAATCATGGGCAGGCACGGAGCAGATCGACGCGCAAGATACGACATGGCAACGCGCCCAGAGGCGTCGGCGATGCAATAACCTACGTTCTGCTAGCTGTGCCCTGCCCCAGCACCTCTACGTTTCCGACGTCTTGATGTATTTCATGCCGAAGAGCGGCCGAAGCACGTTGATGCGCCGCAGCACGTATTCGTACAGCGCCCAGCTCCCCACAAGGGTGACGGCGATCAGCAACAGCAGCTTGACCATCGCGGGTAGGGACCATCCGAAGATGACATACGCGGCGATGAACTGGATGGGCATGTGTACGATGTAGATGGGGTACACGGCCTTGCTGAAGTAGCTCAGTGCCGCCGAGGGCACGTTGAGGTAGCGCGCCCCGAACCCAGCTACGGCTAGCATCCACAGCATCGACTCGAAGGCCTCCATCGGCTTGGGGGTGCGCTCAATCTCGAAGACGAGGAGCCGAACCAGATACGACGCGAAGGCCAGCCCCAGCGCCACCCGCCGATGCCGCTCCACCGAGGTCCAAAACGTCTCGCCCGCCGAGACGCACAGGTAGCCAATCAGGAAGCAGACGAAACCCAGCGCCCAGCCGTGCCCCGAGAAGGCGTAGGCTGAGAACGCCTCGGGGTTGACCAGCCAGGCCTCCAAGGCCAGGGGCAGAGCAAGCAGAAAGATGCCACCCGGGATCTGCAGCAGGCGCTTCATGCCTCGCAGGATAGCGTGGTCCGGATTCGCCTTGAGGTAGCCAAATAGCGGCACGAGCAGCAGCGCGTACACATAGATGTTCAGCAGAAACCACAGGTGCCCGAAATTGACGTTGTAGCTCGCCTCCCACCCCACCGCGAGCAGGCCGAAGTGGAAGAGCGGCCACAGCACGATCCAGCCGAAGAGCAGCGGCACGAGGATGCGCAGCGTGCGGTCCTTGACGATCGCCTTGTTGCCCCGCCGACGCATGGCGAAGTACACGCCCATCCCTGAGATCAGAAATAGGATGGGGATGCGCCACACGTTCAGGGCGGCCAGCGGTATCCAGAGGGCATCCATCGTCACGTCGTTCTGCGGAAAGCCGATGAAGCCCGCGATAAACGTGAAGCTAATCGCGCAGTGGTAGATGATCAGCAGGCCGATGGCGATGGTGCGGATGGCATCGACGTCGTACCGTCGGGTAGATGTGGCGGTTACGGGCGGCTCCGTTGGGATCGTGGCATCAACAGCAGACATCAGGCGATCAGGTGGCGAGGTGAAGGGTCCATGCGGCTGCCCTACGGGTATCACTCCTATGCGTTGCGCCGAAGCCTGTCAAAGCTGGAGCGCCTCGGCGTACGACGGTATCGTATCCAGAAAGCGGACGGTCTGCGTCGCGTGGTCGGTGTGGCAGACGAAGTGGGTGGTGCCATTCGAGACGACCAGCAGCTTGGCCTGCAGGACAGTATTGTACCGGGCCGCTTGGTCCCACACGTCTTGCGTGATCGGGATCCCTGGCGCCTTGCACTCCAGTGTCAGTAGCGCCGCGCCCTGTGCATCGTGTGCCACCACATCGGCACGCTGCAGGGTACCGACGTAACGAAAGCTCTTCTCAACGGCCAACAAGCCTTTTGGATAGCGCAACGCTGTCGTCAGGTAGTGCAACCAGTGCTGCCGCACCCACTCCTCGGGCGTGAGGCGCACGAATTTGCGGCGGATGGGGTCGAGGATGAGCGCCTTGCCGTCGGCCTGGTCGATGGTGGCGTTGATGGCAGGGAGGTCGAGGGTGGGAAGATCGAAGGCGTCGGCCATGCGCGTCAGTGGACGTAGCTGCCCGCGTTGACATCGAGCGTGCAGCCGGTGGCGTGGTCGGCGAGGCCGCTGAGGAGGAAGACGACGTGCGGCGCGATGTCGGCGGGCTGCGTGAGGGCGGGCAGCGCGAGGTCGTCGTTGATGTACGCTTCGCCGTAGGCCTCCACAAACGGCTGCGCCATGTCGGTCTGGACGAAGCCGGGCGCCAGCGTGAACGCCTTGATGTGGTCCTTGCCGAAGCCGCGCGCGATGGACCGCGTGAGCGCCACCAGCCCGCCCTTCGAGGCGGCGTACGTCATGTAGTCGGCGGTGTCGCCCCGGAAGGCGGCGCGCGAGGCCACGTTGACGATCCGCCCGCCGCCGTGCCGCTGGAAGTGGCGGATGGCGAGGCGGCACAGTTGCTCCGGCGCCCGCAAGTTGACGTGCATCGTCTGGTGCCACGCGGCCTGCCACGCGGCCTCATCCAAGCCCAACCCCGTCTCCGGCGACACGCCCGCGTTGTTCACCAGCGCATCCACCCGTGGGAACGCAGCGAGCACATCGTGCCAGAGGCGCGCCGTGTCGTCGGCACTAGCAAGGTCAGCTTGAAACACGCGGGCGCCGTGGCCTGCGGCTTCGGCCACGGCTTGCGCCCGCTCGGCATTGCGCCCGTAGTGCACAGCGACCGTCGCGCCTGCCTGGCCCAGCTGCTGCGCGACAGCTGCGCCGATGCCTCGGCTGGCGCCAGTTACCACAATGACGCGGCCAGAGAGATCAACGGTCATAGCAATGGTGGGACGCGTGGAGGTGCTTGGCTGAACGACGATTCACTGCGCAATGGTCTTCGCATAGCGGTAAAATACACGGTCGATGGTGGCGCCGACTCGGTTGGCGTAGAACCGGACGGGGCCGACCCACGGGATGACGGCGCGCTTCAGCCCTTGCGCCTGGAGGTCGCGCAGGCAGCGCTTGAGCAGCACCGCCCCAATGCCGATGCCTTGTGCCCCCGGTGCTGTGCCCATCGGGCCAAACCAGCCTGTGCCGATGTTGTTGGTGTCGTAGGCCGCGAACCCGAGCATCTCCGTGCCGCGCACAGCCACGTGGAGCGCGATGGGTTTTCGCTGGAACGCCACCTCGACCTCGGCTTTCCACGCGGGCCAGTGCTCCGCCAAGAAGCCCGCCATCAGCGCCTTGTCGTAGGCGCGCGCCCGGCGGCTGGCGATGCCGTGGCGCTTCGCCAGCCGTGCCTCCTTGCGGTCGGTAGGCAGGTACGGGCCGAGGGTAACGCCCAGGTTGTACGTCTCGCCGATGCGCTCGTAGCCTGCGGCCTCGAGCATCAGCATCCCCGGCGTGTAGCGCACGTCGAGGCCTGGCGTCAGGTAGTTGGGCGCTGCCTCCGCAACGCGGATCTCTTCCACGCCGCGCTCGATCAGCCGCTGTTCGAGCAGGTAGAGCATGTGGTCTCCTAGCTTGTTGCGCCGCATCGTCTCCTCCACGGCCAGCAGCTTGATGTGGCCACGTCGGTAATCGGCCGTCTCGCGCACCACGGCCATCGCAAAGGCTATCGGAAACTGATTCTCTGGCCCATCGCCCGTCTCAGCCAGGAGGGTGAGTTCGGGGTCGTACTCGGGGTCGCCCCACACCTTCTCGCGGAACAGCGAGAGGCGCGAGGGCTCATGCACGTAGGCGTACTTCCAGAGTCCGAACAGCATGTCTTCGTCTGCCTGCTCGAAGGGCCGGAACGTCACCTCAAAGCCCATATCGAGGTAGAACTCGTCACTCATGCGACCTCCGATTGCTCTTTCTTGCCGAAGTCGGCGGGGATGCGGATGAAGTAGGTGACGATGAACGACGGGATGGTGGCCACGAGGATCCACAGGAAGAACGTCTGGTAGCCCAGCGCCTCCTGAATCGCCCCGCTGATCATCCCCGGCAGCATCATCCCCAGCGCCATGACGCCCGTGCAGAGCGCATAGTGCGCCGTTTTGTAAGGGCCGTCCGCCACGTGGATCATGTACATCAGGAAGGCGGTGAAGCCAAAGCCATAGCCGAACTGCTCGATGGCGACCGCGACGTTGACCACGACGAAGTTCTCGGGCTGCGTCATCGCCAGGAAGACGTAGACGGCGTTGGGCAGGTTGATGGCCGCCACCATCCACCAGAGCCAGCGCTTGAGCCCATCGCGCGAGACGACGATGCCGCCCAGGATACCGCCGATGGTCAGGCCGACCACGCCGACGGTGCCATACACGAACCCGACGCTCTCGGTCGCCAGCCCCAGCCCACCCACGGCGCGCTCATCCAGCAGAAACGGCGAGGCGATCTTGACGAGCTGCGCCTCGGCAAAGCGGTAGAGCAGCAGGAAGCCGAGGATGACGCCGATGTGGTCTTTCTTGAAGAACGTGGCGAACGTAGCACCGAAGTCGCGCAGCACCTCGCCCGCGCTCTGGTGGGCACGGGGCACATCGACGGCCGGGCGCGGCAGCACGAACGCGTGGTAGGCGGCGGCCACGATGAAGATGCCCGTCATGATGTAGAACGTGATGGCCCACGCGGTGGGGATGGCCATGCTGTTCTCGAGCACGCCCGCCAGCATCACCAGCAGCCCCTGCCCCGAGATCATGGCCAACCGGTAGAACGTGCTGCGGATGCCCACGAAGTACGCCTGCTCGCCCTCGCTCATGCCCAGCATGTAGAAGCCGTCCGCCGCGATGTCGTGCGTGGCCGACGAGAACGCCAGCAGCCACATGAACGCCAGCGTGTACCGGAAGACGTTGTCGCCCGGCAGCATCAGCGCCACCCCCGCCAGCCCCGCGCCGATGACCAGCTGCATTGCGATGATCCAGAAGCGCTTGGTCTTGAGGAGGTCGACGAGCGGGCTCCACAGCGGCTTGATCACCCACGGCAGGTAGAGCCAGCTTGTGTACAGCGCGATGTCGGTGTTGGAGATGTCGAGCCGCTTGTACATGATCACCGACAGCGTCATCACGACGACGTACGGCAGGCCCTCGGCGTAGTAGAGCGAGGGCACCCAAAACCAGGGCGAGCGCTTCGGCTTGGACACGGGCAGCAGCAGTTGAGCGGGACGGATAGGCAAGGTACGCCGCAGCGCTGAGGTGTCAAGTGTTGTCGGCTCCCTTACAGGGCGAGCGCATTCTAATTTATCGAGCGGTTGAGGTGACGTTGAGCGGATCACCACCTGCGTTTTTCGGCTGCTTTCGCACTCGAGAATTCGGGCGCTCGGCGCGAACAAGGCAGAATATTTAGAATGCGCTCGCCCTGGGCTCCCTTAGCACCACTTGCTTTTTTTTGCTATGGGTCTATATTTAGGCACTGCCTCTGTACAGAATCTTTACTCACTGCCCCAATCATCCAGAAACATGTCCAACAGAACCTATCCGATGTTGCCAGCTAAGAACTGGTGGACCATACGCAATCGCTTCAAGCAAAGCGTGCCAAATACTGTGTCGAAGAACTATTTGGCAACAGTGCTCGACATATCGGAAAAGGCTGCTGGAAATGTTCTGCCTGCTCTCAAGTTGCTTGGACTGATCAATGAGGAAAACCGTACCACTGACCGGGCAAATCACTGGCGTGTGGACACGGAGTACCAGTCCGTCTGCGAACAGATTATCAATGAGGTCTATCCAGAAGAGCTGACCCACGCTGTCCCAGATCCTACGGCGGACTTCGGTATTGCTGCGCGCTGGTTTATGCGTGAAGCTGGGGTTGGCGAGAAAGCTGCTCGCGGTATGGCTCGGTTTTATCAGCTCCTCAAGAAAGCTGACCTAAGCGACGGAGAAGGTATCAGTACCAACAAATCGTCCGCAAAACAAAAGAAGAGTAAAGCTTCCAAACAAGCGGAGCCATCACCCAAGAAGGACACCTCGACGCCAGAAACCGAAGCTAAAAAGCCTGTAGTAGCTGAACCACCGATGAAGCCTAAAGGTGCTCCTACCTTGCACATCGACGTTCAAGTTCACATTTCACCTGAATCATCACCTGAGCAAATAGATACTATCTTTGCCAGCATGGCCAAACACCTCTACAAACGCTCGTGATGGGAGATCTGGTGACGGCACTAGAGATCGCGCGGGCAATACAGAAGGACATTCCCAAGCGAGGACGTCCCACCGACAAGCCATCTGCGCCAGAAACTGATCAAGTCCTTCCTGCCTCATTGTTTACCGGGACACGCGGTTACCTAGAAAAGATTGCGTTCCAAGTAAATGGCTGTTATGAGCAAGGCTGGTTTGATGCCTGCGCAGTTATGATGCGAAGGCTGCTCGAAACACTAATCATTGAGGCTTTCGAACATCACGGCATCACTCATAAGATCAAGAACGGAAATGATGACTTCGTCTATCTATCTGATCTGATTGGCGCCACGCTAGCCGAGAAGCCTTGGAACCTCTCGCGAAATGCAAAGAGGGCGCTCCCAAAGCTGAAGGAGATTGGAGACCAGTCTGCTCATAGCCGGCGCTTCATTGCACACCGTAGCGATATCGAGCGAGTTCGTGGCCCAATGCGTACTGTGACTCAAGAGCTCCTCATAATTGCCAACCTCGCGTGATCAACCTAGTTGCTGCTATATTGCATCTTACCTGTTGCGTATCTTAGTTATATTTAGAACATGAAGGTTCGTGACATCATCAAGCTAATTGAGCAGGACGGGTGGGAGCATGTCCGCACGAGAGGAAGCCACCGCCAGTTCAAGCACCCGAACAAGCCGGGGAAAGTCACCGTAGCAGGGAAGCCGAGCCTCGACCTACCGCCTGGCACGCTGAACTCCATTCTCAAACAAGCGGGATTGAAATAGAC
>JBCCMF010000228.1:0-7772 GCA_039026435.1 Bacteroidota bacterium
CGACTACGCCGCCTTCCGCAGCATCGCCGATGAGGTGGGCGCGCTGCTGTGGATGGACATGGCCCACACGGCCGGGCTGATTGCGGCAGGCGTGCTGAACGACCCGATGCCGCATACGCATGCGGTCACCACGACCACGCACAAGACGCTACGCGGGCCGCGGTCGGGCATGATCCTGATTGGCCGCGACTACCTGAACCCGTTTGGCAAGGTGGCGCCCAAGAGCGGTCGCGTCAAGAACATGAGCGAATTGCTCGACAGCGCCGTCTTCCCCGGCTCGCAGGGCGGGCCGCTGATGCATGTCCTCGCGGCGAAAGCCGTGGCGTTTGCTGAAGCCCTCAAGCCCGACTTTACGATCTATGCGCGGAACGTGGTAGCCAATGCCCAGGCGATGGCGGAAGCCTTCCTTGAGCGCGGCTATGACCTCGTCTCGGGCGGTACCGACAACCACCTCGTGCTGATTGACCTGCGCAACAAGGGCGTCACGGGTAAGCAGGCCGAAGCCGCACTGCAAGCCGCCGACATCACGCTCAACAAGAACATGGTGCCCTACGACACGCAGAGCCCGTTCGTGACGAGCGGCATCCGCGTGGGTACGCCCGCCATGACCACGCGCGGCTTTGGCCCCGACGAGTTCCGCACGGTGGCCAGCTTCATCGACCGTGTGCTCTCGGATGTGAGCAACGAGAGCGTACAGGCACAGGTGCGCCGCGAAGTCAATGCGCTCTGCCAAGCCTTCCCGCTCTACGACCGCGTAGTTGCCTGATTGTGGCAGGCTCTGGGTGGAACGAATCGAAACGCGGGCGGGTAGCACATTTCCGCTTCCATCTGGGCACGCGGGTGCCTGCTGCTTCTCTCTGGTTGTATGCCTGACCCTTCCGTTACGTCTGTGAACTTGGCCGACCTAGGCCGTCGCCTGTATGAGCAGGCCCTCGTCCGGCGGGAGCAGGAACTCATCACGGACCCGCGCGGGCAACCCATCGGCTGGCTGCTGGACACGCGCACGCCCATGCTCGACGGCGAAGTCATCAACGAGGTGGGGTCGGTGATTTCTGAGCGGCTACGCAGCAAGAACGTGCACCAAGTGGCGGGCTATGGCTTCGGCGCCCATGCCATCGTCGCCTCAGTGCTGTCTGCGCCGGGGGCGCCGCGCTTCAAAGGCGGCTTCATCCGCGACCAGCGCAAGCCGCACGGGCGTCGGCGCCTCGTGGAAGGCCCGCTCGACCGCAGCAACCCGGTCGTACTGCTCGACGATATCATCAACAGCGGCCGCACGGCCATCCGCGCCATCAACCTGCTGCGCAGCGATGGCTTCTACGTCGTTGGGCTGCTGACGCTGTTCAACTTCACGTGGAGCGGCGGCAAGGCGCGTCTCGAATCGGAAGGCGTCTGGGTCGATTCCCTGCTCGACCTCAACCTGCGCGATCAGGGCTAAGCGCTCCGATCAGATCCGCAGTAACTCGTCCTCGATGAACCGCCACGTGTGCAGGTAATCGCCCGCGGCGATGCGCTGCTTGAGGTCGTCGCGGTCGATGGCGTAGAGACGCTTCCACAGCTTCTCGGAGACGCGAGCGCTGACCTCGAACGTGCCGCGAATGTCCCAACGGGTGGGCGACGTGTCGGAGGTGAAGAAGTCGTCGTAGCCGTACTCCTGTGCGTAGAACAGAAACTCGATGTAGCTGAGCAGGTGGTGTGTGCCCACCATGAAGTCCCAGTCCCAGCGGCCGTTGTTGTCGTTGATGTGGAGGTAGTACGGGAAGTCGCTCTCGGCGAGCAGCGCCAGCGCTTCGGCGGAGTGCTCGTTGCCGTAGAGTGCGTGGCCGAAGTCGAGCGTCACGCCCAGCTCGCGGATGCCGATGTCGTTGAGCGCGCAGAGCGTCTTGGCGGCGGTGTCGAGGTAGCAGCGGCCGCGCGTTTCGCTCGGCTTGTACTCGACGAACAGCGGGATCTCGCGGCGGTAGTCGGCGGCGCGGCCTAGCGTGTCCAGGATGTTGCGACGGGCGGTGGCGTAGTCGTACTGGAAGCTGAACTCGTAGCCATCGGCGAGCGGGCAGCACGTCACCTTGTCGGCACCGACGGCGGCAGCGTAGTCTTTGGCGCGGTGGATGTAGCTGATGGCCTCGTCGCGCACGGCCTTGTCGGTGGAGGAGAGCCCGCCGTCGCGGAATTGCGGCTCGCCCTTGATGTTGACGTTGACGGCGGCAATGGCCAATTCGTGATCCGCCACGAGCGTTTTCATCGCAGCGGGATCGTCCAACACCTCGTACGGGAAGACGACCTCGACGCCCGTAACGCCCTCCATCGACGCGACCATCTCCAGCCGCTCGGGCAGCGTTTTCTCTTCGTTGTATTCGTGGAAACGGTCCTTCGTTTTGCTGACAAAGCTGGTAATGACGGCGTTTTTGAACTCAATCATAGGGTATGCGCGAGAGGAGGTCGCCGGAGCGGAATTAGAAGAGGAGGTTGTAGAGAATGAGCCCGATGGTGCCCGCGAAGAGCAGCACGCCGAAGGCGATGACGCGGAGGCGCACCTGCTCGGGTGTGCGGCTGGTGTCTACCGGGCGGTTGGGGTTCATCATCAGCCACGCGCCCACGGCAATCACGTTGAGCACGGCGCAGAAGATGAAGAACGAGTTCGCGGAGCCTGTGACCGGCACAAGGCCGGGGATCGTGACGCTGGCCACGAAGAACGGGAAGAGCACCGCGCTCATCGCCGAGCCCAGGTTGCCGACCATATTCATGGACGCCGACACCGCGCCCGACTTGTCGCCGCCGATGTCCATGCAGAACGCCCAGCTGGGGCTCAGCGTCATGTCCACGCCGAAGATGGCGATGCTGAAGACGATGATGAACGGTCCGAGGCCGTCGAGCTGTGTGGCGAGCACGAGGCCCACGGTGCCCAGCAAGAACCCGATGATGGCGGGTATGCGCCGCGAGGCGACGGCGTAGCCCCGCTTGTAAAGGCCTGTGACCAAGCTGCCCGAGGCCAAGTTGCCCGCCGCGCCCATCAGCAGCGGCAGCGGCGCGTAGATGGCGGCCGTCTGGCCCCAGGTGTCGGTGAGGTAGGGCAGCAGCCACGTGTAGGTCACGAAGAAGGTGACGTTGCCCGCGAAGTACTGGTACATCGCCAGCAGCATGTTCGACGACGTGAAGATCTGCCCAAACGTGCCTTTGTCCTCGCCGCCAAAATCTTCGGCTTGGCCCTCCTCGATGTATTCGAGCTCGGCCGCGTTGATCTTGCCGTTGTCGCGGGGCTCGTCGCGGAACCACCACAGCCACGCAGCGGCCCATACGATGCCGAGGAAGCCGTTGATGACGAACGTCCAGCGCCAGCCCACGAGGCCGATCATGCCGGGGATGAGGAAGAGCGCGATGGCGCCGCCCAGCCGCGTCCCGGAGAAGTTGATGCCGTGCGCCATGCCGCGCTCGCGTACCGGCAGCCAGCGGAAGAAGGCGCGTGTGGCCCCGGGGAACGCCCCGGCCTCGCCTGCGCCGAAGAGGAAGCGCAGCATCAGCATCGATGCTGCGTTCCACGCCGCCCCGGTGAGCATCGTGAACGTGCTCCAGATCGAGACGACCCATGTAAGCGCTTTCCGCGGCCCAAACCGGTCGGCGAACCACCCCGACGGAATCTGGAAGAGCGCGTAGCCGAGCGCGAAGATGCCGAAGATGTAGCCCATCATCTGGTCGTTGATGCCCAGATCCTGCATGATGGGGTCGCGCGCAGCCGAGATCGCCACGCGGTCCATGATGGTGTTGACGGAGTGGACGAACAGCAGCCCGATCAGCACGAACCGCTGACGTGTCCTGGGCGTGCTCGTGGTCAGTGTGCTCATGGCTGCCCCTCGGCAATGTGCTGCTCAATGATGCGGGTGCCCGCGTTGATGTGCGCGCGCATCAGCCGCTCAGCGCCGAGCCCGTCGCGGCGCTCTAGCGCGTCGATGATGGCGGCATGGTCAGTCAACGTCTGCTCGGGGCTGAGGTGGAGGCCCATCTGATAGGCCAGCACCTGCACGTTGCGCATCACCTCCAGCTTTGCCAGCACCGCGTTGGCGCCGATAGCCGCAATCTGGCGGTGGAAAGCCTGGTCCGCCGACTCGTAGGCCGCCATGTCGATGGCGTCTGCGCCGTGGAACGGAGCGAAGAGGCTGCGCAGGTAGGCGGTCTCGTCGAGGGTAATATGCTCGGCGGCCAGGCGTGCCGCAAGGCCTTCCAGCACCTCGCGCACTTGAAAGACCTCGCGCATCTCGGCGTAGGTGTACTGCTTCACGAAGTAGCCGCGCCGGGGGATGAACTCCACCAGCAGGTCGCGCTCCAGCAGGTTCAGGGCCTTGAGCAGCGGCGTCCGGCTCACGCCCAGTTGCTGCGCCATCTCGTCCTGCCGGATGTGATCGCCGGGGCGCAGCGCCTTGCGCACGATCAGCTCCTTCACCTGATGATAAGTCAGCTGGCCGAGGTCCTTGTGATCAATCCGTTTGAGGCCCACAGTCGTGCTTTGTCGATTGTATACAATCGCTGAATATAGCTGGTGGATGTGCGAGATTCAATGCGCGTGATCGACAATATCTGGGTTATCTGATCGCGCTGGATGGCGAACAGGGACATGCGGATGCCTGGGGCTCTGCTGCGTCCAGACATCCGCACGGAGAGCGTGGAGTTTATTTGACTTCGCTCACCTGGACCACGTTGCCGAACGGGTCTTGGAAGGTGACGACGGAGCTGACAGCGTCGTTGATGAGGACGTCTACGCCTCGCTGTTGCAATGCCGAGACCGTCTGCGCCAGGTCGGCTGTGCTGAACACCATCATCACGGCGGCCTCATCCGGCTGTATCGTTGGTGCCGGGCCAAGGTCGGTATGGCCGTGCAGCATGAAGGCAAACGATCCGTCGGTGTGCTGCATCGGTACGTTCGGGAGGTACTCGTCGCTGAGCACTTCGAAGCCCAGGGCGTCCGTGTAGAAGGTCTGGGCCGCCTCCACATCGGGGACGTCGAAGCCTGCGTTGTACACGCGGATGCCATCGAACGGTGCGGCGCCTTCTTGCGGCTCTTCGACGATCGAGAACTCGTGGCCCATGGGATCTTGGAAGCGTGTGGCTAGGCCTAGCGGCTCGCCCGCCGCGTTCACACCAAACGGCACAGGCGGGTCAATCGTGAACGCCACGCCTTCGCCTTTCAAGCGCGCCATCGTGGCATGCAGGTCATAGGCCTCCAGCGTGACCTTCGTACGCGGCGTGGCCTCAGATAGAGGGGGGAGAGGCCCATCGGCTTCTTCCAAAACCAGCGGCAGCATGGCGCCCTTCAGGCCGATGCGCCCGGGGCCGCACGGTGCAGTATCGCGTTCGAATCCCAAGACGTCGGTGTAAAACGCGGCGGCGGCGTCTACGTCGTGCACGCGTAGCCGGACGTGGTTGACCTTGAGGCCCAGCGACTCGGCGGGTACGGATGCCGGGGCCACACTGCCGCCGTGGTCGCTCATCAGCCACCACCGTCCGTCTTCTTTGACGAGCACATCGGTCCAATGAGACACATCGGGCGCGGTGCTGCCATCGGGCATGCGGAGGGTCTGCTGGATGCGGTAGTGAACCACCGCCGTGGTGCCGACGACTTCCAGCCCCAGCGGCTCTAGCGCGTAGTCCTCGGGCGTGGTCTGTGAGAAGTACCAGTTCAGGCCTTCGGCGCGGTCGGCTTTGTTGGTGGGGACGTCATCGCCGCTGTGCCAGCCGAGGAAGCGCGGGTGCCAGTGGCTGAGGTAGCGTTCCAAGTCGCGTTCTTTGGACGCGTCGCTGTATGATGCTACGGTCTGCCACACCTCGTGCTGCGCGGCCGACCAGGTTTCGGGAGTAGACATAGACTGGGCAAATCCTAGTTGAGTGGTGAGCACCAAGAGGGCGGTGCTGAGTAACGTTGTGCGTAAACGGGGACGTGACGTGTGCATGGGAGGGCTCGTCGGTTTCTTTGAGGAGGGTGCTGTCAGTTGACGGTGTGTCAGTTGACGATGGGGCGGATCTCGACCGTGCCGCCGTAGTCGAGCTGCGGCGACTCGCTGGCGATGGCTACGGCCTCGTCGTAGTCGCGGGCGCTGATGATGAAGTAGCCGCCGATGCCCGCGGCGCCCATCGCAAAGGTTTGTGTGATCGTCTGACCGCGTTCGCGGGCAAGCACGCGGCCGTCCTCGGCCAGCTCGTCGCCAGCCAGGAAGCGGCCGGCCTGCTGAAGCTCTTCCGCCCAGCCCTGAAACTCGCCGACGATGCGCTGCATTTCTTCGGGCGAACGGTCCGCAAAGTCACCGCCGCGCAGCAAGACCATGTACTGGGTCTGGCCGTCGGTTCCGCCGGACATGAACACGCCTGCACCCGATGCCCAGCCCAGCGCGAAGCCGCACGCGATCAGCAAGGCCACCACCGCCGAACGGACGATGGACGGCAGGCGTCTCGTGGCCGCTCGTGGGCGTGCCGGACGGTCGAGTCGTGGCTTTGGAGCAGCCCCCCGGTCATCGACGGTGTCCCAGAATGCCGATAGCGCGTCTTGCACGCTCGCTTCGTCGGGCTCGTCGGGTTCGTCGCCTCGGGCGGTCTCGGCGAGGTCCCAGGTCGTACGTAGGGCCGAGCGCTCGTCTTCGGGCAGCGTGTTGAGCCACGCCTGCACGTGCGATGGCAGGGGCGTGCCTTCGGGCTGAGAGCGGTTTTCAGCATTCGTGTTCATCGTTGCAAGAGGTCTGGGTCCAGGGCACCGAGCTGCTCGCGCAAGTGCCGAAGGGCTTGGGTGATGTGCTTCTCGACGGTCTGTGGCGAGAGCCCCATGACGCGGGCGATCTCGCGGTGCGTCAGCCCGCAGTAGCGGCTGAGCTCAAAGGCCTCGCGGCGGCGAGTGGGCAGGGCGTCGATCCAGCGCCGGAGGTGCTGCCCCAACTGCTCGGTGTTGAGCCCGTCGTCGGGGCGGGACGATGTCGTGCGTGTAGTGTCCATCCGTTCCAGCAGGGCACTGCGCGTCTGCGTGTCGCGCTGGTGGTTGCGGGTCAGGTTGCGCACGGTGACGTAGAGCAACGCCTGGATGGAGCGGTTTGGGTCGAGGGCCGCGCGTCGATCCCACAGGCGGATGAACGCCTCCTGCACGATGTCGCGCGCCGTGCTCTCGTCGCGGACCAGTGTGCGTGTGTACCACACCAGCTTGGGGTAGAGCGCGCTGAACAGCGCAGAGAAGGCGGGTCGGTCAGCGTGCTTGATCTGCTGCGCCCATGCTGCCAAGGCCTCGGGGGCTGGCATAGCCATAGTGTATGCGGTTTCGTGTGCCGATGTCGGGAGGAGAGCTACCCTGGAAGGGCGCATCTATGTACGGTACACGTCACTACCCCAAGGCTGGTACGCTCATCCGAAAAAAGATGCTGGATCCGATGCCGGGCTTCAGGCCTCGAAAACGAGACTGTAGCACCGCGCCTCGCGATATCATCCCAAGCGTACACGGGAGGCCAAGTTGGAGGGGAGGCCTCGTGGGACGAGCAGCAATTTCCCGGAGACGAGCGCACGCACTGGATGGGTGCCCACCCTTGCTTAAGGAGGGTCAGCGAGGGAGACGACGGCCACACTGCCGAGGCGAGCAGGGGGCGACTTTCACCACAGAACAGCACGGGAGGTGGCCCCCGCACGCGTGGTAGCGGAGGCGCACCTCAGCCGAGATCCGATCGGCGGTGTTGCTGTGCCGGACGGCCGTGCTGAGCAACACTTCGGTGGCCGTGCGCGCAAGAGCGGGCACCGATACACCTGATGCCCAACGC
>JBCCMF010000229.1:0-7772 GCA_039026435.1 Bacteroidota bacterium
GCCATCGCGATCATGCCGCCGCCGAACGTCGTGCCCTGATCGGCGGGCTTGACCGTGGCGGCGACCGCGTCGGTGGTGAGCACGGCGCCGATGGGAATACCCGAGGCGAGGCTCTTGGCCATCGTGACCAGGTCGGGCGTCATGCCCAGCTGCTGGCTGATGGAGAACGTGCCCGTACGGCCTACGCCCGTCTGCACCTCGTCGAAAATGAGGAGCGCGCCGTGCTGATTGCACAGCTCGCGGGCGGTGCGGTAGTAGGCGTCGTCGGCTTCGTACATCCCGCTCATGCTCTGGATCGGCTCCATGATAACACCGGCGACGTCATCGCGCGAGGCCAAAGCTGCGGCCAGCGCGTCGGCATCGCCCAGCGGCACGAACGACACGTCGGCGAGCACCTTCTGGTACGGCTTGCGGTAGGCCTCCTTCGCCGTGGCGGCTAAGCTGCCCAGCGTGCGGCCGTGGAAGCCCGTCTCCATCGCGATGATGTGCGGCTTGCCCGTCACCGTGCGCGCCAGCTTCATGGCGGTCTCGTTCGCCTCGGTGCCCGAGTTGCAGAAGAAGACATGCTGCAACCCCTCGGGCGCCAATGCCGTGATCCGCTGCGCCGCCTGCGCCCGCACGGGGCTGTACGCGACGTTCGAGTAGAAAATCAGCGTCTCCACCTGCTTCTTCACCGCATCGACCACGGGCGGCGGACAGTGGCCGAGGATGGTGACACAGTGGCCACCGTAGAAGTCGAGGTAGCGGTTGCCGTCGGTGTCCCACACGTACCGCCCCTCCCCGCGTTCGAGCGCGATGGGCAGCTTGTTGTACGTCGGGATCTGGAAGGTGTCTTCGATCTGGAAAACAGCGTCGGTCGTCATGGTCTTTTTAGGGTCTCAGGTCGGCAGGTCGAAGCGAGGAAGGCAGCAATTTTGTTCGGATGATCAACAACGCTCAATCGTGTCATCCCGAGCGGAGGCCGCGGCTGGAGCCGAGGGATCTCCCACTTGCTCGCCGTGCAAGACGTATACGGAGAAGATCCCTCGACTTCGCTCGGGATGACAGTGCTGGGGGTCATGCTTGATTCGGGAGGAGGCCTGTGGTTTCGGGGAGGGCGAGGACAAGGTTGAGGTTTTGGATGGCTTGGCTGGCTGCGCCTTTGAGGAGGTTGTCGATGGCGAAGCCGACGACGAGGTGACCGTCCTGCACCACCCAGCCGAGGTCGGCGAAGGGCGTGTTGACGACGGCGCGGAGCTCGGGCAGGCCTTCCCACAGGCGGATCAGCGGCTTATCGGCGTAGGCGGCGTGGTACCAGCTGGCGACATCGGCTTCGGTGACGCCGTCGGGCAGGCTGACGTGCACGGTGCCCCAGATGCCGCGTGTCCACGGGCCGGAGACGGGGACGAAGTGGAGCGTCGCGCCGGGTCCGGCGATCTGCTGCATCTCGGGCTGATGCTGGTGCCGCAGCACCTTGTAGGCGCGGACGTTGCCCGAGCGCGTCGGGAAGTGGGTCGTCGGCTTGGGCCTGGCGCCGGAGCCCGAGGCGCCCGTCAGCGCCTGGATGTGCGCCTCGAACGTGCCGAGGTGTTGCCCCAGCGGATACAGCGCCAGCGACGTGCCCGTCGCGAAGCAGCCGGGGTTGGCGATGTACTGCGTGCCCGCGGGATACGGCGCGTTCACCTCGACCAGCCCATACTGAAACGTGTCCAGCAGCTCCGGCGCCGGATGCGTGTAGCCGAACCACGTCTCGTACTGCTCGGGCCGCTCGAAGCGGAAATCGGCGGTGAGATCGACGATGGCGCCTGCGAAGCCGCGCTCCAGCAAGCGCTGCACGGCCACTACGCCCTGGCCGTGCTCGGCAGTGACCAGGATGGCGTCGAGCGCGCCGAAGTCGAGGTCGTCGAAGCTGCAGAACGCGAGGTCGGTCGTCCCGCGCAGATGCGGATGTGCTGCCCAGATCGGTTGGTTGGTGAATGCCCGGCTCGTGGCCGCCACCAGCTCGGCCGAGGGGTGCCTGGTCATCAGCTTGATGACTTCGCCGCCTACGTATCCGGCGCCGTGCAAGAGGGCTACCTGTTTCATCGCGCTCATACTATGCCTCGCATCGGTGCCGCCACGTTGGGCGTGGTGTGGAGTGCCTGCACGACCGCGTCGACGATGGCCTCGGGCTCGGTGATGGCGTTGTGCGCCGCGATGCCGAGGGCGTTCTGGATGTACTGCTTGCCCACGAGGTTGTCCGTCACTGGCCCTACCATCACGGTGATGTCGCTGCGATAGCGCGAGCGGTACAGCTGGTCCGCCGCCCAGACGCCTGCGAGGTCCGTCGCCGCCACCACGTGCGCCTTGGTGTGCCGCGCCAGCTCTTTGTCCTGTAGGAGGTCGTCCACGCCGTAGTAGCCGATGAACCCGTCGCCCAGTTCGAGGACGATGACATCCGGCTCGTAGTCGTTCAGCGAGGCGATCATCGCCTTGGCAAACGGCGGCATCACCTTGTTCGTCGAAGCCACGATGCCCGCGTCGGTAAACGTGGCGACGGCGATAGCGCCGTTCTCCTTCATCGCCCGGACGTCGCGCATGAGCGAGGCGCCCGTCAGCTTGGCCGCGCCCACCTGCAGGCCGCGCGCGGTCAGCCCCTGCACGATTTTAGCGCACGCGTACGTCTTGCCCGTGTCCATCGACGTGCCCGCCACCATTACCAGCGGCGCACTCTCGGCGAGGTTGTACACCGGATCGAGGGCGTAATCTTGGATGCGCGCATGCGTCCGCACCCCATCGGCCTGGTCGATGACGGCGCCCAGCACCTCGACGGGCAACGCCGGGCCGAGGTTAGGATGGTCTGACGTGCAAAGCCCGATGATGCCGCCCATGTTGAGCACGTGCAGCGTGTCGCCGACCTGGATGCGTCGCGGGATGCGGCCGCTGTAGCCCTTGAGCGCCTGCCGCTCGCCCAGCGCACCGATCAGGATGTGACCTTTCTTGATCGTGTGGAAGACCTCGTCGCAGCCTTCGACCACGTTGTAGACCTCCTTCTCGGCCAGGGCGCGGACGGCCACGCAGTAGCCCTCCTCGGCCACGAGGTAGTCGGCCAGCTCTACCTCGGCAGGCAGCTGGCACGGCGACGTGCTCGACGCAACGATATCGGCGGTGACGATGCTTCCCATGGGTCAGTCGGCCTGGGCGTGCTTCCGAGCCTGGGCCGCGAGGTAGGCCTGCACGCCGACGATCTTGGCGAAGCCGCGCGCGTCGCGGGCATCCCACAACGCGTTCGTCTCGCCATAGGTGGCCACGCCCGTGTCGAACATCGAGTACGGGCTCTCCACGCCCTGCACGTCGATGCGTCCCTTCAAGAGCCGCACCTTCACCGTGCCCGTCGCCGTTGTCTGCGACTGGTCGAGGAAGGCCTCGATGTCGCGCATGACGGGGTCGAAGTACTGCGACTCGTGCAGGAGCATGCCGTAGAAGTCGGCGAGGTGGCTCTTCTGGAACTGCTGCCAGCGCGTGAGCACCACCTTCTCCAGCTCGCGGTGGGCCTCGACGAGGATAAGGGCCGCTGGTGCCTCAAACCCGACGCGGCCTTTGATGCCCATGATGGTATCGCCCACGTGCATGCCGCGCCCGACGCCATGCGCGGCGCCAAGGGCGTTGAGGCGCTCGATGAGCGTCACCGGGTCCATCGCCTCGCTGTCGAGATG
The DNA here is from genome assembly GCA_039026435.1 of Bacteroidota bacterium. Classification (GTDB taxonomy): domain Bacteria; phylum Bacteroidota; class Rhodothermia; order Rhodothermales; family JBCCMF01; genus JBCCMF01. The sequence goes on from JBCCMF010000229.1 coordinate 3,675, forward strand.
TGTGGGGATGCCTTGCTCGAAGTTGATCGTCAGGTCGAGCGGCGTGTCCGGTGCCTCGGTGGCGCTGACGGTGTCGGGATACGCCTCATCGGGCAGCGGTAGCGCGGCGGTGTGCGTCTCCTTCCCGCCAATCGTGGTGCCCCACATGCCTTTGTTGATGGAGTACGTGGTGGTCGCGGCCGACACGGCAAAGCCGCGCGCATTGAGGAACGCCGCCGACGCCTCGCGGCTCAGGCCCTGCTCGCGGATGGGCGTGATAATGTCTAGGTCGTCGGCGAGCAGGCGGAGCGTGGTGTCGAAGCGGACTTGGTCGTTGCCTGCGCCCGTGCTGCCGTGCGCGATGGCGCGGGCGCCCACCTCGCGGGCGACCTCCACCACGTAGCGCGCCTGGATGATGCGCTCGGTGCCCACGCACAGCGGGTACACGTTGCCCCGCAGCACGTTGCCCTTGATCAGGTAGCTCAGCACCTCGTCGAAGAGGTCGGCGCGAGCGTCGATGGTGGTGTGCTCGGTGGCGCCGAGCGCCTTCGACTTCTCTGCCAGCCTCGCCGCCTCATCGTCAGGCAAGCCGCCTGTGTTCACCGTGACCGTGTAGACAGGCTCGTTGTAGGTTTCCAGCAGGTACGGCACACAGTAGGAGGTGTCGAGGCCGCCGCTGAAGGCAAGGACAATGGACATGTACGGAGGCGAAGGATCGTTCAAGCAAAAAAAAAGCGCCGGTTCATTCCGAGAACCAACGCGCGACATGTGCAGGACCATGCGATGTAAAGTTGGCGTCTGTTGCAGGACACCATCACCTGCGTGCGTTGGTCACCTCAAACGGGCGCGTCGTCGGACGCGTCGCGAGCGGGTGGCGGTATGGCGGCAGGCGGTACGCATGGGGTGCAAGGATACGGCGCTGTGCACTAGGGCACAAACCCCAGCGCTAAATTCAAGCGGCGTTGACATCTACACGAGGTATCGCCTAGTGTTACTCTTTGCGGATGCGTAGCCCATCCGGTAGTTCGTTGGTGTCGTCGGGCTTGATGGCGACGCCCTTGGTTTCGAGCAAATTGCCGCACATCTCGATGGCCTCCACGAGATGGTCCGTTGCGCGGCCTGACCGGATGCCCGCACGGATGTGGTCCACGATGGCCACCCAATCGTCGGCATCCACGGCTTGGTTGATGCCTTCGTCGCCGAGGACTTCGATGCGGTGCTCGAAGAGCGAGAGCAGAATTAGGATGCCTGTGCGGTCGCGGGTGCGGAAGACCTCTTCTTCCACAAAGGCTTGCAGTGCCCGTTGGTGCGTCGCCAATGCCATGCGGTCGGCTCCTGCCAGTTGGCGTCGTAGCGCCGGGATGCTGCGCGTCAGTCCCCAGCCTGCCAAGCAGCCCACGGCCAGCGCCAGTCCACTGCCCCACGCCGAGTAGGCCCAGGCCCATCCCCAGCCGTCATAGAACGACGCGAGCCCGAGCACCACAGCCAGCAGGATGAGTCCGCCGGAGAGCGCGCCTTTCCACAGGGCGACCTCATACGTCTCGCTGGTGGGCACCACCACGGGCACGATCTCGCCCGACGTGCGCTGCTCTGCTTCGGTTACCGCTTGACGAATGCGTTCGTGGTCGAGGCTGGCTATCAAACTACCCATGACGGGATTCAGACACTGGCAAGAGGATCGGGCTGGTCGGTACGCGTCCTGCCCAGCATACGTTCTGCATGCCGACAGAACAGGCGTTTCTTCATGTTTTCCAATCGACTCAGGCCTTGGAATCATTTCCCTGGGCGCGCGTGCTTCGTCACATATCGGTCATATGTGTAACAGATGCCTAGGTGTATATAGATATCGTTAGTATGTGATATTTTTGCAGATATGTCTTACGGACCACGATTATACACGCCCGTTACATTGCCAACCACAACCTTTCAATAGCTTTCGAAAAGCTTCTCGTAAGCCTCTTTGCACCACTTTTCACTCTACATGAGACGCTCATGGAACTACAACTCCCCGACTTGACGATAGGGCAGTATAGCCTTGTCTTCAACATGTTCTCGTTCACGGTCGCCAGCATGACAGCTGCGTTCGTGTTCTTCATTATGTCGCAAAGTCGTCTGGCTCCGAAGTACCGGATCTCGATGATGGTGTCGGCTCTGGTTGTCGGTATCGCTGCATACCACTACTGGCGCATCATTGGCAGCTGGGAAGCTGCCTACACGCTCTCGAACGGCATGTACGTGCCCAGCGGCGAGCCCTTCAACGATGCCTATCGCTACGTAGACTGGCTGCTGACGGTGCCGCTCCTCTTGGTTGAGCTCGTGCTCGTGATGAACATCGCCAAGAGCAAGCGGAGTGGCATGCTCACCAAGCTGGTGATCGCTTCGGCGCTCATGATCGCCTTGGGCTACCCCGGTGAAGTCTCCGATGACAACATGACACGCGCCATCTGGGGCTTCCTGAGCACGGTTCCCTTCGCCTATATCCTCTTCATCCTGTGGGGCGAGCTGGGTAGCGCCATCGAAGGCCGCTCGGGTGAAGTGCAGGTGCTGTTCCGCAACATCCGCCTCTTGCTCATCGGTACATGGGGCTTCTACCCCATCGCCTACATGGCTCCGTTCATCGGCCTCAGCGGTGCTGGCGCCGAAGTCGCCATCCAGGTGGGCTACACGATCGCTGACGTCGCCGCCAAGGCAGGCTATGGTGTGATGATCTACGCCATCGCACGTGCCAAGACTGAAGAAGAAGGCTGGGTCGTTGGTACGGGCGCAGCCGCCGCGGCATAATCTCGCTTCCTGTTAGACATGCCGAGGCCAGCGCCCGTAAGCCCTGGCCTCGGCTGTCTTCTTTTCCTTGCCCTCTTTCGCCCTCCTCCCCCCTGTTCAGCATGATGGCTCGCCCCTCCGTTTCGCCCTTTACTCTGTTGCTGACCGCCACGGTGGTCGGCACGGTCTTCGGTGCTCTGTTTGGCGTGTTCTTTGGCGCCTCCGCCTCGCTCTTCCACAATGGGCCCGAGACGATGGTAGGCATATTAGAGTCGTGGCCCTGGTTTGCCGTGGTGGGCGCGGCGATGGGCTTTGGCGTCGCCCGTAATCGCATTTCGGACAACCGCTCGTAGTCACATTTCTTGCGGGGAGATGAGCTCCATCGGCCCGTACATCGTTCCTCCTGCTGCGCTCGACTCCCCTGATATGACGTATCTGCAGTTCCATCTTGTCTTCACCTTCCCGGCGATCATCGCGCTCAAGCTGGCGGCTCCACGCGTGAACCTCGGGGATACGACGAAAAAGGCGGTCTCGCTGCTCGCCATTACCGCCATTGCGTTTCTCTACACCACGCCTTGGGACAATTACCTTGTACAAACCGAGGTGTGGGGCTACGGCGAAGGGCGTGTGCTAGCTACGTTGGGCTACGTCCCGATTGAGGAATACGCCTTCTTTATCCTGCAGCCGCTGCTAACAGGCCTCTGGCTGTACCGCTTGATGGACAAAGGAGTGCATCAGCCCCTGCCTAAACCCGCTGCTCACCCGTGGATCCGCTGGGGAGGCACACTGTTCTGGATCGCCCTCAGTGGACTGGGTGCCCTGATCTTTGCTGAAGAGTCCTACCGCTACCTCGCGCTCATCCTCGTCTGGGCGTGCCCCATGATTGCGATCCAGTGGGCCTACGGTGGCCATCATCTATGGCGCATGGGGCGGCTCACATTCCTCGCCGTGGCTGTGCCCACACTCTACCTATGGGTCGCCGACCGCATCGCGCTCGAACTCGGTATCTGGCACATCTCCGAGACGTTCACGACAGGCTGGATGCTGTTTGGGCTGCCGATTGAAGAGGCCCTATTCTTCCTCGTCACGAACATGCTCGTCGTGCAAGGCGTCATCTTGCTGCTCTACACGTGGCGCTTCAAGCCACTGCGGCAACCTCAGCAGACTCGACACACGCAGCACGCCAAGCCTGTGGCAGCCTGAGGCACGCGTGCATTGCCGTCTTCTCCTCCGGCTCTACGCCTTTCATGGCTACGCACACCACGCGCTCACTTCAGGCCCCGCCAGCACCCACTCGGTCTCCGCTAGCTTCCCTTTGGATCGGATGGATCCCGCTGAGCCTCGTTCTGGCGTTGACGC
>JBCCMF010000230.1:0-7770 GCA_039026435.1 Bacteroidota bacterium
GCAAAACATCACGCTCATTGTCCGGATCCGCTGGTACCGGACGTGCCGGTACTTGAGGATCGCCCGGAGCCCCATCGTCAGCACGGCCAGCGTGTAGAACGTGCCGTACATCACCCACTGCCGCGAGCCCTCGTAGTAGTTGAGCGCGTCGGATATGGGATCGAATACGGCAATGAGGCCAGTCAGGTGTTGCGGGAACCAGTAGACGAGGACGTAGAGACCGGTCAGCAGGATGCCCCACAGCCAGCCAACGTGGCCGCGAGCCTGCTGGGCGCTGAACATGATCCCGTGGTTGTGGACGCCTGCGTGGCCACGCCCGTAAGTCAGCCAAGCGTAGGTCATGCCCCCGCCACCAAACCCGAGCACCACCAGGGCCAAGAGCAGCCCGTCGAAGCCGTTTCCGCTCGCCCAACCGACGAGGCAGGCGAGGGCGCCCACGGCGACGGCCGTCAGCGCCCACTTCTGCCCACGAGACGGATGGTAGGCGGGATTGCCCGTCAGCGCCAGCGACGGGTCGTAGGTCGGAATCTGGTCAAACGTTGGCCGGTCGGCGCTCAGCTGGAAAGGGGCCGATCCAGGTCCCGAGGTCGTGGGGGGACGCGGTGCGGTGAGGATCTGCGTGGACATGGGGGGTCAGGATTGGCGCGCTTGGTGGGATCACGGGTGCCGGGGGCTGCGCGCGGCCCGGAGCGGCATCGATATCGCGGACGGCGTCAGGCACCCGCCAGCACGGCCAGGCGCTGCCGCCATCCGCGCTTGCGCTTGAGGACGAGGTCGCGACCAGTCTGGCGGTTGTACTGTGCCACGAGGTCGGCTTCGTGCTGCGGGGTAAACTCCGGGTCGAAGTTGGCCGCGCCTAGGTTTCGAAGCACGGTTTCGAGGTCCGTGCCTTGCTCCACCCAGTGCGTGCAGACATCGTGACGGTAGCGGATGCCCATCACGTTCACAGCCACCACGCGGGGTAGGGGCGCGCCATCGCCCGTAGCGTCTGCATCCATCGCGTAGTTGATCCGGATCGCTTTCTCCGACGTTGGATGCTGCCAGTAGAGCGTGCCTTGGGTCTCCGGAAGCGTAGTCTGGAGATCACCGTAGACCTGCCACTCGAGGTCAAAAAACTTAGCGGAGTTGAAGAACACGCCGGGGCGGTAGGGGCGCGACATGCCGCAGATGGCAAACGCGGCCGTGGCCCCATGCACGCGACCGGCGTACCACAGCGGTTCGAGCGGCCGACGCCCTGGCGGCGGCGTGCGGTGCTGCGCGCAGTCGCCCGCGGCAAACACGTCGGGGTCGCTCGTGCGGAAGTGCTCGTCGACGAGCACACCGCGGTCCGTATCGATGCCGGAGCCGTTGAGGAAGCCAATGTTGGGCGCGACGCCGATGGCGATGCCGACCCACTGCGCCTCGATCTCATCGCCGCGATTCGTACGCACGCCACGCACGCGGCCGGCGTTGTCCGTGAGCACCTCGTCCAGTTCGGTCTTCAGCCGGAGGTCGATGCCGTGGTCGAGGATGTGGGCGTTGACCATGTGGCCCTCTTCCTCGGGGAGCGCAGCGGGGAGGTACCATTCGCTGCGCACGAGCAGCGTCACGCCGATCGCGCGCGTGTGCAGCATCTCTGCAAGCTCAACGCCAATCAGCCCGCCTCCCACGACCACCCCGTGGCGAATGCCTACGGTGTCGGCCTCCATCCGGTCGAGGTCCTGCAGGCTGTAGAAGCCTTGCACGCCCGTTGCATGCTCACCGGGCCACCCCGCGAACCGCGGCGTGGAGCCGGTCGCGATCATCAATGTGTCGTAGGCGAGCGGCGGGCCGTCCCGCATGGTGAGCGTCTTGGTGGCGGTGTCCACCGCGACCACGCGATCACGCACCAGGTCGATGCGGTTCTTCGGCCAGAAGTGGTCCTCGTAGAGCTTCGTATGGGCGAATTGGAGGTCGCCCATGTAGAGGTACATCAGCGCCGTGCGCGAGTAGGCGTGGTCGCTCTCCTCAGAGACGACCGTGATGCGCGCATCGGCGCTGAGCTTGCGAACGTGGCGCGCCGCTGTGATTCCAGCGATGCCGTTCCCAATAACGACTAGATGCATAGCGTATGAAGGGTCGTGTGGGATCTGACAAGCAAACACGGCCACATCGGCCATGTCAATCGGGGAAAACCCGCTCTCGCCCCGGTAGTCGCTCCCAGCCGCCAGACCCTTACTCGACGCGCGTATGTTTCTGCGTGATGACTCCCCTGCCCAACGCTTTATGACCTACGGCATCACCGGCAACCCCTACAAGGACGAGCTCTGGCCCGCCGTTGCCGAACTGCTCCGCTGGCTCGACGGACGCGGGTTGGGCTACTGCCTCGACACGCACATTGCCGAGGGGCTCGACCGACGGGCGTTGGTAGACACGGCGACGTGCCGTCGCGAGGCGGTGTCGGACCTGGCGCGCCATAGCGACCTCGTGCTTTCGTTTGGCGGCGACGGCACGATGCTGCGCTCCGTCGCCGACGTAGGCAGCTCGGGCACCCCGATCCTCGGCGTCAACATCGGGCGGCTTGGCTTCCTGGCGAAGGTCGAGGTTAACGACCTCACCGCTGCTCTCGAACAGATCGAGGCAGGCCGCTATGCCACGGAGGAACGCCTGCTCCTCGAAGCGACGCTTCATCATGTCGACGCCCGCTCGGAGACGTTCGTGGCCATGAACGACTTCGTGATCGACAAGTCGGGCTCCACGAGCATGATCGAGGTGGAGGCAAACGTGGATGGGATTTTCCTCAATACCTACTGGGCCGACGGCCTCATCGTCGCCACCCCGACTGGCTCAACAGCCTACTCGCTCTCGGCGGGCGGCCCGATCATCACGCCAGGTTCAGGCGTGATCGTGCTGACGCCCATCGCGGCGCACACCCTCACAGCCCGGCCAATCATCCTGCCGGAGTCCTGCCACGTTGAGCTCAAGGTGAGCGCCCGCGGCGGCGGCTACGTCGTCGCAGCCGACGGCCAGACGGAACGCCCCGGCACGGACGGCCTCCGCATCACGATCCGGAAGGCCGACCACGTTGCCCACCTCGTCACCTTGCCGGGCCAGACCTACTTTAAGACGCTCCGCAGTAAGCTGATGTGGGGCCAGGGCCGCCGCCATCGAGGCGGGAGCACACGAGATTGAAGATTGGGATTGGTGGGTTCTGATTGGCGGAGTTCCAGATCGAGCATCTCAAGTCTCCAATCTCAACGCCTACCCTGTCCAACCGATGCTGACGGCGATGACGAGGACCACGACACCCATCGCAAAGAGAAGAAGCTGAAGGGGTAAGATCCAGCGTGCCCACGTCTGCCAGGGCACGTCGGCCAGGGAGAGCGCGCCCATGAGCACGGCGCTCGTCGGGATGATGAGGTTGGTGAACCCGTCGCCCATCTGGAAGGCGAGGACGGCCGTCTGACGGCTCACACCCACGAGGTCTGCGAGGGGCGCCATCAGCGGCATCGTGAGCGCCGCCTGCCCACTCCCTGACGGTACGAAGAAGTTGAGTGCCGTCTGGACCCCATACATGGCCGAGGCCGCAACAGCGGGTCCAAAGTCGCCGACGGCCGAGGCGAGCGCGAACAGAATCGTGTCGATCACCTGCGCATCCTGGAGGACAACGAGGATGCCCCGCGCGAGGCCGATGATGAGCGCCGTTGCCACGAGGTCGCGCGCGCCCTGCTGAAACGCTTGGGCCGTGCCGTTGCCTCCCAGGCCCCCCACCAACCCCATCACGATGCCGAGGGCGACAAAGAGTGCCGCGATCTCGTTGATGTACCACCCGAATTCGAGCACGCCGTAGACGAGCACAACGAGCCCGACTGCAAAGACGAGGAGCACGTTGCGCTGCGAGGCCGTCAAGCTTGCCGTCGCATCGGGATCATGGAGTCCGTCTTCCGCACGCTTTTTCTGGTCGATTGCGTAGGTGGGACTGCGAGTGGGGTCGCGCTTGACTCGGGCCGCGTGCCCCATGACAAAGGCTGTAGCCACCGTTGTCGTGCATACCCACAGACCGATGCGAAAGGGCACGCCTGAGAACAACGGCACCTGCGCGATACCTTGGGCGACACCCACCGTAAACGGATTGAGGAACGCCCCGGCGAAGCCCGCGCCGCTACCAACGAACGGGATCGCAACGCCGGTGATGCTGTCATAGCCAAGCGCCAAGGCGAGCGGTACGAAGATGAGAACGAACGGGATCGTTTCCTCAGCCATGCCGAAGGTGGCTCCCCCCAACGAGAACACCGTCATGAAGAGCGGCACGAGCGCCAGTTGTACGGCGCGCGATTGTTCGGCGGCGCCCACGAGCCTCCGCAACGCCGCATCGACGGCCCCTGTACGTTGAAGCACGGCAAACGCTCCACCGACTAGCAGCACGAATGCAATAATCGGCACGACGTCCGGGTCGGTGATGCCGAGGATGGGAGCCAGCAAAATGATGCCGATGGTGCCGCCAATCCGATCCAACCAGCCCCCGTCCTCGCGCTCCACGTAGTCGAAGGAGCCTGGGACTACGACTTTCCGCTCGCCCGCGCCCTCGACGGTCATCGTCGTCTTCTCGTACGCACCGGGCGGGATGAACCACGTCGCCACCGCGGCGAGCACGATGATCGAGAAGATGATGAGCATCGTGTCCGGAGCGCGGAAACGGGGCTGGGCCATGGGGGTACCGGGTTGCGATCTTAGTGGGAACGATCTTGCAGCGTCCTGGGTGGTGCACCGGGCGAAAATACCGCGGGCCTTGCACAACTCCGCGCCCAGCGCCGTTATAGGCTCACACCCAATCGAAGCCGGACGGCCCTCTCTCCCTTTCGCCTTCCTGTGTCCCGTATGCGACTAGCCACTTTGCTTTGCCACGCAGCACTCTTGCTGAGCACGCTGTGCGTCGCTGTGCCCCCGAGCGTCCTGGGGCAGAACGGTGATGCAGCCGTGAGTTCGGCCGAGCTTCGCGCGAACGGGTTGTTTGTGCGTGGGCTGACCCAAGCGAGGCTGAGCAACTTCGAAGGGGCCATCGAAGCCTACACCGCCGCGCTTGACCTCGTGGGGGACGACGGGGCCATCCTCCTCGCGCTCGCCGAGGCGTATCGAGACCTTGGCCATGCAGACGACGCCCTGTTCTTCGCCCAGCAAGCTGCGACGGCCGACCCGTCGCTACTCGAACCGCTCCTTCTCGCGGCTGAGCTCTTTCAAGCGCAAGACCGCCATGACGAGGCGCTGACTGCATACGCACGCGCCCTCGAACGCGACCCCGAGGCTGATCTGGCTCGCCTCGCGCAGGCCACCCTGCTGGAAGAACTCGGCCAGCTCGACGAGGCGATCACGGCCCAGCGCGCACGGCTCGCGTATGTCTCGAACCCTCGTCCCGTCAGGCGACGGCTAATCGCGCTCTACGAGTTGGTCGACGACCCGGCTTCAGCGCTCGCCGAAGTCGAAGCCTTGCTCGCCGACGATCCCACGTCCTATGTCGTCCGCCTTGATCTTGCGCGTCGGCACCTCGACGTGGGGCAAGACGAACAAGCCCAGCCCCTCCTCGACGGGCTGCGGGCCGACTACCCACACGACCCGCACGTGGCCGTGCTGTCAGCGCGTGCGCTCCAGGCGGACGATGCCGCCGGGGCCACGGCGCTGCTCGCCGATCTCGGCGCCACTGAGGATCCCGACGCGCTGTTCGGGCGTGCCGCCGCCCTGTTCAACCGCGCTGAGGGCGACGCGGCAGTCCGGCCTGATGCCGAGGCCGCACTCCGGCAGGTGCTGGCCGTCGAGGAGCGCCCCGAGGCACTCCAGATGCTCAGCCGCCTCCGGCTGTGGGCCGCCGACGCGTCGGAAGCTGCAAGCTTGATGGCACGGGCCGTCGATGCCGAGCCTCGTCGCCCAAATTGGTGGGTACAGGCGCTGGAGACTGCCCTCCTCGCGAACGAGATTACGCTGGCCGAGCGGCTGGCCGACGACGCGCTGCTGCTCTTTCCTGGCCAGCCCGATCTCGCCGACGCGGCGAGCAAGGCCCTCCTTCGCGCTGAGCGCCCCGGCGATGCGGCCCGTACCCTTCGCGACCTCGACGTGCCCACCGCAGCCCAGTTGGAGCGGCTCGGCAATGCGGAAGACGCGCTCGGCAACGCCGAGGCGGCTCGGAGCGCGTGGCAGCGAGCGCTCGATCTTGATCCTGACAATGCACGCCTGCGCGACAAGCTGGCTCGCACCCCGTAACGTGCTCCAACCGTGACGATGGATGCGCTGGGGGCGGCTCGGTGCTAGCTTTGCCTGTTCCGCCACCTATCTCCAAGCCATGCGTCTCCGTCGATCTGGTTCGTGCCTCTTGCTAATTGGCGCGCTCGTTGTTGCTGCCGGTTGCCGTAGCACCGACCTCGTGAGCGACGCCCCCGACGCCACGTTGCCGGAGGCGTTTCCAAACCACGCCGCGGCTGTCATCATGCAGGCCGTGGTTGCCGAGGCCCAGCAACTCGTCGCGTTCGAAAGCCAAAGCCGGATCAAGGTGGAACGCCCCGGTCAACGAGCCACGCTCACGGCACGCCTGAGGCAGTCGCAAGATTCGCTCTACGGCTCCCTCTCAGGACCGTTCGGCATCCGCGTAGGCAAGGGCTTGGTCACGCCCGACTCGTTTTTTGTCGCGTACACGTTTGGCGGTACGTTCTACACCGGGCCTCTCGATGCCGTCACACGGTTCGTTCCTGTCCCCCCCACGAGCGGCGACCTATTCGCGAGCCTCACCGGGACCGTCGCTCCCATCGACGCGGCTGACTGGCAGATCAGCAGCGACAGCGCGCACTACCTCCTACGCGGGTCGCTAGAGACACCAAGCGGCCCCGTTCGGCAATTGCTCCGCGTGGACCCGGCCCTCTGGCGCGTAGTCGAAGCCATCGACTATGGCCCCGCCGGCGAGATTATCGGGGTCCGCACGTTCTCCTCATTCGATCAGGTGGATGACCTTGTCATTCCTCGCCGTGTTGTGCTGCAAGCGCCCAGCGAAGAGGCGACCGTTGTCATTGAGCACGTCAAGATGACCGTCAACCCGCCTGCCCTCTCGTTCCCCAGCCTCAGCCCTGGCCGCCTCGACGTGGAGCGCGTGGAATGATGCTTGCCCGATGTTGGCCGTCTGACTTCGATGCCGCTCTTTCCGGTCGGACGCCTCCGCCGCACACACCGCCTTGCTCCTCATGCTGTCCTCGTCTTTGCAGCGCCCGCGCCTCCTTGCGGCGTGGATTCTTCTCGCCCTCCTTGCGATCGCGCCCACGTCCTGGGCGCAGAGCTCGCTCTCCGAGCGCATCCAGTCGCAGAACGCACTGCGTGAACTCGAGCGCGAGATCGAGGACTTCTCTGAGCGCATCGACGCGACCCGCGCCGATGAGCAAACGGCGATGACGACGTTGCAAGAACTCGATGCCGAGTTGGCTCTGCGAGAGGACTTGATTGCCTCCTATCGTGGACGCCTCCGCCTCATGAACGGACGCGCTGATTCGCTACAACGCAGCGTTTCGGCACTCGAAGCCGAGATCGAATCTCTGCGAGATTCTTACGCCACCCGCGCGCAGGCCGCCTACAAGCGGAGCCGTCTGTCCGACCTCGCCTTAATCTTATCGGCACGGTCGGTAACCCAGGCGCTTGTGCGTGCGCGGTACCTGCGCCGCTTCACGGAGGATCGACGCCGACAGATGGACCGCGTACGTGAACGCACCGTCGCCTTGGAGGACCAGCGCCTGGAGCTAGAGGCCGCCAAGGGCGACGTGCAGCAGCTCATCGCGCGGGAAC
>JBCCMF010000231.1:0-7717 GCA_039026435.1 Bacteroidota bacterium
GAGATCTTGAGTGGGTAGGAGTGCGTTGGCGAGGTCGGCAGCGGTCATGGCGTTCACAGGAGACGTTGGTTTGGTCACTATCAGTCTCGGTGAGTGCTAGGCCGTTGTCAAACTAGCACCATTGGTTATTATACTTTGCCTTGAAGTGATAGAGCTTCTGCTATGCTACTTGCGAAGACATCGAATGACTGAAGCGAAAAGACTGAAGGGATTGACTGGAGTCGCCCTCCGAGTCGCTCACGTTGCAATTTTCCTCGTGTGGGTTTGCGCCGTGTTTGCGGTTCCGCTACCATTTCCGTTGGACGTACTTGCATACTGGATGCTCAGGGGTGTTGAATTCTTGCTCTTGACCCCTGCCGTCTTCGTTCCCCTATTCGTGGGCATGTGGCTTCTGATAGGAAGGGTGTTTGCAAAACGATCAGGATGGTCCAGGTTGGCCAGAGACTACACATTGAAAGAGACAGGCCGGGACATCACTGACGTAAAATTGACACCGATCAGCGGCAGCGCTGGCGGTGTAAGCTTCGCTCGTGCGTATCTGATTGGGGCAACGCAGGAAGGACTCGTGCTTAAGGCAAAGTTGCTATTCAAATCAGGGCATCCAGCGCTCTTCATACCTTGGGCGGTTGTGCACTTCGTCGAAAATGACTCCTCAAAGCAGCCAAGTCTAGTCTCACGGATGCTAGATCGTGTCTTCAAAACGGAGTACACTACGATTCAGGTTACCACACACCCCGAGTTCGATATGCAAATCCGGCAATCGGATTTTGAGCGTACAGGGGTGAGCATGCTCATTCCAGGCCAATGAAGCAGATTGCTCGTTTGCCTAGACTGCCGAAACCTCTAGCGAACAGCAGGATCATCGAATCGATAGGGAAAGCGGTGCGGGTTTGTCGGCAGATGACCATATTGGACTCCGTGACCGATTCCTTACCTCCTCCCGATGCTAACGGTGGGCACCCTCCAACTCATACCCGGCGTCATCGGCGGTGCGCTGACGTGCATCCCCTTCGCCATCATGGCGTGGCTGTCGTACATCTTCGCCATCGAGATCTGGATCTCAGACGTCACGCGGGGCGAGCAGGAGATCCCCGAGGAGTCGAAGGGTAAAGCGGTGGCCTGGGCGCTCGCCTTCACCCTATGCCTGCTGGGCGGCAGCATCGCAACGGCGTGGTGGGTCGCGTCGCAAGGCTACGGATTCTGGGCGGCTACGCTGGCGGCCTACTGGGTGCAGGTCGTCATCAACCTGTTCGACCTGGTGGTGATCGACATCCTCATCTACCAATGGATGAAGCCCAAGCTGATGGACATCCCCGGCGTCCCCCGCCTCGAAGGCACCTGGCCCCACGTCATCGGCGCGGCGAAGGGGCTCATCGTGGGCGTTTTCTTAGCGCTGATCGCGGGCGCGATCTCGCTCCTGGCGTAGCGCCGCACTCCGGGCAGCCAGTATTCGGAAGATGCTTTCGCGCCCGATACGTCAGCCACATCACCGAACGAGCACAGCGAGTCTCCAACGTCGATCTCGTGGCCCGGAGCGCGTGGGAAAGAGCGGATGGGCAGCGTTCAGCTAGCGAGCAACGGCAACATAGTCCGAATCAGCGTCAATCATCCGGCTTGCTAGGTGCGGGATGGTGCGCAGGAAAATCCGCTGTGCGTTCCCGAGATCGACAGCGTTTTTGGTTCGTTTTGTCGCTACAAAATGAACAAACATTCAGACGAAGCTGCCGACGATCTCTTCGGCAAAAGTGAAAGAAAGCCCAGAGGCATCGTGTGGCCCAGCGGCGCTTTCGCATCTGGTGCGCCAGCGATACCTTCGGAGGCGCCATCATCTCTGAAATTACCCACCGTTCCGCCATGTCCACCGCCACGCCGAGCGTCAAAGTCCCCGACACAACGCTCATCATCTTCTCGATCATCGTGCTGGCCGCGGTGATGACGTGGATCATCCCGGCCGGCCAGTTCGAGACGGCGCAGATCGAGGTAGAGGGCGTAGGGACGCGCGAGGTGGTCGTGCCCGGCACGTACGCCGAGATCGAGGGCGAAGCGCGCAGCCTAGGTGAGCGGCTGATGCACACCGTCGGGCTCATCTTCATGGCGCCCATCCTCGGCCTCATCGACGCCGACGCTGCGCCGATCATCGCGTTCGTCCTGCTCGTGGGCGGCGCGTTCGCCGTGCTGCAAAAGACAGGCGCCGTCGATGCGTCGTTGCAGCGCCTCGTACAAGCCACGCGGCGGTCGCGGGCGCTGGAGACGCTGTTGATTCCCATCTTCATGGCCGTGTTCTCGCTGGGTGGCGCCGTATTTGGAATGGCCGAGGAAACGATCCCGTTCGTGCTCATCTTCGTGCCACTGGCGCTCGCGCTGGGCTACGACTCCATCGTGGGCGTCGCGATTCCGTTCGTCGGCGCCAGCGCGGGGTTTGCCGCGGCGTTCCTCAACCCCTTCACTGTGGGCGTCGCGCAAGGCATCGCCGAGGTGCCGCTGTTCTCAGGCGTCCCGTTCCGCATCGGGCTGTGGGTGTGCACGACGAGCATCGTCATCGCCTTCGTCATGTGGCACGCCCGCCGCGTCCGTCGCGACCCCACGCTGAGCCCGACCTACGCCCTCGACGAGCGCAAACGGCGCGAGGCGCTGCACCTCGACGCCAAGGATACCGCGTTCACCGGACGGCATCGGGCTGTGCTTGCGCTGTTTGGCCTGGGCATTGGCGTGCTCGTGTTCGGCGTGCTCGTGTTCAAGTGGTACATCGTCGAGATCGCGGGCCTATTCGTGGCGCTCGGCATCGCGATGGGCATCGTCGGTGGGTTGGGCGGCAACGGCACAGCACGCGCGTTCATGGACGGCGCCCGCGACCTCGTGGCGACGGCGCTCATCATCGGCCTGGCTCGCGGCATCCTCGTGGTGATGCAGGACGGACAGATCATCGACACGATCCTCTACGCCGTCGCCTCGGGGCTGGAAGGCATGAGCTCGACCGTGGCGGCCATGTCGATGTTCGGCGCGCAGAGCGTCATCAACGCGTTCATCCCATCGGGCAGCGGACAGGCCGCGCTCACGATGCCACTGATGGCGCCGCTCGCCGACCTGCTCGGGGTGACGCGCCAGACGGCGGTGCTCGCCTTCCAGATGGGCGACGGCTTCACCAACCTCATCATCCCTACCAGCGCCATCCTGATGGGCGCTCTTTCGCTCGCCGAGGTGCCCTGGACGCGCTGGGCTCGCTGGATCCTGCCGCTGCAACTGCTGCTGTTCGCGCTCGGGCTGGTCGTGCTCGTCATCGCCGTGCAGATCGGGTTCAGCTGAGGCCTTTCTTGGATGAACAGTGCACAGAGTTAGGTCTATTTGTGTCCCAAACCGCTCCCCCGAGGGGGCTGCCTGAAGGGCTGGAGGTGTATCGCTCCGAATGCACTTATCACCCTGGCCTCCGCAAGCTCCCATGTTGAAGATTCCGATGCCTCGCAAACACCGATATCGCCCCGATCTGACCCACGTTGGACGTAGGCTACGGCGAGAATCGATATTCCCAGAGAGCCTACTGTGGTCCCGGCTGCGCAAGAGCCAGACAGGACATCGTTTTCTCAGACAGCGTCCCATTGGGAATTACTTAGTTGATTTCTTCTGCCCGACTGCTCAGTTGGTCGTAGAGCTAGACGGGCTGAGTCACAAGCACCAACCCATGAACGATCTCACGCGACGGCAATGGCTAGAAGCGCAGGGCCTAAAGGTGCTCCGCTTTACAAACGACGAGGTTTTGCAAAACCTTGACTGCGTTGTACGCACGATCTCTGAAGCTGCCGGTTGAGGATTGGCCAAGCGCGCTGCCCCCTTGAGGGGGCTGCCCGTAGGGCTGGGGGTGTACCCATCGCCACGTCAACAGCCGACCCATACACCCTCCGACCCGCCTAGCGGCGGCCCACCTCCCTCAAGGGAGGAGTTGGGTTTCGCCATGGATCAGCACGTCACATGCGTGCCCGAACCTGCGCCGACGGCGTTCCGTTAACGGCGGCCTCATTCACCAAGCCTGCTACCCCGCATGTCCAACCCGCTGCTCCAGACGTGGACCACGCCTTTCGGCCTGCCCCCCTTCGGCGATATCCAAGATGATCACTTCCAGCCCGCTTTCGAGCAGGCGCTGCAGATGTGGCAGGACGAGGTCGGAACGATCTCGACGTCGGACGAAGCGCCGACGTTCGAGAACACCATCCTCGCCCTCGCGCAGTCGGGGCAGGTGCTGGATCAGGTCGTCAACACGTTTGCCAACTTGACGAACACGGATACGAACGAGACGCTGCAAGCGCTGGAAACGACGTTCTACCCCGAGCTGACGCGGGTGTCGGACGCACTGTTCTTGGACGAGGCGCTGTTTGCTCGCGTGCAAGCCGTCTACGCAGCCCGCGAGGGGCTGGAGCTGGACGACCAAGACGTCCGCCTGCTTGAGCTGACGCACCGCGACTTCATCCGGCGCGGCGCGGCGCTCGGCGATGACGCCAAGGCGCGCCTCAAAACCATCAACACGCGCCTCTCGGAGCTGACGACCACGTTCTCGCAGAACCTGCTGGCCGAGACGAAGCAGTTTCAGCTGGTCATCGAGGACGAAGCCGACCTCGAAGGCCTGCCCGACGCGCTCCGGGCCGCAGGCAAGAAGTCCGCCGAGGCCAAGGGGCGTCCCGAGGCCTGGATCTTCGGGCTGGACCGGTCGATGTTCGAACCGTTCATGACGTACGCGGCGCATCGTGGCCACCGGAAGACACTGTTCGACGGCTACCGACATCGCGGTGCCAACGGCGGCGACACCGACAACCGCGCCCTGCTCCACGAGGTCGCCGTCCTGCGCGCCGAGCGGGCCGCGTTGCTCGGCTACGCCACCTTCGCCGACTACCAGCTGGAGCCGACGATGGCGAAGAGCACGCAGCGGGCGCACGACTTCCTGCTGCAGGTCTGGGCGCCCGCGCTGGAGCGCGCCACGGCCGAACGCGAGCAGATGCAGGCGCTCATCGACGGCGGCGGCTTCGCACTGCAAGGCTGGGACTGGTGGTACTACGCTGAGCAGCTCCGCCAGCAGCACTACGCGCTCGACGAATCCGCGCTACAGCCCTACTTCGACTTACCCAACGTGCGCGACGGCGCGTTCCACACGGCGCGCCACCTGTTCGGCCTCGACTTCACGCCGCTCGCCGATGTGCCCGTCTGGAACGAGGGCGTGGAAGCCTACGAAGTCCACGATACCGACGGCAGCCACCTCGGCGTCTTCCTGCTCGATGCCTACGCCCGCGACAGCAAGCGCGGCGGCGCCTGGATGAGCAGCTACCGCAGCGCCGACGGCACCACGCGCCCGCTCGTGACCAACAACCTCAACCTCATGCGCCCCGATGATGGCCAGCCCACGCTGATGCGCTTCGACGAGGTGAAGACGCTGTTTCACGAGTTCGGCCACGGGCTGCACGGGCTGATGACGCAGGCCCGTCACCAGCGCTTCTCCGGCACGTCCGGCAGCCCGCGCGACTACGTGGAGTTTCCGTCGCAGTTCATGGAGCACTACGCCGCCGCGCCCGAGGTGCTCAACAAGTACGCCACGCACCACGCGACGGGCAAGGTCATCCCGCACGCACTCATTGAGAGGCTACGCACCGCCAGCACGCACAATCAGGGCTTCCGCACCACCGAGTTCATCGCCGCCGCGCTCGTCGATATGGCGTGGCACACCCGCACCGCCGACGAGCTGCGCGCCATCGACGATATGCAGGCGTTCGAGGTCGAGGTGCTGGCGGGGTATGGGCTCCTCCCCGAGATCGAGCCACGCTACCGCAGCCCGTACTTCTCTCACATCTTCTCCTCGCCCAGCGGCTACGCGGCGGGCTACTACGCCTACCTCTGGTCCGAAATCCTCGACGCCGACGGCTTCGACGCGTTCGAGCAGGCGGGCAACATCTTCGACCCCGCCCTCGCCGACCGCCTCAGCCGCCACGTCTACCGCGCAGGCTACGCCGCCCCCGGCGATGTGCTCTACCGCCGCTTCCGCGGCCAAGACCCCGACATCGCCCCGCTGCTCAAGAACCGTGGGCTGAACTGACGGCCCGCCTCAGGTGACAGCTTGTAGGCCGAAGTGGTCTACGAAGGGATTAAAGTCGCGGTCGGAGAAGAGTAATCGGTGATCTTGCGCGATGCAGAACGTTTCGATGAGCACGTCAACGGTCTTGCGAGCGGTAATGCCCTTTCGGCGCAGCGCACGGTAGTACTCTGCGGCACGTACAGCATGGGACTCGCCGACCATGGTGAATATGGGAAATGCTCTGAAAAGCTGGCGCGCCTTCTGGTAGTCAGCGTCAGCGTGAAACCCTTGCAGGACCTCCAGGAGGATCAGGTCGCCTAGTGCGATGGACCCTTGCCCCAGCAAGGCATCCAGTATGAGGGTTTGAGCCGTCGTCTGACCGTTGAAATAGTCAATCCAAACGCTGGAGTCTACGATAATCATGAGTCGGTGCGCATAGCATCCAAATCGCCTTCCCAGCGGAGCTTCCCCTTGAATGCTCGAACCTGCTCTTGTTGTTTGAGACGCAGCATGGTTTTAAGCGCGAGATCCACCGCTTCTCGCTTGGTCTTGAGGCCGGTGATATCGAGTACATCCTGCATCAGCGCGTCGTCAATAACGATGTTGGTCCGCATGGTTCATCAATAAGGTGTATGAATGAGCTTCATTATACACCTATGCAATAAGAGTTCCTACTTTGGATCTCTGAGACGTCTGCCTATGTCACACACCGCCCCGCTGCTCAAAAACCGCGGGCTGAACTGAGCCAAGCGCGTGTACGGAGCCAAGAAAGCAAGTTGGATGCTAACACGTTTGCCCGGTCTTCGGTAAACGCAATTACAAGAATCAACGCGTGTCTCTACGGCTGTTCTGGGCTTCGCGTTCAAGCACGGAAGGGTGAACGCCGATACCTACGAGCTTGGCTTCTCGGAAGAAAAGATCGACTCTCGCAAAGCGAATAGAATCCCACGTAGACCACTGAGAATCATAGAGACCACCGCTCCATTCCGCTGAAATAGGAAAGTCTCGACATCGGTAGGATTTTGGAAAGAAGTCGCGAATACGATTCGCTCCAGTTCCTTTGTGAAATGCGCCAAGTGGTGTAAAGAGTGTGTCGAGGCTGAGATTGAGTTGCCTTGGGTATGCCAGCGTATCGCCGATCACATGAAACCTTGCAGGACCCTCAGCAGCGAAGCTGTATCCCATCATATCACCACGCATGGTATCGACTTCTGAAGGTATCCCGTAGACGGACAGCAGAGTATCAAGAGTACCCCAGACTGGGAAAGCTCCGACACTCCACTGGTCTATCAGGATGTTATCGAAAGCATCTTCCTGCGAAAAGGCATCAACGCACTCCAAATAGCGCGCTTCTTCATTTTGAATGCAACTTAAAGTCAAAGCGAGCAGGCAGAACGAGAGGATTCGCATCAAAGGGTGCAGTGACGTTGAAAGTTTAGGCTTACCATGGGAGTTACGCAGATGCAAGGTTAGCCCAACTCGGATCGGCCAGAAACGCCCGGATCGCATCGCGCACTATGCCGCACTTGGCCTCGAACGCGCTCATACCCGAACGCAACCGATGCACCTCCAATCTCAAGTACGCCCGAACCGAAAACAAAATGTGATTGGCCTGACCACGCGCCGAACGCACTTGGCTGCGCTCGACCCCACAGTGCTGCTTCAACC
>JBCCMF010000232.1:0-7694 GCA_039026435.1 Bacteroidota bacterium
CCTCACCGTCAGCTACCAGTCCATCAAGGCCGCGCTCGCCGATCCCATCGAGAGCCTCCGCTACGAATAATCGCCTGATTGATGTCCCACTTTGATCTAGAGACCGCCATCGCCACATGGCGCCAGTTCCACGAGCAGCAGCCGTCGCTCACGACCGAGGACGTCGACGAGCTGGAGCGCCACCTGCGCGACCACACGGCGCGGCTGGTCACCAATGGGATGGATGACGAGCCCGCATTCCGGCAGGCCCTGCAGCAGGTGGGCGATGTGGCAGGAGGGGCCGCGGAGTACGAGAAGGTGCAGTGGGATAAGCTGCGGCGGACGCGTGGCCTCGCCGAGGTCGCGGCGTTGCAGGTCGCGATGCTACGCAACTACCTGACCACGGCGCTTCGGAATCTGTGGCGGCATCCGGGCTTTGCGTTTATCAACATCGCCGGATTGGCGCTGGGCATGGCGTGTTGCCTGCTGCTCCTGCATTACGCGACATACGAGTTTAGCTTCGACCGCTTCCACAGCCAAAACGAACACCTGTACCGCGCCGCCACGCAGGTCATAGAGCCTGAGCGCGGCGCGCTGTCGTTGTTCGGCGCTACGGGGCACCAGTTTGGCGTGGCGATGGCCGATGCGGTGCCCGCTATCGAGCGTGTCGCCCGCATCCAGCCCAACTTCGGATATGCCGTAGTGGCGGTGGAGCGCCCTACGGGTACGCAGGTGTTCAGAGAGACGCAGGCGATGTATGCTGACTCGACGTTCCTGCGCATGTTCGACTTCCCGATTGTACAAGGGGACTGGCAGCAGGCCCTGACCGAGCCCGGCACGGCGTGGATCTCAGCCTCAACGGCCCGCCGGTACTTCGGCGACGCCGATCCCATCGGGCAAACCCTCGGGGTGACAGCCTGGGTGCGCGGCGACTTCACCGTAGCGGGCGTCTTCGCCGATGTGCCGCCCAACTCGCACCTTCAGTTCGACGTGCTGCTGCCGATGGCCGATCTGCTGGCGCTGTGGCGCTACAATCACGAGCCCGAGCGCGGCTGGGACCGCCGCAACTTCGCCACGTACGTCCAACTCCGACCCGGCGCCGACGTGGCAGCCGCCGAGGCGCTGATGACGCAGACCTTCGTGACGCAACGCCGCGAAGCCCTGGCCGCTCGCAACCGTACCATGCGCGTGCACCTCCAGCCGCTCACGGACATCCGCCTCGACGCGTCCATCACGGCCCCCGCCTCAAACACCAGGGACGAGCGGGCTGTGTGGATCGGCCTCGCCATCGGGCTGGTCACACTGCTGCTTGCGCTCATCAACTACGTCAACCTCGCCACGGCGCGGGCGCTGGACCGGGCGCGGGAGATCGGCGTGCGCAAGGTGGTGGGCGCGCATCCGCGGCAGCTGATTCGGCAGTTTCTGCTGGAGTCGGCGCTGGTGTTGGGCGTGGCGCTGGTGCTGGCCGTCGCTATCGCTTCCTTGTGCGCGCCGCTGGTCAACGGCCTCATCGGTACGCACCTGCCGCTCGACCTCTGGCGGCATCCGCTGACGCTGGGTGTGGTGGGTACGCTGCTTCTTGCAGGACCGCTGCTGGCTGGGGGCTATCCGGCGTTGGTGCTGTCGGCGTTCCGTCCGGCGCAGGTGCTGAAAGGGAGTGGTGCGCGCCTCGGCCCGCGCCCACGCTTGCGGCAAGGCCTCGTCATCGCGCAGTTTGCGGTGACGTTCGTGCTGCTGGCCAGCACCGTCGTGATCCACCAGCAGGTTCAGTACATGGAAGACCTCGACACGGGCCTCAACCTGGACGAGGTGCTGGTCGTGGAGCGGCCGCGCGTGCGCGTGGGGCAAGGCTCTGGAGAAGGGGAGGTGTGGACGGGCCAGCAGGAGGCGTTCAAGGCCGCGCTGCTGCAGCTGCCGGGCGTGGAGCATGTGGGCAGCTCAAGCACGACGCCCGGGCGTGGCTTCAACTACTACACGCCCATCTTCCGCGAGGGCGAGGCGCCCAACAACGGCCACCGTTCCCGCTCGACCAACATCGACCACGACTTCTTGGACGCCTACGGCCTCTCGCTGCTGGCCGGGCAGCCGTTCCGCCCCGGCACGCCGCTCTCCGACGCCGAGGAGCCGCCTGCGCTCGTCAACGAGACGGCAGTCCGCTCCCTCGGCTACGCCAGCAACGCCGATGCCGTGGGGCAGCGCATCGAGAACGGGCGCGGCGAGCGCTTCACCATCCAGGGCGTGGTGAGCGACTTCCGATGGTCGTCGGCGCACGAGCCGGCCGAGGCGGTCGTCTTCCTCTACGAGACGCGCTACGGCGACTTCTCGCTCAAGCTCGCCCGCGCCGACCTCGCCACTACCATCGACGGCATCCAGGCGCTCTTCGAGCAGCACTTCCCCGGCAACCCGTTCATCTACCTCTTCGCCGACGGCGCCGTGAGCGCGCAGTACGCCGAGGACCAGCAGCGCGCCACGCTGTTCTCCACCTTCACCGGCCTCGCCGTGTTCATCGCCTGCCTCGGGCTGTTTGGCCTTGCCGCGTTCACGGCCGAGCGGCGCACGAAGGAGATCGGCGTGCGCAAGGTGCTAGGTGCCAGCGTCCTCGGCTTGGTGGCGCTGATGGCCCGCGAGTTCGTGTTGCTGCTGGCCGTCGCCTTCGCCGTCGCCGTGCCCATCGCCTTCGTTGTCATGCAGCGCTGGCTCAACAGCTTTGCCTACCGCATCGACCTCGGCGTCGGCCTCTTCATCGCCGTTGCGGGCCTCGTGCTCCTCGTTGCCCTGCTGACGGTGAGCTATCAATCCATCAAGGCCGCACTGGCCGATCCTGTCAAGAGTTTGCGCTACGAATAATCACCATTGTCATCTCCCCGCTATGGCTGACTTCAACCTCGAAACCGCCGTCGCCACCTGGCGACAGTTCCACGAACGCCAAGCCGTGTTTACCGCCGCCGACCTCGACGAGCTAGAGCGCCACCTGCGCGACCACACAGCTCAACGGGTAGCGGCCGGAATAGACGAGAGCGCCGCCTTCCGCGAGGCGATGCAGAAGCTGGGCGACGTAGCGGTGGCCGAGGCCGAGTACCGGAAGGTGCGCCTCGGCAAGGTGCATCGCGAACGGCGGTGGCGCGATGAGCTTAGGTGGTACGCCAGCATGGTACGCAGCTACACCACCGTGGCACGGCGAGCCATGGGCCGCGAGCGCGGCTATGTGGCGCTCAACGTGATGGGCTTGGCCATCGGCCTGGCGTGCTGCTTCGTCATCGCCAGCTATATCCGCCACGAGACCTCCTACGACACCCAGCACCCCAACGCGGATCATCTCTACCGCTTGGTCGCCAGCTACGAGGAGGGCGGCGTTGCAAGTACCATGGCCTACGTCCCGCTCCCCACGCTGGACGTGCTCGAGCAAGTGCTTGGCATCGCTCAGTCCTCTACAACGTCAGGGTTGGGGCGCGCACAAGTGGAGCGGTTGGGACAGACGTACTACCAAGAGGACTTACTGAGTGCCGACGATGCGCTGATCGAGATGTTCGGCTACACGGTCATCGAGCGGGCGTCCGATCAACTGCTGGAGGATGCGCAGAGCATCGTGCTGACGGGGTCGCTGGCGCAAACGTGGTTTGGCGATGCGAGCGCGCTCGGCGAGACCGTGACGCTTGGAGGAGAGGCGTACACGGTGACGGGCGTGCTGGCGGATCCGCCGTCGCCCACCCACCTGCCGTTTCAGGCCGTGCGGTCTGTCAAGGCGACGCGTATGCCGCCCACAAATGTGCCGTTCGCCTGGATGATGTACATGCACAGCTATCTGCTCATGGAGCCAGAGGCCGATATCGCCCAGGCTGAGCAGGTCATCAACAACCTAATGGCACCCAAAACCGAGGAGGCGGGTCGGCCCGTACACCAGTTTCGCCTACAACCTGTGACGGAGATCCATCTGAACCATCAGCAACGCGGCGAAGCCGAGGCTGGTGGAAGCGTCACGCTGCTCTACGTGCTGGGCGGGGTAGCCGTGCTGATCCTGCTGATTGCCATGCTCAACTTCGTCAACTTGGGTACCGCCCGCGCTAGTCGCCGGCTGCGCGAGGTGGGCGTGCGCAAGACGTTTGGGGCGCACCGCAGGCAGCTCGCCATGCAATTCCTCGTCGAGAGCATCCTGATGGTGCTGGGCGCAGGAGTGCTGGCTGTGGGATTGGTGCTTATGCTGGCTCCCTTATTCAACACCCTGTCTGGCGCCGACGTCACGCTGCGTCTTGCTGTGCTAGAGGTGGCGCTGCTGCTCGGGAGCGCGTGTGTCGTAGGGCTCTTGGTTGGCATGTACCCAGCGGCCCTCTTGGCGAAGCAACAGACGATATCGGCGCTCAAAGGGCGATTTGGCCAACTACGGCGAGGACGACTGCGCTACGGACTCGTCGTGCTCCAGTTCACGATCTCGTCGGCGTTCCTGATTGCCACGGCGTTGGTCTACCAACAAGTATCGTTCTTGCAGACCCGCGACCTGGGGTTTGAACACGAGCGACTGCTGACGTTCACGGCAAGCAACGTGGAGCAGCAAGCCATCCTCAAGGAGCAACTGCTCGCGTTGCCCGCAGTGCAGCATGTCACCACGAGTATGGGCACGCCGGGAGTGTGGGCGCCAGACAATGTCATGGATATCCAGGCTGACGACGCCACCGAGTCGGTAGCCATGCACTGGCTGGACGTCGATGCCGATTTCCTGCGCACCTACGATGTCGATCTCGTTCAGGGTAGAGACCTGCGGGTGGAAGAGCCGGAGGGCCAAAGCCTGTTGCTCAACGAGGTGGCCGTCCAGCAGTTAGGTTGGGACGATCCGATAGGGCGCACCATCGAGATACCCAGCTTGGACTACAGCGGAACGGTCGTCGGCGTGGTACGCGACTTCCACCACACATCGCTGCACGAGGCCATCGGGCCGACGCTGATCAGGAACACGGAAGATATGTTCCGAAGGACGGTTACCGTACGCTATCAAACCGCTGAACTCGCTAGCCTCCTGGCCGACGTGAGAGCCATCTGGCAGCCGCTCCACCCCGATCGGCCGTTTGAGTACGAGTTCGTGGACGACGCGGTGGCGCAGCACTACGCCAGGGAAGAGCAGATCGCTCAGATTGCGACGGCCTCGGCGGTGCTGGCCGCGCTGGTGGCCTGCTTGGGGCTGTTCGGCTTGGCCGCCTACGCTACCTCGCAGCGCACCAAGGAGATCGGCGTGCGCAAGGTGCTGGGCGCCTCGGTGCCGCAAGTGGTGCGCCTCATCTCCGCCGACTTCCTCAAGCCCGTCGGTTTCGCCTTCGTGCTGGCAGCGCCCTTGGCCTACTGGGGCGCGCAGCAGTGGCTGGGCAACTTCGCCTACCGCATCGAGATCGGCATCGGCCTGTTCATCGCCGTGGCGGTTCTGGTGCTTGCAGTCGCCTTGCTGACGGTGAGCTACCAATCCGTCAAAGCCGCGCTCGCCGATCCCGTCAAGAGCCTGCGATACGAGTAAACATGCAGTTACAAAGGTTGAGGCTACAGCACATGCTCTATTAGTTTTATAATTTTGTAACTAATTATGATCATGCTCCGTACGGCCTGCCATGAACACCAAACCCCTCGGCGAACTCGACGAACTCGTGCTCCTAGCCATCGGCATCTTGGGTGAGGACGCGTACGCGTTCAGTATCAAGAGCTGCATCGAGGATCAGGCGAAGCGCACGCTGGCGCTGGCTACGGTGCATGCCGCGTTGTACCGGATGGAGGAGCGCGGGCTAGTGCGATCCGCGATGGGCGGCGCCACGGCTACGCGCGGCGGACGGCGGAAGCGGCTGTTTACCGTCACCAACTCGGGCTTCGAGGCGTTGCGGCACACCCGCACCGTGCGCGAGCGGATGTGGGGGCTCCTCGGCGGCGGGCTGCGTCCTGCGGATGGGTTGACATGAGACCGCCTGAGCCGCCCCGCTACGCCCAAGCCTTGCTGCGGCGCTTCTGCGCGCCGCACTGGCTGGAGGAGCTTGAGGGCGACCTCGCCGAGCAGTTCGCGGCGGATGTGAAGGCGGTAGGAGAGCGAGCAGCGCGACGGCGCTATTGGGTGCAGGTGTTCCGGTTTATTCGACCCTACATCATCCGGCGTCGCGAGGCGCGCAGGCCCATCGCGTGGGGAGGCTACATGTTCAAGAACTACCTGACCATCGCGCTGCGCACGTTCCGTAAGCACGCCAGCTACACCGCCATCAACGTGACGGGGCTGGCCGTGGGGATGGCCTGCTGCGTGCTGATCGTCCTGCTGGTGCGCCACGAGTGGACCTACGACATCTTCCACACCAAAGCCGACCGCATCTACCGCACCTACGTTGCCTACACAGAGCCCGACGGCGACCCCCAGGTCCAGGCGATGATGACGCCGGAGTTCACGCCTACGCTGACGGCCGCCTTCCCGCAGATCGAAGCGGCCACGCGCTACGTGGAGCGGCCTCAGGATCTGCAAGTGGGCGAGCAGTACTACGAGCAGCGCTTGATGGAGGCCGATTCGGCGTTCTTCCACATCTTCACGTTCCCCTTCCTGGCGGGTAACCCCGAGACCGCGCTCGTCAACCCCAACGAGATGATCCTCAGCGCCCGCGCCGTAGACGCCATGTTTCCGGATGCGCAGGGCTACGCCGACGCGCTGGGTCGCACCGTCTCCATCACGCGCGACGAGAACACCTACGACTTCGCTGTCGCAGGCGTCATCGAGAACATCCCGGTGAACTCCAGCCTGGTCTTTGATGCCGCCATCTCGTTCGAGAACTACGGTCGCATACGCCTCGGCGGCAACAACTGGGGCGGGCGCACCTCTACATACGTGCTGCTTCCTGAAGAACAGTTGGCCGAGGCACTCGAAGCTAGCTTCCCGCCGTTTGTGCAGACCGAGTTCGGCGAGTACATCAGCGGCCTGCGCGACTACGACATGCTGGCTGAAGGCGATGACGCGCTACAACTCAAGCTGCAGCCCCTACGCGAGATGCATCTCGATACCGAGGTGTGGCAGCCCTACGAGGTGCAGGCGCACAACCCGCAGTACTCGTACATCTTGGGGGGCATCGGACTGCTCGTGCTGCTGATTGCCTGCATCAACTTTATGACGCTGTCGGTGGGGCGGTCGGCGAGCCGGGCGCGGGAGGTAGGGCTGCGCAAGGTGCTGGGCGCGGCGCGTCCGCAGATCATGCGCCAGTTTTGGGGCGAGGCGCTGGTGCTGAGTGCGTTAGCGCTGATGCTGGGCGGCGTGTTGGCCTCAGTGGCGCTGCCGCTGTTCAACGAGCTGACCGGGCAGGAACTGTCGCTGAGTATGCTCTCCGGCGGCGAGCTCCTGCTGGCGTTGCTGTCGCTATTGTTCATCGTGGGCGTCGTGGCGGGGGGCTACCCGGCAGCGGTGCTTTCAGGCTACCAACCCGCCGCCGTATTCAAGGGCGGCGTGCAGACGCGGGGTAACAGCGCGCTCACGCGGGTGCTGGTGGTGGCGCAGTACACCATCTCCATCGGGCTCATCATCGCCACGCTCGTGATGGGGCAACAGCTGAGCTTCTTGATGGACAAAGACCTCGGCTTCGACAAAGAGGGCGTGCTCGTGCTGCATACGGCGCAGATCAGTCAGGACGAAGCCCCCGCGCTGTACGAGCGTTTCCGCGAGCGCCTCCTGCCGCAACCCGGCGTGGTCGATATGGCACAGGCGGGCTACTCGTTCACGC
>JBCCMF010000233.1:0-7685 GCA_039026435.1 Bacteroidota bacterium
AGCGCTGCATATTGATCGAGCGCATCGAGCAGCATCGCCTCGTACAGCTGCGCCGCGGCCTCGGGCGTGTAGGCGGTCGTCAGCCGGGTCTTCACGCGGCCCGGCTGCGGCACCTTGGCAAAGATCAGCAGGGCCGCATCCATCATGCGCTTACTGAGGAGCGACGGATGCGCACCTGCGGCGTGATGCGCACGCTGACGGGAAGCTCCGTGTACGAGCCGTCCATCCGACGCAGCAACAGCTCGGTCGCCTGATGGCCCATGTCTTGGATGTCCATGTCCACCGATGACAGGTCGAGATACGTGCTGAGCTTCAGGTCGTTGTAGCCGATGAGCTTTACGTCCTGCGGGACGCGGTGGCCAGCTGCCGTGAGCGCAGCATAGGCGCCCATCGCCATCGTGTCGCTCAACGCAAAGACGCCATCGGGCCTGCAGGCCGCCAGCAGCTGCTCGGTGGTGGCGAGGCCGTCCTCCTCGGTCAGCCCATCCTTAGAGGTGGCGCGCACCACCAGGTTAGCGTTGAACGGGAGGCCCGCCGCCTCCAGCGTGGCGCGGTAGGCCTCGATGGCGGCGTTGCTGCGCGGGTGCCCTTCGTGCCCTGCCAGGATGGCGATCTGCGTGCACCCTTGCTCGGCTAGGTGGCGCACGGCGAGCCGCGCCCCGGCGGCGTGGTCCCAGTCGTAGCTGTCCAGCGACGCCGACGTATCGCCCACGCAAACCACTGGGCGGCTAGACGAGCGCAGCTGCTGCTCCAGTTCGGTCGAGATGGGCACGGCCGCCACCAGCAGCCCGTCCACGGTGCCGCGCTTGAGGTAGCTGCCCAGTTCGGCCTCGGGGTCTTCGCTGCCGAGATCCACGACCAGCACATCCACGTTCTTCCCGGCGAGGTGGTCGCGGATGCCCTTGAGCAACTCGTTGTGCACGGGCAGCGTGAAGTTGGGGATGGCCAGCGCGATGGTGGGCACGCGTTGCTGTGCCAGCGCCCGGGCAGCACGGCTGGGGCGATACTGCAGCTCATCGACCACCTTCATCACGCGCTCGCGCATCTCTGCCGACACGTCGGGCGCGTTGTTGAGCACCCGCGAGACCGTCGAGATGGCGACCATCGCCCGGTCGGCCACGTCGTAGATCGTGACTTTGCGTCTGGAAGACCCGGTCTCCGCCATAAAATCTCCTATCCCTCTGCTGGTTGTTCGTCTGATGTGGGCTTAAGCTGACGAAAGAGCCCGTAGTTCCACAAGCCTGTAATCAGCAATCCACCAGACTCGCGCCACACCTCCCCTTCCACCTCCTCGAAGAACGCGCCAAAGGCATGCTGCAGCGCCTCTGGGATGAGGATGACGAGCCACGTCGCGGTGAAAAGTACCAGCCCCAACGGAGCAGCCGCAGGTGTCTTGCCGAACACCGCGGCTCCACTCAGCACCGCCGTCGCCAGATACATGGCCACCCACGGCTCCGAGTCAGGATCGTTGAGCTGAAAGTACGCCCATGAGATGAACAGGAGCGTCATCACGCCCTGAATCAACTGGCGACGAAGCGTCGGCGTCATGCTACTGCTTCTCCTTGTCGAACGCGGCGTCGAAGGCGGCGTCGGACGGCGGGAAATCGACGTCTTTGACGTAGCCGCATGCCTCGGCAGCGCCGTACTCGCGGTCCATCCCGCCATCCTCCCACTCCACCGAGAGCGGCCCGTTGTAGCCGATGCGGTTGAGCGCGCGGATGATCTCCTCGAAGTCAATCTTTCCCCGACCAATCGACCGGAAGTCCCAGTAACGGTCGGCATGGCCAAAGTTGACGTGGCCGCCGAAGACGCCTGCGTGCGTGGCCTTGTCGGACCACCACACGTCTTTCATGTGCACGTGGTAGATACGGTCGGCAAACTCGCTGATGAAGGCGATGTAGTCGACGCCCTGGTAGCCGAAGTGGCTGGGGTCGTAGTTGAAGCCAAACGCCTCGCGGTGGTCGATGGCATCCAGCGCCAGCTTGGCCGACGTGATGTCGAAGGCGATCTCGGAGGGATGCACTTCCAGCCCAAACTTGACACCGCTTTCGTCGAACACGTCGAGGATCGGGTTCCAGCAGTCGGCGAAGTGCTGGAAGCCGCCTTCGATGAGGCCGGGCGTGTTGGGCGGGAACGAGTAGAGGTACGGCCAGATGCTGCTCCCCGTGAAGCCGTTGACCACGCCCACGCCGAGCTTGGCTGCGGCACGCGCCGTGTTGGCGACCTCCTCGGAGGCGCGCGCATTGACGCCCGCGGGATCGCCGTCGCCCCAGACGTGCGGCGGCAGGATCTGCTTGTGGCGCGCGTCGATGGTGTCGCACACCGCTTGGCCCACAAGGTGGGTGCTGATGGACCAGACCTTCAGGCCGTGCTTGGCCAAGAGGTCATGGCGGCCCTGGCAGTAGGCGTCGTCTTCGAGGGCTTGCACCACGTCGAAGTGGTCGCCCCAGCAGGCGAGTTCGAGGCCGTCGTAGCCCCACGAGGCGGCTTTTTCGGCGAGGACTTCGAGCGGCATGTCGGCCCACTGGCCAGTAAATAGTGTTACGGGGCGTCCCATATTCGGTGTTGAGGTCAGGCTTGAGGAGTGTGTGTCGCGTGCAGGTCTGGGGGCACTAGCTGCCCGGCGGCGTATAGCTCGCATCCACCCAGTCGCCCTGCTTCCCGCTTTCGATGGCTTTGTGGATGAAGTGCACGCCCACGGCGCCGTCCTGCACGGTCGGGTAGTCGGTGTCGTGCTCGCCGGGGGCTACGCCTTCGACCTTGGCGGCGATGGTGCGGGCGGCGTTGACGTAGATGTTGGCAAACGCCTCGATGAATGCCTCGGGATGGCCGAACGGCAGGCGCGTGTTGTGCTGCACCACAGGCGCGATCTCGTCGAGGTAGCCGTTGCCGCGTCGGTAGACCTGTTCGGGCTGATCGGGGTAGCGGACGGTGAGTTCGTTGGGCAGCTCCTGGTGCCAGCGTAGGCTGGCTTTGGTACCGTAGACGCGGATGCGGAGGCCGTTCTCCTCACCCACCGAGATCTGCGAGCAGATGAGCACGCCCTTGGCGCCGCCCTCGTAGTGGATCAGCATGTTGGCGTCGTCCTCCAAGACGCGGCCCGGCACGAACGAGGTGATGTCGGCGCAGAGGCGGTCGATGTCGAGGCCCGTGATGTAGCGCGCCAGGTTTTCGGCATGCGAGCCGATGTCGCCCACCGCCGACGAGACGCCCGCTTGCTTGGGATCGGTGCGCCAGCCCGCTTGCTTGCTGCCTTCGCTCTCCAGCAGCGTGTGCAGCCAACCCTGCGAGTATTCGACCACGATCTTGCGCACTTCGCCCAGCGCGCCGCCAGTCACCAGGGCGCGGGCCGCT
Source organism: Bacteroidota bacterium (assembly GCA_039026435.1). GTDB lineage: Bacteria > Bacteroidota > Rhodothermia > Rhodothermales > JBCCMF01 > JBCCMF01. Next base: position 3,355 of record JBCCMF010000233.1, read on the forward strand.
TTCACCATCGGGTAGCCCGTGTAGTTATGCGTGAGCGCGAAGACTACGTCGTGCTTCTCCACCAGCTGGCACAGCTCCTCGGCCTCCTCCACGGTCATCGTCATCGGCTTGTCGCATACGATGTTGAAGCCCGCCTCGATGAACGCCTTGGCGATCGGGTGGTGCATGTGGTTGGGCGTCACAATCGACACGAAGTCGATGCGGTCGCCCTCGGGCCGCGCCAGCTCGCCATCGATCATCGCTTGGTAGGAGGCGTAGACGCGGGCCGGGTCCAGCTTGAGCTCTTCGCCCTGCTGCTTCGACTTGTCGGCTTTCGACGAGAACGCGCCCGCCACCAGTTCGATCTCGCCGTCGAGCGCTGCGGCCTTGCGGTGCACCGCGCCGATGAATGCGCCGGGACCGCCCCCGACCATGCCGTACCTGATTTTTCTATTCAATGCCATGATTGCTGGAGTTGCGAAGGGTTGAACTGAAGCGTGAAGGGCGCGAAGCTCGCTAGATCGCGCCGTTGTTCACCTGCCGGATGGCGTAGTCTACGGCACGCGCCGTGAGCGCCATGTAGGTTATTGAAGGATTTTGACACGCCGACGACGTCATGCACGAGCCGTCGGTGATGAAGAGGTTAGGGACGTCGTGGGCTTGGTTGTGCTTGTTGAGCACCGATTCGCGGGGGTCGTCGCCCATCCGCGCGGTGCCCATCTCGTGGATACCGAGTCCTGGCTCTGCGCCGTGAGCGCCCTCGGTGTAGTTATTGTAGAGCTCGATGTTGTACGCCCCGGCGGCTTCCAGCATCTCTACCGAAGCGCGCTCCATGTCGCGACGCATCGCAAACTCGTTCGCCTTCCACTCGCAGTTGATGCGCAGCAGCGGGATGCCCCAATCGTCGGTCTGCTCCGGGTCAAGGCTGACGCGGTTGTCATAGTAGGGCAGCGTCTCGCCGAAGGCAATCACGCTCACCGACCACGGCCCAGGCGTTCGTAGGGCGTTCTTTAACTCCGCCCCGAAGCCCGACATTGACGTACCCCGCGTCCATCCGGCACGCGAGCCGCCGCCTTGGAAACCGTAGCCGCGGATGTAATCTTGCTCTTGTCGCTCTCCTGGCAGGTTTTGGAAGCGTGGGATGTAGATGCCGTTGGGGCGGCGCCCGTAGTAATACGTGTCTTCGTGACCCTCAAACAAACCAAAAGCACCGATCTGGTAGTGGTGATCCATGAGGTAATGCCCCAGCACGCCGCTGGAGTTGGCCAGACCGTCCGAGAAGCGCGGCGTTTTGCTGTTGAGCAGGATCTGCGTGGAGCCCAGCGTAGAGGCGCACAGGAAGATGAGTTTCGCTCGAAACTCGATCATCTCCTTGGTGACGTAGTCCACCACGCGCACGCCTACGGCCCGGTCTAGCGTCTCGTCGTAGATGATGCTGTGCACGTTGCTGTGCGGCCGCAGCGTCAGGTTACCCGTAGCCATCGCGTCGGGGAGCGAAGCGTTGAGGCTACTATAGTACGCCTTGTAGCTGCAGCCCCGGTAGCACTGGTTGCGGTGCTGGCATTGCACCCGCCCGTTGAGACCTTGCGTCAGGTTGGCCACGCGCCCGATGGTGACTATGCGCTCGCCAGGCCATGCGGCCTCGACGCCCGCTTTGAGCATCCGCTCGGAGCAGTACATCTCCATCGGTGGTAGGAACGCGCCATCCGGTACCTGATCCAGCCCCTCAGCTTGCCCGCTGATGCCCGCATACTGCTCGGCATAGGTATACCACGGCTCAATCTCTTCATAGCTGATGGGCCAGGGTATCGCAGTTCCATCCCGGGCGTTCGCCTCAAAGTCCATCTTGCTCCATCGGTAGCACTGCCGGCCCCACATGATGGAGCGTCCGCCCACGTGGTTGCCACGGATCCAGGTGAACGGCTTCTCTTCGATGTACGGGTTCTCGCGGTCGTTGATGAAGAAGTGCTGCGTCTGCGAATTGAACGCGTAGGTCCGGCGTTGCACGACGTGCTCGGCAGCCGCCACCTCCGCCGGGACGCCCCCGCGAAAGGGCAACTCCCAGGGCGCCATCCCATCCGTCGGCAGCGTCTCCACGGGCCGCCCACGCTCCAGCACCAGCGTCTGCAGGCCCTTCTGCGTCAGCTCTTTGGCCGCGTAGCCGCCGGAGATGCCTGAGCCGATGACGATGGCGTCGTACTCAACGGTCGTGTGGATGGTGATGTTGTCGTACACAGGCGTTTTAGTCTTCCGTTATTCGGCCCACGTGCGGCCGTTTCCAGCCTCGGCAAGGGGCATGCACCCCTTGAACTGCCCGGGAACCCGCAGGTACTGCAGCTCTTGAGTCGCCCCCAGCTCCGACGTGTAGTAGCCCACGATAACCTGCTCTTTCAACACAGGCCAGAACGGGTCTTGCACTGCTTCCATCGCCGAGAGCATCGCGACTTGGTCCGCCTTGGCCAGCGTGGTGAACGCGGCGCCATGATCAGCCAGCGCGGTCGCGTCGATCTCGTCTATGCCAGCAACAAAATCCGCGCGGTATGTGGCGTCGTGGAAGTCGGCTAGCATCATGTCGATGTATTCGTGTGCGCCAGCGGCCCGCGCGCCGGGCGTGTCCGTGGGCGGGATGATGAGGTCGGCGGCGGTCGCCAGCGTCTCCGCCTGGTCAGCGCTCATCGCGCGGGGCTGCCACGCCTCCCCCTCGGAAGCCCGAGGCCGACAGCCGCTCATCACGGCCGCCATCGTCGACGCGGAGAGCGCTCCCCCCGTCAGCCAAGCCATGCGCTTGAGCGCAGCCCGGCGATCGATGGTCTTTGCGTGTACGTCTGCGTTCAACGTGTCAGGCGTTGCATGAAAGCTGCCGAACAGCAAGCGGCCTTCCCCGCCGGAGCGATGAAGGCCACCCGCATTCTGTTAGGTATGATTAGCCTGCTACGGCGTCCTCGGGCTCTGGCTCGGTCGTCAGCTTGACCTGCTTGTAGCCGCCTGCTCGACGGTCTTGGATGTACAAGAAGCCGAAGACCACAATAAGTATGATGCCGAACGGGGCTACGTAACGGAAGGAGGTGCGCCCTCCAAAGTTATCGGCCGGGTTCAGTATGCCGCCTGCACTTTCCACCGCCGGTGAATCGGCGCCTGACGAAATGATCGTGCGGAGCGCCTCGGCCGTTTCTACCGGTGGCAACTCGTTGGCCGAGTTGTAGGCCGTGAGTATGCCCTGCGAGGCTGTGACCGCGGCGGTGATGTCTACCGCGATGTCGCCTGCGTTCTCGGCGAGGCCTGGGAAGGTGTCCACGACCTGCTCAAACACCGCGACGGTGTCGTCAACGGGCAGTTGTTGGTGGCCGATGTTGTCCGCCACGCCGCCCATCCAGACGGTGGCCATACCCGAGGCGGCCATACCTACAGCGCCCATCATGCCGAGCCCGAGTGCACCGCTCTTGGGGATACGCTCGGAGACGAAGCCGAGCATCGTCGGCCAGAAGTAGGCGATACCGACGGCCCATACGGCGGCCGTGGCGAAGGCCATGAACGTGGTCTCGGCGAAGCTGAGCATGAACAGCCCAGCGGTGGCCAGGATCGACGACATCAGCAGCACGCCCGTGGGCGTGAGCTTCTCCACGACGGGCTTGGACGTCATACGGAGCGTACCCATGATGCCATTGACGAAGCCAAGCACCAAGATCCCGCTGATCCCGCCGGAGGCCAGTACAGCCGGGACCCAGCGGCCTGGGCCGAGTTCGAGCGAGGCCGTGAAGGCCATCATCACGAGCATCACCAGCATCAGCGGCGCCACACAGGCTTTCAGCATCTCGTTGAAGCTCACCCCTGCGCTCACGCCCTCGGTAGCCGGGTAGGTCTCCACCAGCATCATCGCGCCGTAGATGAGCGCAGGAACGATGATGAGCAGGAGTTTGCCTTGCCAGCCTACGCCCATGTTGGTGAGGCCGAAGGCGATGATGGCGCCAATCAGAATCCCAAACGGAAACCACATGTGGAAGGTGTTCATCTTCACCGTTTTGTTGTTCGGGAAGAGCGCAGCCACTAGCGGATTACATCCGGCCTCCACAAGCCCAGCGCCCATGCCGCAGACCAACGCGCCAACGACCAGCATGGCATACCCGCCAGCAAACATCATGATGAGTGCCCCTGCCACGTGGCATACAAACGCCCCTTGCACAATCGGACGCATCCCGATGGTGTCACAGAGGGGCGAGAAGATCACCTGCGACAGCGTAAAGCCCCAGAGGAACACACCTGCGAAGACGCCGAGTTGTGCGTTGGTGAGGTTGAACTCTTGCCGGAGCTCAAAGGCGATGTCGCCCGTGACGGCGAACGCGATGGCGGTGGTG
>JBCCMF010000234.1:0-7662 GCA_039026435.1 Bacteroidota bacterium
ACGGGAGCGGAGATCTTCGTACGCTCGCTCGACGCCGAGGGCGTGGACGTGGTCTTCGGGCATCCGGGTGGCGCCGTCATCAAGATCTACGACGAGATGGCGCGCATCCAGCCGAACTTCCTTCATGTGCTGGTCCGCCACGAGCAGGGCGGGGCGCACGCCGCCGAAGGTTATGCCAAGGCTACGGGCAAGGTGGGTACGGTGCTCGTCACCTCGGGCCCCGGCGCGACGAACACCGTCACCGGCATCGCCGATGCGTTCATGGACTCGATCCCCATTGTCGTCTTCACCGGCCAGGTGCCGACGGCGCTCATCGGGAACGACGCGTTTCAGGAGACCGACATCATCGGTGTCACGCGCAGCATTACCAAGCACAGCTTCCAGGTGCGCGACGTGCGTGATCTGGCGCCCACCATTCGCAAGGCCTACCACATAGCACGCACTGGGCGGCCAGGTCCCGTTGTGGTGGATCTGCCGAAGGACATCTTGTTCGCCAAGGCGATGTTCGACTACCCCGAGGAAGTAGCGCTGCGCGGGTATCAGTACTCTAGTTCGCCCAATATGGCGAAGGTCGAGCGCGCGGCGCGGATGATTGCCGAGTCGGAGCGGCCGCTGCTGTATGTGGGCGGCGGAACCGTGAACGGTGGTGCGGCCGAAGAGCTGACGGCGCTGGCGCGCAAGACGAACATCCCCGTCACGACCACGCTGCACGGCCTCGGCTCGTTTCCCGAGACCGACCCGCTGTCGCTCAACATGCTGGGTATGCACGGGACGTGGTACGCCAACATGGCCGTCCAGAACTGCGACCTGCTCATCGCCGTGGGGGCGCGCTTCGACGACCGCGTGACGGGCAAGCTCGACGAGTGGGCGCCGCACGCGCAGGTGATCCACATGGACATCGACGCGTCGTGTGTCTCCAAGAATATCCCGGCTGACTGTGCCATCGTGGGGCACGTGAAGGACACGCTCCAGGCGCTGCTGCCGCTCGTCGAGGCCAAAGACACCACGGCATGGTTTGAGCAGATCGACGCGTGGCGCGAGGAATGTCCGCTGGCGTATCCCGATGACGATGTGCTGCGGCCGCAGTACGTGATCGACCGAATCTGGGAGAAGACGCAGGGCGATGCGGTGGTGCTCTCGGACGTGGGGCAGCATCAGATGTGGACGGCGCAGCACTTCAAGTACGTGCATCCGCGCTCGCACATCACGTCGGGCGGGCTCGGTACGATGGGTTTCTGCATGCCTGCGGCGATGGGCGCGGCCTTCGGGATGCGCGGCACAGGTAAGACGGTCGTTTCCATCAACGGCGACGGCGGGTTCATGATGAACGCACAGGAGATGGTGATTGCCGCCAAGCACAAGCTGCCGCTCAAGATCATCGTCATCAACAACAGCTTCCTGGGCATGGTGCGGCAGTGGCAAGAGCTCTTCCACGAGAACCGCTTCAGCCATACCGACCTCGCCGACACCAACGCCGACTTCGTCAAGCTCGCCGAGGCCTACCACTGCGTCGGGCTGCGGACTGACAAGAAGGACGAGGTGGATGCTTTGATCGACGAGGCGTGGGCGATTACCGACCGGCCGGTGCTGATCGAGTTTCAGGTGCCGCAGGAGGAGATGGTCTTCCCGATGGTGCCCGCAGGCGCCGCTACGGGCGACATGATCACCGAGCGCTTCACCGAAGACGAAAACACACCGGGCTGATGGCTATGGATGTCGCAAAACTGACCCCGCAGCAGATCTACCGCAAGCAGGAGGCGGGCGACCCGGTCGTCCCCGGCGATGCGCCCGACGTGCGGCGGCACATCATCACGGTCTTGCTCGAAAACCACGCGGGCGCGCTCAACCGCGTCATCAACATGTTCTCGCAGCGCGGCTTCAACCTGGAGAGCGTCACGGTGGGGCAGACCGATGACCCGTCGATCTCGCGCCTCACGCTGGTGACGACGGGCAACAACCGCGTCATCAAGCAGGTCAACCGCCAGCTCAACAACCTCATCGACGCGCTGGAGGTGGACGACCTCACCACGGCCGAGTACGTGGAGCGCGAGCTGTGCCTGCTGCGGGTGAATTACACCGCCGAGACGCGTCCGCAGCTCATCAACACGAACGACATCTTCGAGGGCAACGTAGTGGACATCACGCACGACACGATGACCTTCCAGATCGTCGGCCCCACCAAAAAGATCAACGCCTTCGTGGCGCTCATGCAGCCGCACGGCATCCAGGAGGTGGCCCGCAGTGGCCGCCTCGCCATGCGCCGGGCCCTCATCCACGGCGACTGACCCACGACTCTCCTCACTGCATACTTGCATACAGACATAACATGCCAGAAATGACCGTTTATTACGCCGACGCCGTCAAACCCGCGCTCATCCGCAGCAAAAAAGTGGGGGTGATTGGCTACGGTAGCCAGGGCCACGCGCACGCGCTCAACCTGCACGAAAGCGGCGTCAACGTGGCCGTAGGGCTGCGTCCTGGCTCAGCCTCTGCCGCGAAGGCACAAGCCAAAGGCCTCCGCGTGATGCCGATAGACGAAGCCGCCTCGTGGGGCGATGTCATCATGCTGCTCATCCCGGATCAGCACCACAAAGCCACGTACGAGCAGTACGTGAAGCCGCATCTTTCGCAAGGCAAGGCGCTGGGCGTGGGGCACGGGTTCAGCGTGCATTATGGACAGGTGGAGCCGCCCGAGGGCGTCGATGTGTTCCTCGTGGCGCCTAAGTCGCCCGGGCACCTCGTGCGCCGCACCTACACCGAAGGCAACGGCACGCCGTGCTTGGTCGCGGTGCATCAGGACGAGACGGGACACGCCCTCGACCTTGCGCTGAGCTACGCGGATGCCATCGGTGGGACGAAGGCAGGCGTCATCGAGACCAACTTCAAGGACGAGACGGAGACCGACCTGTTCGGCGAGCAAGCTGTGCTGTGTGGCGGCTCGGAAGCGCTCATCAAGGCGGGGTTCGAGACGCTGGTGGAGGCCGGGTATCCGCCCGAGCTGGCGTACTTCGAGTGCCTGCACGAGCTCAAGCTCATCGTGGACCTCTACTACGAGGGCGGGCTGGAGTACATGAACTACTCGGTCAGCGACACGGCAGAATACGGCGGCTACTCGCGCGGCCCGCGTGTCATCAAGGACACCGTGAAGGCCGAGATGAAGAAGATCCTCGGCGAAGTGCAGAGCGGCCAGTTTGCGAAGGAGTGGATCGCCGAGTGCGAGAACGGCTACCCGCAGATGCAGCAGCTGCGCGGCGCTTCGAAGACGCACCCCATCGAGGTAGTCGGCAAGAAGCTGCGCAGCATGATGAGCTGGCTCAAAGCCAAAGCCCCCGCCGACACCGCCGCATCACCCGTCGAAGTCGATTAATCGTTAACCGACGCGCCCACGCCACGACGCGCTCACGCATGACAAAGACCTACACCATAACCTGGCTCCCCGGCGATGGCATCGGCCGCGACGTGACGGTGGAGGCACTGAAGGTGCTCCATGCGGTCGCCGATTCGGCGGGCTTTGCGCTGGATGTCAATGAGCACCTCGCTGGCGGGGCTGCACTGGATGCGGCGAACGATCCGTTGCCGCAAGCCACCATCGATGCGTGTCTGAGCGGCGATGCGGTGTTGCTGGGCGCGGTCGGTGGGCCGAAGTGGGACGCCAACACGGGCGCCATGCGACCGGAGAGTGGCTTGCTGAAGCTGCGGAAGGCGCTGGGCGCGTTTGCCAACCTGCGGCCCGTGTCGGTGCCCGATGCGCTCACGGCGAGCTCGCCGCTGCGTCCCGAACGCGTGGCGGGGACGGATTTACTGATCGTGCGCGAGCTGACGGGCGGCATCTACTTCGGCGAGCCCAAGGGGCGCGAGGCTGCGGGTGGCGAAGAGGATGCCTACAACACCATGCGCTATCGCACGCACGAGATAGAGCGCATCGGCCGTGTGGCGTTCGAGTGGGCGAGGAAGCGTGGCGGGCGCGTCACGTCGGTGGACAAGGCGAACGTGCTGGTCGTCTCACAGCTCTGGCGCGATACCATCACGGCGCTGCACGGCGCCGAGTATAGTGACGTCGATCTTGATCACCTCTACGTAGACAACGCCGCGATGCAGATCGTCCGCGACCCCAAGCGCTTCGACGTGGTCGTAACCGGCAACCTCTTCGGCGACATCCTCTCGGATTTGGCCGCCACGCTGCCGGGTTCGCTCGGCTTGCTGCCCTCGGCCAGCTTGGGCGGCGACGTCGGCCTGTTCGAGCCCGTCCACGGCAGCGCGCCCGACATCGCGGGGCAGGGCAAAGCCAACCCGATTGCCGCCATCCTCAGCGGCGCCATGATGCTCGACGCCCTCGACGAGGCCCCCGCCGCGCAAGCGGTGCGCCACGGCGTAGACGCGGCACTGGCGGCGGGCCATCGCACTGGCGACCTCCACACCGAAGGCACAACGTTTGCGTCAACCAGCGCGCTGGCCGATGTCATTGCCACATTTTCCGCCGAAGTCACAGCACCCGCACACGTATGAGACCACGGAACGCACATCAACGGCAGCAGCCCGCCCGAGGCGGCGGGCGCGGAGCGGGCCTGCGACTACGCGGGCGCTCGCAGGTCGCCTGACCTGACGAGCGCCACCCGATCCGACTCCAGCCTTGCCGTCAACCCCTTCGTTCCCAACTCGCATGCTCAACACCAACCACATCACCATCTTCGACACGACGCTCCGCGACGGTGAGCAGGCGCCCGGCGCGGCCATGACCATGCGGCAGAAGCTCCGCATCGCGCACCAGCTGGCCAAGCTCGGCGTCGATGTCATCGAAGCAGGCTTCCCCGTATCGTCGCCGCAGCAGTTTGACGCCGTGCGCAAGATCGCCGCCGAAGTCTCCACGTCCACGATCTGCGCGCTTGCCCGCGCCGTAGAGGGCGACATCCGCGCTGCGGGCGATGCGCTGCTCGGGGGCAGCAACACGCGCATCCACACCTTCATCGCCACCAGCGACATCCACATCGACGCCAAGTTTGGCTCGGCGCGCTTCGGCGATACACTGGCCGAGAAGCGCCGGAGCGTGATCCGCATGGCCGTCGAGGCCGTCGAACTCGCCAAGCGCTACACCGACGACATCGAGTTTTCCGCCGAAGACGCTGGCCGCACCGACATCGGCTACCTCTGCGAGATCGTCAGCGCCGTTATCGAAGCAGGCGCTACTACCATCAACATCCCCGACACCACGGGCTTCTGCATCCCCGACGAGTACCGAGGCATGTTCGGAGCCTTGATCGCCCGCTGCGACGTCAGCGACGACATCGTATTCTCCACGCACTGCCACGACGACCTCGGGCTGGCCGTGGCTAACTCGATTGCAGGCGTCCAAGGTGGCGCGCGGCAGATCGAATGCACGATCAACGGCATCGGCGAGCGGGCGGGCAACGCGTCGCTCGAAGAGGTCGTGATGGCGCTGCACGTGCGCGGCGACCGCTACGGCTACGACCTCGGCATCAACACCCGCGAACTGATGAACACGAGCCGGATGGTGTCGCTGGCGTGCGGCTTCCCGGTGCCGCCCAACAAAGCCATCGTGGGCGCCAACGCCTTCTCGCACGAGGCGGGCATCCACCAGCACGGCGTGCTCAAGCGCCGCGACACGTACGAGATCATGCGCGCCGAGGACGTGGGGCAGCAAGCCGAGCAGATCCGCCTCGGTCGGCATTCGGGCCGCCACGGCTTCTTCAGCCGCCTCATCAACATCGGCGTGGAAGTAGCGGAGGAGCAGAAGGAGGAGCTGTATCAGCGCTTCGTCGAACTGGCGGATCGGAAGAAAGAGATTTACGACGAGGATCTGCTGACGCTCGTCCACAACACCGAGCGTGTGCCGTCGATGTACTTTGAGCTGACCGACATGGCCGTGGCCGTACAGTCGAACGAGAAGCCGCGTGCTGAAGTCGCCCTGAAGAACGTCAAGACCGGCGAACAGCTGCACCACCGCGCCACCGGTGACGGCCCCATCGACGCACTCTACCGCGCCATCGACGAGGCGGTAGGCTGCACGTACGAGCTTGAAGCCTACACCATCCAGTCGATCTCGGAAGGCGCCGATGCCTTCGGCGAGGTCTCGGTGGTGCTGAGCGCGGGCGGCGAACACTTCCGCGGCAGCGCCCGCAACACCGACGTCATCGCGGCTTCCGCCGAAGCGTACATGATGGCGCTCAACCTGGTCGAAGCACACCGCCACGACGAGCAGAACGCGCTCTTCATCGGCGAAGGCATCATGCAATCCTTCCAGGGAGGCTGAGCATGACGGCAATGACAATCACCGAGAAAATCCTGGCCCGCAACAGCGGTCGCAGCCGCGTCACGCCGGGCGAGAACATCTGGATCGACGTGGATGTGCTGATGACGCACGACGTCTGCGGCCCGCCGACCATCGGCATCTTCAAGCGCGAGTTTGGGGAGCACGCCAGTGTGTGGGACAAGGACAAGCTGGTCATCATGCCCGACCACTACATCTTTACCAAGAACCACCACGCGAACCGCAATGTGCAGATCCTGCGCGCGTTCGCCGCCGAGCACGACCTGCCGCACTACTACGATGTAGGCACGGATCGGTATAAGGGCGTGTGCCATGTGGGCTTGGCCGAAGAAGGCTTCAACGTGCCCGGCACGGTGCTCATCGGCACCGACAGCCACACCTGCACCTCGGGCGCGTTTGGCATGTTCTCGACGGGCGTGGGCAACACCGATGCGGCGCTCATCATGGGCACGGGCAAGATTTGGGTGAAGGTGCCCGAGACGATGAAGTTCGTCTTCGAGGGCAGCCTGCCGCCCTACCTCATGGCCAAAGACCTCATCCTGCAAGTCATCGGCGACATCACCTGCGACGGCGCCACGTACCGCACGCTGGAGTTCGACGGCGAGGCCGTGTTCGACCTCAACATGCAGGAGCGCATGACGCTGACTAACATGGCGATCGAGGCGGGTGGCAAGAACGGCGTCATCCCGCCAGACGAGACCACGTTCGAGTACGTCCGCTCGCGCACCAACAAAACATTCGACCCCGTCTACTCTGACCCCGATGCCCGTTACCACTCGGTGCGTGTCTACGACGTGTCGAAGATGGAGCCTGTCGTTGCCAAGCCGCACCGCCCGGACAACAAGGCGTACGTGAGCGAGGTGTCGGGCACCAAGCTGACCCGTGCGTATGTGGGCAGCTGCACAGGCGGTAAGCTGGAGGACTTCGAGGCCGCCGCCCGCGTCTTGAAAGGGCAGGAGGTGCGCATCGAGACGTACATCGTCCCCGCCAGCACCGAAGTCGCCGCCGACCTCCGCACGACGTTCGTCGATGGCGAATCATTGTACGACATCTTCGTCAATAGCGGGTGCCTCATCGGTCGGGCAAGCTGCGCCGCCTGCCTCGGCGGCCCCGTCGATACCTTCGGCCGCACCCACGCCGACGAGGTGGTGATCTCGACCACGAACCGCAACTTCCCCGGGCGGATGGGCTCCAAGCAGGCCTCCGTCTACCTCGCCTCACCGCTCACGGTGGCGGCTTCGGCCTTGACCGGCACCATCACTGATCCGAGGGAGGTATTGGTATGATATATACGCTCAATCACAGCGATTTGAGTCCTTTTGATGATCGTTCAGGATGTACCGAACCGGTTTCTCATGTCATCCCGAGCGAAGCCG
>JBCCMF010000235.1:0-7646 GCA_039026435.1 Bacteroidota bacterium
GCTCGGCATCGTCGTTCAGGATGATGGCGGCTTGCTCTTCGGTCTGGCGCTCGTCGTGGCCGCGTGCAGCGCCTTCGCCCTGTACTACCACCGCGCCGAGGTGCCGGTTATCGGCAAGCAGCTTGTAGCTGGTTAGCGCCTGATCATGCCGCCACTATCCGGGCGAACTTGCGCTTCCCTGCTTTCAGCACGAACGGCGCCTGCTCGCTCATGGTGATACTCAGGTACGGATCGCGAACCTTCTCGCCGTCGATGGAGACGGCGTTGCCTTTGATGAGGCGGCGCGCCTCGCCGTTGGACTTGGTGAAGCCGATGCTGGTCAGCAGAGCGAGGATGCCGATCTCGTCGGTCTCGGGCGTGAACGTGGGCATCTCGTCCGGCACGCCTTTGTTAATGACGGTCTTCTCGAAGTGCGACCGAGCAGCCGTGGCGGCTTCCTCGCCGTGGTACATTCGCACGATGGTGTAGGCGAGGTCGTGCTTAGCGTTGCGCGGCTCGCTCTCGGCGTAGGCTTTCAGGCGCGGCAGGTCGTCGGTGGGCGTGTCGGTGGCCAGTTCGTAGTAGCGGTAGATGAGCGCGTCGGAGATGGAGAGCGTCTTGCCGTACATCTGCTCCGGCGCCTCGTCGATCCCGATGTAGTTGTCGAGCGACTTCGACATCTTCTGCACGCCGTCGGTGCCTTCCAGGATGGGCAGCGTGATGCACACCTGCGGCTCCTGCCCCGTCGATTCCTGGATGCTGCGCCCGACCAGCAGGTTGAACTTCTGGTCGGTGCCGCCCAGTTCGATGTCGGCCTTGAGCTCGACGGAGTCTTGGGCTTGCGCCAGCGGGTAGAGGAACTCGTGGATGGAGATGGCCTCGCCGTTCTTGAAGCGGTTGCTGAACTCGTCGCGCTCCAGCATGCGCGCTACCGTGTACTTCCCCGCGAGCTTGATGACATCCGAGAACGTCATCTGCCCCAGCCAGTCGCCGTTGTAGCGGATAATCGTGCGGTCGGGGTCCAGGATTTTGGAGGCTTGCTGGAAGTAGGTTTCGCCGTTGGCCCGCGTCTCCTCGAACGTCAGTGCCGGGCGCGTCTTCGACTTGCCGCTGGGGTCGCCGATCATGCCCGTGAAGTCGCCGATGATGAGGATGGCTTGGTGGCCGAGGTCCTGGAACTGCCGCAGCTTCCGCAGCACCACCGAGTGGCCCAGGTGCAGGTCGGGGCGGCTGGGGTCGCAGCCGAGCTTGACGATGAGTGGCTCGCCCGTCTTCTCGGCGTTCTTCAGCTTCTCGACGAGCGCCTCGCGGGGCAGTACTTCTTCTACGCCGCGCTCGATGTGCGCAAGTTGTTCGTCGACGGGGGGAAACGTGGCCATTGGTCAATTCAAGACGGTTGATTCAGCGAGGAGCGCCAACCTAGCCGACACGCCGCTGCATGTTCGCGCCTTCACCGCGCTTTCGACAAATTTTCGGCGCAACGGCCTGCGCGACTACGCCTCCTTCCGCAGCGAGAGCCGCTCGCCGTTCTGCAACACGGTGTACGGCTGTCCAAGTGCGGTGGCGGTGCGCACGAAAAGCTCCGGCGTCTCGGTGTTGAAGTAGAACATGTCGTAGTGGCACGGCACCACCTGCTTCGCCCCACACCGATGCGCGAGTTGCGCCGCTTGCTCGCCGTTCAGGTTGCCCGCCACTCGCCGTTCCGGCTTCCGCCCGTTGATCGGCAACAGCATCAGGTCGATGTCGAACGGCGCGAGATACTCCTCCAGCCCATCGTACCACAACGTATCGCCACTGTGGTAGATCGTCCACGGCTCGACCTCGGCGATGAGCCCGATGTAGGGGTAGCACCCCGCCTCATCGCGGTCCAGCGCCTCGTGTGCCGAGGGGATGGCGTGCAGCCTGAACGGCCCCGTCGTCAGTGGCTGTCCCACCCGGATGGGCGTCAAGCGCCCGCCATCCACCTTCAACCGACGGGCGGCGAAGCCGAGGTTGGCAGCGGGCACGACCACGGTGAGGCCGGCGTTAGCGCCGAGGAGTGGGCACAGCGTCTCGGCGTCGAGGTGGTCGGTGTGGTTGTGGCTGGAGGTGACGACGTCGACGCCGTCGAGGCGGGCGGGGTCGATCACCAGCTCCGTCATGCGGTCGTGCGGCTTGTCGGTGGTGGCGTACTTTTTCGTGAGCGAGTCGGAGAGGTAGGGATCGAACAGCAGGTGGCGCCCCGCCCACTGGATGAGAAAACCGCTCTGCCCCAGCCACCATAGGTGCAGCGCCTCTGGCTGCTGCCTGGCCCGTGCGATGTCGGCGAGGAGGGCGTCGTCTTTCTGGAAGGCCGGCTGCATGTCGTCGAGCGTCTTCAGATGGTTTCGATGCGCGTGGTGCCGTCGGCGTGGGTGCGTTCGGCAAACGTGACGCGGCCGCTCCGATGCATCAGCAGCACCGACGAGCAGCGGGTGCCGTAGCCCTTGTCGGGGATGGCGATGAACAAGGGCGACAGCTGGCGCTCCATGTCGAGGCCCACGCCGGTCTCGGGCAGATCGGCGTCATGGCCTTGGTCTACGTCGTTCAACGCGTCGAAGAACGTCGGTGGCGCGGGCGGCGCTGCGGCTGTCAGCGCAGCGAGCTTGGCCTTTCCCTTGACGACCTTCGGCCACGGCGTGTCGAGCGTGGCGTTGCTGAGGCCATGCAGTCCCTCCCCGACTGCGGTGAACGCGTCGTCGCGGTTGTTGTAGTGCCACACCCTCGGCCCCTCGCCCAGCAGCAGGTTGTAGCCGTTGTAGGGTACGTTGGCTGCGCGGAGTTGCGCGATGTACGCAGCGGGTGCGGCCTCGCCCGTCACGTAGTCACTGATCAGTGTACCACGCGACGGGGCCGCCGGGTCAAAGCGGGCGGGCTCGCGGATGTTGGTCAGCGCGGCCCAGCGCCGGTTGGCAGCCATCGCCAGCCAGGTGCCGCCAGCCACAAGGTCGCGGCCGCCGTAGACCGAGGGCGCGTCAGCCCACCACGCGGCGGGCTGTGTGGGGCGTTGGTAGAACTCGTCCCGGTTGGCCATGAGCACGAGCGGATACTCGGCATCCGGCTGGGATCGCCAGAGGATGAGGCACACAGGCGGTATCGCTTAGGGAGTCCGGCGTTCGGCTTCGAAGTCGTACGAGCCCAGCCCCGACACCTCAATCTTGCCCACCATCATATCGCCCGTGAGCGTGGCGGTGACCGTCGTGGGCAGCGCATCGCCTTGCATATCGAAGGTGGCCTTGAAGGTGGCTTGATCGCCGTTGAGGACGAAATCCTCGACATCTACCGTCTGAAAGAGCAAGTCGTTCGTGATCTCGCCGCTGTAGGCCTCGCCATCCCAAGCGAGCGTCAGCACGCCCCCGGCATCGCCCTGCGGGGTGTCTGCAATGAGGTAATCCCAAACGCCTAGCGCGGCTGGCGTCTCCGGCACCGCTGGCGCAGGGGCGGCCGCCGGAGCCTCGGGCATGGCTGGAGCAGGAGGCACGGCATTCTTCGACGCTGAACAGGCCGATACGAGCAAGAGCAGGGCGAGGAGCGAGGCAAGGCGGGATGTGGCCATCATGAATAGCGGGGCTTCAGTTTTTCGAGCAGGAAGAGGTACGGCGGCGTGTTCTTTTGGTTGACGAACCCGTACCGGACCGCCTGGAAACTACGCTGATCCAGCGTCTGAAGAAAGGCCGTAAGCGCCGCCGCTTCGGCCGCTCCCCCTTCGTGGCCGGGATACACGACGATGCTGATGCGCCCGCCCACGGCGAGTACCGCGCAAGCCTGTTCGAGCGCCGCCAGCGTGGTCTCGGGCTGCGTGATCGTCGCCTTGTCGGCACCGGGCAAGTAGCCGAGGTTGAACATGACGGCGCGCACCTCCTGGTCGGCGGACACCTGTGCGCCCAGCGTTTCGTGCCCGGCGTGCACCAGCGTGACGCGGTCGACCAAGCCGTGCGCCTCCAGCCGACGCCGCGTCTGCACCAGCGCATCGGCCTGCACATCGAACCCGAGCACGCGCCCGGTAGCGCCCACCCGCTCGGCGAGAAAGCGCGTGTCGTGCCCGTTGCCCAGCGTGGCGTCGATGACGAGATCGCCGGCGCGCACGACGTCGGCGATGGCTTGGTGAGCAGCGGTGAGTACAGCGAGCAGCATACGCGTGAGGCGAGCGGTTCAGGTGAGGCCGTCGGTATATTCATCGGCAGCGCATCGGCTCCCGCGCTTTCCCGGTGCTGGCGCCCTATCTTCCGCGCATCCGTTCCACTGCGTCGCTGCCATGCCTGCCACCTATCGCCACCTCCTCCTCGGCCTCGTTGCTGTTGCTGGGTACGTGGTGTGGGTGCTGATGTACAGTGGCTTTTCACAGGCCGACGCCGTCGCTACCGAGATCGACCGGACCGAGGCGCGGCGCTTGGCGGAGCAGGTCGCGGCCGAGCAGAACGTCCCGCTCGACGGCTTCGACATCGTCAACATCACCCTCCGCGTCTCCAACTTCCAGCTGACGTACTACCAAGCCTACGCGGTACCGCCCGAGGAGCAGGCCCAGGTCACCGCATTCCGCACGCCGGGGTTCTGGGACATCGTGTATGCCAGCGAGGCGCTGGGCACGATCACGGCGCGCATCGGCACCACCGGCGAGGTGTACAACTGGTTCACCGACTTTGAGACTCCGCCCGACTCCGGCCGCATCAGCCTCGCCGATGCCCAGGCCATCGCGGATCAGGCGCTCGGCGACCGTCTCGGCGTAGATCCGTACGACTACACGCTGGTAGACGCGCAAACGCTAGAGGGCGACACGCGCACGAGCTATGCCTTCCAGTGGCGGCACCGCGCCGACTCCAGCGACGCCCTACTGCGGCGCGAGGTGCGCGTGGACGTAGGCCCCAGCGGCGTGGAGGGATGGGGCCGGATCGTGGACCTCCCCGATGCGCACCAGACCGCCTACCGCGCCTACAGCGACCGCGCCAACACGTACAACCTCGGCCGCTCTGGCTTCATCTTCCTCATCTGGGTGCTGTCGCTGACCGTCTTCCTGATGCGGTTCCGCGAGTACGAGATCAGCCTGCGCAACGCGTTCGTCTACACCACGCTCTTCACCGTGGCCTACGTGCTGTACATGTGGAACGCCCTGCCGTTCACCACCAGCGGGGCCTTCGACAGCGACAACTGGAGCAGGATGCGTACCCAGACGATGCTCGGCCTCGCCATCGGCGTGTTCTTCACCACGCTGGGCGTCTTCCAGGCATGGGTCTCGGGCGAGACGCTGCTGCGCGAACGCTGGCCCAACAAGCTCAACGTGCTCGACGGCCTCTTCGCCGGGCGGGCACGGTTCAAGGGGCTGGGCGAGAGCATCCTCGTTGGCTTTCTCTACGCGGGCCTGCAGCTTGGCCTCATCGCCCTGCTCTTCTTCGGCATCATAGAAGTGGGCAAGCCGTGGCAGATCGTGTCTAACAACGACCAGTTTCTGCTGAGCAGCTCCTCGGTGCTGAGCCAGTTGCCGCTCAACACCCTCGTCTCAGTCTTCCTGAGCGGGGCGTACATGCTGGCGTTCACAATGGGCTTTACGCGCCTGCGGCTACCCACATGGGCGGCCATCCTGGTCACCGCGACGGTGTTCGGCGCCTTCTTCTCAGACCACCTCACCGTCTACGACTTCACCTACTCGGCCTTGGTCATGGTGTGCTCTGTCGTCGTGGCGCTCGTCTGCTTTGTGCGGCACGACTGGGTGGCAGCCATCGTGGCCACGGTGCTGCCCGACGCCTTCGCTAAGATCATGCTGTTCCTCTCGCAGCCCGCACCCGCCTTCCAGTGGTCGGGTTGGCTGACGATCGGGGTGATGCTGGTGCTGCTGGCCTGCGGCGTTGTGCTCTACCTGCGCGCCCCTGCGCTGAGTGCGGAGTCCGTGACGCCCTCGTATGCGCGCTACATCACCGAACGCGAGCGGCTCAAGATGGAGCTCGACATCGCCCGGCGCTCGCAGCTGCAGATGCTGCCGCGCCACGTGCCCGAGGCTACGGGGCTCGACATCGCCGCCTTCTCGGAGCCCGCCCGCGAGGTAGGTGGCGACTACTACGACTTCATGGAGCTGGGCCCCAAAACGCTTGGGATCGCCGTGGGCGATGTGTCGGGCAAGGGCATGCCCGCCGCACTCTACATGACGATGCTCAAGGGCTTCCTGCAGTCCAAGGCCGACCCGCAATCGACACCCGTGGAGGTGCTGGCGCACGTCAACCGGAAGTTCTACCAGTCCGCCGAGCGCAGCATGTACGTCACGCTGATCTATGCGCTGATCGACTTGGCCAAGGCCGAGCTGCGGTTTGCGCGGGCCGGGCACCTGCCGCTGATCGTCTTCCGGCCGGTGGACCAAACGTCGTACGTGCTCCAACCCCCTGGGCTCGGCATCGGCTTGGAGTCGGGCGTGAACTTCCAGCGGCTGATGCGCGAGGAGGTCTTCGCCCTGCGCAGCGGCGACGTCGTGGCGTTCTTCACGGATGGACTGACGGAAGCGCGCAGCCGCTCAGGCGAGGAGTTCGGGCAGGAGCGGCTGTTGCACCTGATCAAGCAACACCACGCGCTCTCGGCCGAGGGCGTCTTGCAACAGATCCGCATCGCGGTGCGCCGCTTCGAGGGCACCACCGAGCCGCACGACGACCTCACGGGCCTGATCGTCAAAGTGACGTAGCGTCCTCCTTCACCACACTGCCTACCCTGCCAGACATGGCCGACGTCTCCGCCATTCACGTCAACCTCGGTGCGCGCTCGTACGCCATCCGCTTCAACGGGCTAGCGCGCTGCGCTGCCGCGATGGAGCAGGCTGGCCTGTCGCCGGGGCGATGCGTGGTGGTAACCGATGATAACGTGGCACCGCTCTACGCGCGCACGCTCACCGGGGCGCTGCAGGAGCGCGGGTGGAATCCGCATTGGATCACATGCCCGGCTGGCGAGCAGACCAAGTCACTCGATCATCTCAGCGCGTTGTGGGCCGAGATCCTGGCGCTCGGCATCGACCGCAAGACGCCCATCCTGGCGCTCGGCGGCGGCGTCGTGGGCGACCTAGCGGGCTTTGCTGCGGCCTCGCTGCTGCGCGGCGTGCCGTTGGTGCAGGTGCCGACGTCGCTCATCGCTCAGGTGGATAGCGCTATCGGCGGCAAGACGGGCATCAACCACGCGACGGGCAAAAACCTCATCGGCGCCTTGCATCAGCCGAAGCTCGTCTTCGCCGACCCCGCCGTGCTGCAGACGTTGCCTGTGCGCGAGTGGACGAGCGGGCTCGCCGAGGTAGTGAAGCACGCGATGATCGCCTCGCCGTCGTTCTTTCAGTTCCTGCATAAGCACTGGGCGCGTATCCTGGATCGCGATGCCGAGATCGTCCCCGAGATGGTGGCGCGGGCGGCGCAGATCAAGGCGAAAGTAGTGGCGGAAGACGAGACTGAGCAGGGGCGACGCGCCATCCTCAACTTCGGACACACGTTCGGCCATGCCATCGAGCGCGAGGCGGGCTACGGCGCGTTCACGCACGGCGAGGCCGTCACGCTCGGCATCCGCGCCGCCCTCTACCTCTCCGCCCACCTCTACCCCGATGCGGACTTCGGCGCCGCACTTGCCCTTGCCAACGCCCTACCCGTCCATCCCGACCCGGCGCAGCTCGATGTGCCCACCCTGACGCAAGC
>JBCCMF010000236.1:0-7634 GCA_039026435.1 Bacteroidota bacterium
ACGTATCTGGACTACACGGCTTGCGCTGACGGTCGTGCTCCTCGCCGCCGGGTTCGTGCTGGGGCGGCAAGACCAGCCGCTGATCGTGCTGCAGGAGGGCGTCCCGCCCGAGGCCGTGCTCGCGCAGGCACAGGAAGCTACGGGCAGCTACTTCGGTGGCATCTCAGGCATGCAGGTGGACCCGCTCACCGGGCAGGTGGAGGTGCGCTACCAGACCATCGCCGAGCGCGTGGTACGCGGTGTGCCCACCGATCCGGCGGTCACGACATTGCTCGAAGGCGCGTTGCTAGACAAGAGCAATCCAGCAGTGCGCCTCGATGCCCTCCGCACGATCGTCAGCACGGCCGCGCAGACGCCCGCGCCCGATGCACTGATCGTGGACGCGCTCGTCACCGTGTTGACGGATGAGCCCAACGAGGGGCTGCGCCTGCAGGCCTTGCGAGCCCTCGGCTTGCTGCACAACGGGCAGACCTTTGGTGAGATGGCGAAAGCGGCCGTCATTGAGGTGATGCTGCACGATGCCAACTCGGCGCTCCGCATCGAAGCGCTGCAACTGCTCACGCAGAACGCCGCAGGCACCGCCGACCTGACGCCCTACCTCGAAGCCGCCACCGCCGACACCAACGCGTTTATCCAACGCCGAGCCGAGCGTTTGCTGGGCCGCCTTCCCGAAACTAATCCCAACCGATAACGCCTAGACCCATGACCAACAGACCGTTTTACAGCCTCGCGCTCAGCATGCTGCCCCTGCTCTTCACCACGGGGTGCGTGTTCGCCCAAGACGGCAGCCGTGCGCCGCTCATCCAAAACACGCACGAGATCGATGCGCGCGCAGGCGGCACCATCCAGATGGATGACATCGTCGGCGATGTCGAGATCACCACCCACAGCCGCAATCAAGTCGTGCTCGAAGAGATGATCTACGTGAACGACCGCAGCGACCGCGATGCCAAGGAGCGAGCCGAGGAATACCTCGTCAACATCGAGGAACGCGCCAACGGCATCCGCGTGCGCGGCGACCGTCCCAGTGGCAGGTGGAACAACTGGCGCCGCGGCGGCCCCGACGTGTGGGTCCGCTATGTGCTTACGGTCCCCCAGACCTTTGATGTGGACATCAACACCAGCGGCGGCGACATCTCACTGGTCAATCTCACGGGCGAGGTCGATTTCTCCACGTCGGGTGGCGATCTGGACTTGCAGGACGTGGAGGGCAATGTGGACTTGAACACCAGCGGTGGCGACATCACCCTGGCGAACGTCAAAGGCGAACTTGACGCCAATACCTCGGGCGGTGACATTGAGGCTGAAGACATCAGCAGTGGCGCCCAACTGTCCACGTCGGGTGGCGACATCGAAGTCGCGGGCGTAGGCGGCGACCTGGATGCCAACACGAGCGGTGGTGACCTCGACCTGGAAGACATCGCTGGCGATGTGGACGCCAGCACCTCGGGTGGCGATGTGCGGTTGATGGGCATCGGGGGCACCGTGGATGCCAGCACCTCCGGCGGCAGCATCAGGCTCCGCGACATCAACGGCATGGCCGATGTGAGCACCAACGGCGGTGACATTGAGGGCGATGACCTGCGCGGCGGCATCGACGCGCGCACCAGCGCGGGCGACATCGACTTAACCGGGGTGGGCGGCGACGTGCGCGCCTCGACCTCGGTGGGGGAAATCATGCTGGAGATGATGCCCAACTTTGACGGCAGCGTGGACATCGAACTGGATGCCCGCCACGGCGACATCGAACTGATGTGGCCTGCCAGCAAAGGCGCCCGCATCGACGCCATCGCGGAGAGCATGGGCCGCCGCGACGACGACAACGCCATCCGCAGCGACTTCGACATGACCACCGACCGCTCAGACCGCCGCGCCACGCACCGCACGGCCACGCTGGGCGACGGCAGCAGCCGGGTGCGCCTGGAAGCCTCTGGCGGCACCATCCGCATTCGCAAACGATGACCGATAATGCTGAGCGCTCGTACTGTAACTCTGGCACATACCTTGCGTAGACGCGAGGTAGCGACAACCCCAAACCGCGCAGTCTCATGACCCCATTCCGCCCGTATCGCCTCGCGAGCATCGCACTCCTGATCGCCGCGCTACCCGCCCTGGCCTTCGCCGACGATACCGTTCAAGACTACACCGACACCGTCAAAGAAGTCTTTGAGGTTGATCGAGGGGGCACCTTGTACGTCGATATGGATCATGGCAACATGGACATCGACGTGGTGCGCGGCGAGGAGGTGCGCATCGAGGTCGAACGCCGCGTGGAAGGCCGCTACAGCCGCTCCGAGGCCGAGGAGGTGCTGCGCTATCACGAGCTGGACCTCGTCCAACGCGGCGACGACGTGGTGATCGAGTCCCGCTTTGACAAGGAGAAGGGCTTCTGGGGCCGTCGCAACGAGCGCAACAAGCTACGCGTGAAGGTGCGCGTCTCGGTGCCCGACCGCTACAACGTGCAGTTCACTACAGGCGCGGGCAACGTCGGCATCGTCGATGTCGATGGCGACATCGAAGGGCGCACCGGCGCGGGCAACATCACGGTGTCAGACACGAGAGGCGAGCTCGAGATCGAAACGGGTGCGGGTAACCTCAGCATCCGCGACATCGAGGGCGAAGCCGAAGTGCAGACGGGCGCCGGCAACATCAGCCTGGACGGTGCGCTCGGCCAAGTCGAGGCGCGCTCGGGCGCAGGGAACATCGACGCGCACCTGACGGCACGGCTCGGCGGCAGCTCCAGCTTCAAGTCCGGCGCAGGCAACGTCACCGTCTACATCGACGACAGCGTGGGCGCCTACGTCGACGCCGTCGCGGCGATGGGCTCGGCCTCCACCGACTTCGACCTGCGCGTGGAAGGCAAGTGGATGAAGAAGTCCTTCGAGGGCGAGGTCAACGGCGGCGGGCCAGAGATCTACATGCGCGCGGGCGTAGGCAACGTCACGCTCCGCAGCCGCTAGGTCGCCCCACCATCAGCATCTTGAGCACGAGGCTCCACCGTCGGTTGGCGGTGGGGCCTCAGCTGCGTTTACACCTTGGCTACGCGCGTACGGACGGCAGCGGTTTGCGTCGTGAGCGCCCGGTGCTCAGCCGTAGCCTTATCTAGCGCGTCACGCTCCTCGGTGACGAGGGAACGGTACGGCTGCGTGGTGCTCTCGATCTTGGTGAGCGCCGCCTCGATCTCGCGGTCGAACTGGCGGACGAGCGCTTGGCGCAGCTCGTCGCGCAGCCCCTGCACCTGCTCGCTCAGCTCGCGGATGGCTTTGCGTCGCTGGCGAGGCAGCACCGTCATCCCCGCGATAGCCAGCACGCCGCCCGTAACGAGCCCCGCCCCGCCGATGACGTCGAAGCTGGTAGCGACCAGGAGTACGGTGCCCAGGATGCCTGCGATGCCCGCGCCGATCTGCGTGGCCTGGAACTGCTCGGACGCGTTGCGGCTGTTTTCCAGGATGCGGCGTGCCTCTTCGCGCAGGTCGTTGGTTTCGAGTTTCTGGCGCGCGCCTTTCATCATCGTCTCGAACACGGCGGCGCGGTTGTAGTCCATGCTGCCCTGCATGGCCCCTGTGCGGCGCCCGGCCTTGCGCACCTGCGCCGCGAAGTCGCTGAGCACCTGGTTCCAGAGGGTGAGCGCGTGCTTGAAGAGGCTGTCCACGGCCTCGGTGACTTGGTCTTCGATGCGGCGGTCAGCGTCGCGCAGCACTTGGCGGGCAAACTCCTCCTTGAACTGGTCGCGATCCTTGAGCATGCTGATCTTGCCCACGCGGATGGTGTCGTCGAGGAACTGGGCGCCACGTCTTTCCATCTCCAACAGCAGCTTGTCGATGCTGTCGAGGTGGTGTTGGTAGTCGGTTTGCAGGAGCGCTTTGGTCTCGTCGAGGCGGCGGTTGAGATCGGCGAGGTTGGCTTCGTCTTGCGCGAGCACCTGCTGCCTGGCGCCGAGCTGCGTCTGCAGCCCCGCCAGCTGCCGCTCGGCCACATCCAAGGGCGCGGCCAGCTTGAGCTTGAGCTGTTCGGGACCGGCCAGCGTCTTCAGCATGAACGTCTCCAGCGCGTCGAACTGGCTCGCCTCCCACAGCCGCTTCTTCTCCTTGGCATCGGCGGTGTGCTTGGCGGCGTAGGCCTGCTCGGCACTCACCGGGAAGATCTCCGGCTCGAAGTGCATCAGCTCTTGTGCGCTTGAGCGGATGTGGTTGATGACCTGCCGGAGGTCGTCGTCGCTGCGGGCGAGGTCGGCCTTGTTGAGCACAAACACGAGCCGCTTGCCCCACACCTCGCGCAAGAACTGCAGGAACTGCCCCTCGCTGTCGGTGAGCGGACGGTCGTATGAGGTGACGAACAGCACCAGGTCGGCACGCGGCACGAACGACTCGGTCAGTTCCTGGTGCTGCTTGATGATGGAGTTGGTGCCCGGCGTATCGACCAGTTCGAGATGCTTGAGTATCGGGCTAGGGTAGCGCCGCTCCACGAGGAAGTCGCTGACGGTGCGCTCGGTGCGCTCCTCGCCGTGCTTCAGCAGCGTGATGCGCGCCGTGGTGGGGATGGGGCCTTCCTCCATCACCTTCTCGCCAAAGAGCGCGTTGACCACGCTGGACTTGCCCGCGTTGAACTCCCCCACGATGACGACCAGGAACAGCGCGCTCAGGTTGTCGATGACCCCGTCGAGGGCGTCAAGGGTGTCATCGGCAGCATCGGACGAGGCCAGCAGCGCACGGAGGCGCGTGAGCAGGTCGCGCTGCTCGTCCAGAACGGGTTTCAGGTTGGCAGGGAGGAGCTTCATGCAATCGGTCCGGCACGGAGGGAAACAGCGCCAAGATACGCTCGAACGGGGCGGTTCGTGAATCTCAGCGGGAGGCCTGTACGTAGACGCGTCGGTGTTCTCGTGACAAACCCCTTGCTCTTATGAAACGCATCGTCTTGGGCCTGTGTGCCGTCCTCGCCTTCGGGGTGATGGGCTGCACGCAAGAATCGCAAAACCGCATCGGTCGCTCTATCCAGAACTGGACGGGCACCGACGGCGTCCTCGAAATCTACGCCGGCAACACGCTCGTCAAGCGCTTCATGCAGATCGACAAGCTGACCACGGCCTCGGCCACAGGCGGCGAGATCGACAGGCCCTACCGCTTTGGCTACGGCGTGCTCGACGAGAACCTCAACAACGAGGTCGATCCGGGCGAGAAGAAGGTCTACTTCGAGTTCAGCGACTACTCGACGATGTACATCTTCTACGAAGATCCGCGCTAGCAGGCGGCCCCTCACGCACGAGCGCGCCTGCGCTTCTTCTTGAACGAGACGATCAGCCCATCCATGAAGAGGTGGCTGAAGTAGCCCACGACTGCCGCGCCGTAGAACGGCAGGCCGGAGAGGGGCCGCTCGGGGAAGAAGTAGTACGGCAGGATGAGCAGCGGCGAGGGGATGAGCAGCATGGCCCACCACGTGTGCGTCCAGCCCCGGTGCTTGCTGAGGATGGGCAGGATGGCGAACAGGCCCAGGTAGGCGGCCTCCTCGAAGTGCCGCGTGGCAATCAGCACCACATCGGCGATGAAGAACAGCGTATAGAAGAGGTTTTGTCCCTTCGAGTTGGTGTCTACATCGGGCCAGAGCCCGAACATCAGGCACAGCGCGAACAAGACGAGCGGGTAGGCCACCAGCTCTATGGGCGTGAACTGGGCATAGGCGGCATCCACAAAGAAGAGCGCACCCAGCCCGGCCATGTAGACGCCGAAGAAGCCCGCCGCGCCTGCCAGATGCCCCTTGTAATTTGCCATTGCTCGTACGCCGTGCGGATATGTGGAAAACCTGTGCGGCCAACGCGGCGCGGCGCGAGACGTTCGTTGGACCCTACAGGTCTAGCTGAAGCGAGATCTCGACGGTAGCGCCGATGAGCATGTGGCGCGGGTTTACATTGGCAAAGACGTACCCGCCGAAGCCGATGGGTCCCAGCAGCGGCTCGCTCACGGCTAGGCTCACCGGCAGGCTGAACCCGGCATAGCGCTCCGCATCCTCGGTGCCATTTGCCAGTTGGTCAAGGAGGCCCAACAAGTCGGCATTGTTCGATCCCTCCAGGTACGCGAGGCCAGCAGACACGGTGACGGTGGCATTTTGGGTGGGCAGCACCGCTCCGTACAGCACGGCGTATTCCACCCAGGACCCAGACTCCACCACGCCGCCATGTGCGGTGGCGTGCACAGTGAGCGCGTAGGTTGCGGTCTGGTAGCTCAGCCTGTAGTTCCCGGAAAAGGTGTTGCGTCCAAATCCGCCACCCGCGCCTAGCACCACGCGTCCCAATGCCGCTTCAGTGCTGTCGGCTGGGTTGGCGTGGGTAAGCGGCGCGCGCGCAGTGGCTTCGGCGGGCAGCATGCAGAGCACCCCCACGATGGCGAGCAGGCTCACCAGGTATGATCGACGTCCGTGCATAAGCCTTCTCGGGATGATTGCTCCGAAGATAGTTTCGGGCAAACGTGTCGTTGCGCGGGCTGTTGCACCGCTTGTGGTGCGCTTACCCTTCCCCTTGCAAATTTGTGCGCTGTGCAGTACGCTGAGATAAATGATGGGTGTAGCAGATAGGCGAAAATGTGAAGGGCCCATCGATTGCTTTCGACTCCATCTCAAGAACGTATAGCCCCATGCGATCACGAAACCGCTTGCCCGTCTTCCTGGCTGCCCTCACGGCCCTCGTCCTGCTCACCGTTTGCGACAGCACCGTAGCTGAGCCCGAGGTAGCGCCAGCAGTCAGCCCGTTTGTGGAAACCGTACTTGTGCCCTTGGATGACGGGCACCAATGGGTGAGGGATTACTTCGTACGCGGTGCGTTCAATAGGCGGGATACCCTGCAGAATGTTGGAGGGAGATCGGCTGTGTTAAATCCCGAGGCGTCGGGCTCGGTTTGGGGTCGGCGAGGCGACGCTGAGTTGAATTACGCGACGTCAGATACTGCTCTGCACATGAGCACGTGGGTCGATAACATGATTACACGCGTCGATGCGTTCGGCTATCCACGCCGGGACGTAGACACGTACAGCTATACGGCATCGTTGCGCGTTTCGGGCAGAGAATACATCACAGCCTCGTACACCTACGAAGGACTCGCGCGACGTGTGGGATACCGATGCCACCTCTACACGAGACACCACGAGGGCGGCGCCACCACGCAGTCGTGCTTTGCCGAGCCCGTAGGCTTGGTGTACGAGGCCGAGCGCGATGCCACAGGCCGGACGACGAGCGAACTGCAACTGGTGCGCCACACGCCGCCGAACCTGCGGTGATGTGGGACAGGGCGCCCGTTGGCTAGGCTGTCAAGTGCCGCGCTACCGATTAAGTCTGGTTGGGCCCTCCACAATGCTGTGAGCATCATCTTTGGCGTGGAACGGTCCGCGTAGCGGGTTGCCGCTGTGTAGATGCTTGCAATAGGCAAAGGCAATCGGTATCTAGTGGCGAACAGAATTCCTCTGTGATCGATCTTGTGCCGAAAGGTGCGCCACGCCTATGCCCATTTCTATTGCTGACCAAGTCATTGACTATTTCGAAGGGCTCTTCGAGCATGTCTTTGCGATGCCGTTCAAGCAAAAGATTGCGTCTCGGTTGCGGCGGAAAGAGGTGCTGCGGCAGGTGGAGTCGGCAGCCGATGCGGCCTCGCA
>JBCCMF010000237.1:0-7623 GCA_039026435.1 Bacteroidota bacterium
CGTAGCCGCCAGCAGCGTGTACGCCAGCACGTAGCTCGGGATCGCCAGCGGCAGCACGCCCACCAGCGTGATCCAGCGGTGCCGTGCCAGCGTGGTGCGGGTCGTCAGCCACGCCAGCGGCAGCGACAGCGCAAGCACGAGCGCAAGCACGGCGACCGTCAAGCCCACAGTGCGCCCCAGGAGCACCGCGTTGCGCGGGCGCAGCACGAGCGCCTGCACGCTGGCCCAATCGCCCTCGACGGCGCGCAGCACGAGGTACGCCATCGGGCCGAGGACGCCCGCCCCCACGACGAGGATGGTCACCCCCAGCGGCCACAGCACTACGGGTCGGGGACCCGCGAGCTTCGCCTTGAGGGTATGCAACATGCCTGTTTCGGGTGCGCTTAGAGACGGGCTATGGGGGTTGTGGATGGCTCGACATGAGCAGGCGAGAGCCTGTCAAGGCATGCGCTGCAGGCGTAGCAGTGGCTGCGCCGAGGCCGCCAAACGCTGCGCGGGGTCTCGTGCAGTCGTTTTGCGCATGCACTACCTCGGTAGGCCTTCTCTTAAATCAGACCGGCTTCGCGCAGGAGGTTGAGCGTGCCGTCGAGGTCATCCAACTGCTCCAGGTCGATCGTAGGCTGGAGCGTGGACACGCTATCCATCGGCACCAGACGGTCGTTGGCCATCACACCCTCGGTCACAGGATACTCGAAGATCTGATTGCCGAAGTATTCCTGCGCCGTGTCCGACAGCATGAACGACACGAAGCGCAGGGCAGCCGATTGGGCCTGGGAGGTGCTCAGCACGCCCATGCCTGCCACGTTGACGAGGTTGCCCGCGTTGCCTGCCTCAAAGTAGGTCTGCTCTACGGGGAACGCGTTGTCGGCGTCCTTGAACCGGATCAGGTAGTAGTGGTTGGGAAGGCCCATGTCGGCCTCGCCGTCGGCGATGCCTTGGATGATGGAGCTGTTGTTGGTGAAGGCCACGGCGCCATTGGCGGCCATCCCTTCGAGCCATGCCTTGGTGCGCTCATCGCCTTCCAGCACACGCATGGCTGTCACGAACGACTGGAAAGACCCATTGGTCGGCGCCCAACCCACGCGGCCCTGGTAGCGGGCCTCGGTGAGGTCGAAGATGCTGGTGGGCAGGTCGCTGGCATCCACCCGGTCTGGGGCGTAGGCCAGGGTGCGGGCACGGCCGCTCGTGGCCACCCACGTCTGCGCGTCATTCCGCAAGGCAGCCGGGACTTTGTTCGCGATCGAGTCAGGCATGGCCATGAACAGGCCTGCTTTGTGGACGGCGCCGAGCGCACCGCCGTCTTGTGCCCAGAACACATCGGCGGGCGAGGCCTCACCCTCTTCCAGCAACGCCACGGCCAATGCCGAGGTGCCGCCTTGGCGAACGTTCACGGTGATGCCCGTTGCTTCCTCAAACTGTTCCACGATAGGCTCGACCAGCGAGGCGCTACGTCCGGCATAAAGCGTGATCTCAGTGGCTTCAGGCCGAGCGGGCTCAGACGGCTGGCAAGCCGATAGGACAAGAAGCAGGGCTAGTGCGATTAGGGGGGTCAAGCGCGGCATGAGTATTCGAGGGTTTCATCTGTGTAGGGGGGTAATCCAGCAGGTACAGGCGCTACTTGGATTGCGTCTAAAATACTTTTCCACGAAAGCGCCGAACAAGACGGCGCTCTGTTATTCGCCAGATGTCTACATGTCCGTTACGCTAGGCGAGGAGCTTAGCCCTTCCGAGGTGAGGCCTGGCGAACTTTTCTGATTCTGTCGTACTCGAATAACGCACCAGACCTACCCGGTACGCTTCAAGCCGCGAGTCAAGCGCATTAGATGATGCGTTCAGCACTCTCGGTTGTGGAAAAGTGGTGCGTGCGCTTGCATTTATGCCCTCAAACGCCTTATAGTGCGCATGGTCTTGTGAGACATGCTACACTTGCAAGGTTACCACATACCCACGATAGGTCAGCCACTGCACAACGCAAGCGCTCGTTTCCACACTACTGCGGCGCGCCTGCACCTGCTTCACCGAAACCCCACAGCACAGGCTCACCCCCTCCTATCAACATGAAATTGCTACGACTCCCACTCTGGGCAGCTCTTCTGCTCTTGGGCTTCGTCTACGCCGCCCCCACGCAGGCGCAGACCGCGACCCTCACGCTATCTAACACCGCCACCCCGACGAGCGTCTACCCGGGCGATGTTGTGAGTTCGACCATCACGGTGACCAACACAGGTCCCGATCCAGCCAGCGGCGTGCAGATCACAATCACGCTGCCCCCTGAGCTCACACTGTCGGGTGTGCCCACGGCCTCTCGGGGTACCTTCGTGGGCAACATGTGGACCGTGACAGGCGGCGTCTCCAACCTCAACAACGGTGCCTCGGCTACCCTGACGTTCGATGCCACCGTGGGCGACAGTGCTGCGCCCGGCACGATCACGAGCACCGCCACGGTCACAGCTGCCACCCCCAACACATCGGTAGGCTTGGCAGCCAACGCCAACCTGACCGTCAATGCCTTCATCCCGTTCCCGGCTAATGCCCATGCCAACGCAGGCCTGATCACGACGACTGCGACAGACACGGTGGCGATTGTTGGCCTAGCCAATGGAGCACCCGGGCAAACGACATCGGTCTTCTGCACCAGCCCCAACAGGTCGGGCATTCTTGACACGCCCAACCAGTGGCGCCCCTGTGGCACAGGTCTCCCGTACCCGCTGTATGTTATGGACTTCCACGAGGACAGCACGGGGCGCATCTGGCTCATGACATGGGGCAGCGAAGGCCTTTACTACTCGGACGATGGCGGACGCACGTGGAACGGTGATCGCTCGCTCCTGGCCAGCGGCATCCATCAGGGCTCCATCGTCTATGCCCTCACCGAAGACGCCGCGGGGACCCTGTTCGTCTCGGCGGTGCGCGGCCGCATCTGGAGAAGTGCGGACAGCGGCATGACCTGGACGCTGGCTGGCACCTTGCCTCGCGAGTCGGCCGACACGCCCTGGGGTCTTGAAGCACACCCGACGACGCCGGGGCAGCTCTTCGCTGGCACCTTCGGCCGTGGTGTGCTGGTGAGCAACAACAGTGGCACAACGTGGACACCGATGTTCAACACAGGGCTGCCCAACGGGGGCAACCTACACGTCTTCGATGTCGAGTTTGACGAGACTGTCATCAACGTTGGCGGAAGTCCGGCCTATCTGCTGACTATTGCCACGGGTGACGGGATTTATGTCACTACTCCTGACCTAGTCAACTTCTGGGAGGACGCCTCC
Organism: Bacteroidota bacterium; assembly: GCA_039026435.1. GTDB lineage: Bacteria > Bacteroidota > Rhodothermia > Rhodothermales > JBCCMF01 > JBCCMF01. The sequence continues at coordinate 3,267 of JBCCMF010000237.1, forward strand.
GTCGGCCTGACGCGGGATGGCATCGACTACCGCGAGGTGCGCGCCCTCTTCTCAGCCCCAGGTGATCTCCGCTTCGCGGTAGTCTGGGGCGGCGGTGTGTTCGCCTTCCGGCGCGGCGCGGGCATGGCCTTCACGGGCAACTGGGCACCCATCGAGTACAAGGGCGAAATCACGTTCATCACGTATGACGACGCGAACAGCCGCCTCCTGGTAGGCACACGCGAAGGCGGCGCCTTCTTCGTAGACTACGATGCAGACGACGCCCGCGCTACCGACGTGGAGACGGAAAGCGAGGTGCCTCAGGCATACGCCTTGGACGCCTACCCCAACCCGTTCAACCCGGCGGCGACCATCACGTACGCTCTCCCGGAAGCAGCGCAAACTACGCTGTCGGTCTATGACCTGACGGGCCGTCAAGTGGCCGTCCTCGTAGACGAGATGCGTACCGCTGGCCAGCACGAGGTCACCTTCGACGCCACGGGCTTGCCGAGCGGCGTCTACCTCTATCGGATGCAGGCAGGCGCGCACTCCTCGATGAAATCCATCGTGCTCATGAAGTAGCGCGGGCATCAACCACACAGTGCCAGCCCCCTGGGTATCCCACACCCAGGGGGCTTTTTTGTCCCTGTTGGATTTATCCGAGGCAGGTCTCGTTAGCAGCCCGGCTTGTTGGTCGAAGTACGGCAGGCGTTCGTCTACTTCACCCGAAGGCCACGCCCCGCTGGTCGTAGTTTTGCGAACTGAAGCAGTCCTCTCTCTCACCCTCACAGCGAAAACTGGTGCGTCTGCTGCTGCGCCACATCGTGCTTCTCCTTGCCTGGAGTTGGATCCCCGTTGCTGGGCTCGGTGCCGTGTGGACGGCACACGCGCAAGACTACAGCGTGGAGCCGCCACGCTTCATCTTTGACAGCGTGGATAAGGGCTACGACCTCGTGTTCCGCCCGGATCACATCGTGCGGATCCAGTGGCCTGCAGACTACAACCTCTCGAACGCCGCACTACGCTGGGCGCGTAGCCCTGCCGCGCTGGCAGCGTCAGCGCGCAGCGCGAGCGCCCAGGGGAACGAAGCCTTTATCGACGTCACGCCCGCCGCGCTAGACATGGCGGTCGGTCAGTGGTACGGGCAGGTCTTTGCCGATCAAGGCGTATCCAATGTGTTCTTCATCTACGTCGAGTCCGAGACGCCGCCCACAGCCACGGTGCGCAACCCCGAGTCGGAGGTGCCGACGTTCGAGGTCACGCCCGTCCCCGGGGTACCCGCCTATGGCATCGGCGTCTCAGACACCCCGTTCACCGTAAAGCTCGACCCCGACGGCGACTTGGCTGTGGAGGGCCTCACGCTGATCTGGAACTACGTAGGAACCACGGGTGAAACCTCCATTCCGTACGCAAAAGACGCCATCAACCCGGTGCCGCTAGAGCGCGGACGGACGTACTACTACATCGTCTTCAACGCCTACGAGCCCTCGGACGTGCGCTTTCTGAGCAGCGTCAACGCAGGCGTGTTCACGTTCAAGAACGGCATCGACCCCTCGCGTATCGAGGCGCCAACGCTGGGCAGCCCTGCCCCCGAGGCCACCTTGAGCGATGAAACGGTGCGGTTCACGTGGGACGCCGTGGATAACGGCGACCGGTACAAAGTAACCGTGCTGCAAGAGTACGAATTGCTGGGCAACGTGGGCGAGATCGAAGTATGGAGCACCACGGTCATCGGCAACGGCGAGGGCGGGCAGCAGCTCGCGGTGGACTTCGACGCCCGCCGTGTGCTCACGCGCGACACCTACCGCTGGTTTGTGTCGGTGGAGAGCTTGGCGCTGGGCGAGAGCAAGGCGAGCGAGCGGCGTACCTTTGACTACCGCCGCCCCGTAGCCAACCTCGCCCTCGTGATCCAGCAGGTAGGCGGGCAGCCGTTGAGCGGCGTGCAGGTTGATGTCGCTTCTAACGACTTCGTCCCACGCGACGGCCAGCTCGACCTCCAGAACGCCACCAGCGGCACGTTTGAGCTGCCGCTCGGCACCTACACGCTCACCTTGTCTAAGGAGGGCCACCGCACCACCACGCGCACCGTCACGCTGTCTACAGCCGACGCCGCCGTCACCGAAGTGGTCCAACTTCCGGCCCTGACGACCACGGTGCAGGGTACCGTCAGCGACGACAATGGCCAGCCGATCTTCGGGGCCCTAGTGGAGGCGGCGAGCGGCGACGCCACCGACCGTACCGATGCAGGGGGGCTCTACCAGCTGTTCTTGGAGGCGGGCGGCACGGTCACGTTGCGCGCCTCGGCCACGGGGTTTGCCGCAGCCACACGCACCATCGACGCCGCGGACGCAGGGACGACGACAGGCATCGACTTCACCCTCATGCCAGATCGGGCCACAGTCAGTGGGCGCGTGACGACTTCGGAAGGGCGCAGCTTAGCGCTGGCTTCACTCACCGCCACCCACAGCGACGGGCGCGAGGTCACCACGCGCACCGATGGCAATGGCAGTTATACGCTCACGCTCAGCAGCGGCCAGTGGCAGCTCGTAGCCGAGCTTCAGGGCTTCCAGCAAACACAGACGGCCCTCACCCTTGGTCTGGGGCAGGACCTCACGCAGGACTTCCAGCTCGAAGCGGCGCAGCAAGAAGTCGTCCTGGAGGTAGTAAACGCACAGGGGCCGCTCGTAGAGGCGACCGTCACCACGCGCGTGGAGGGCAGGACCATCACGCAACGCACCGATGCGCAGGGGCAGGCGCGCTTCTCCATCCCCGCTGGCCGTTATGCCTTCCACGTGACCGCAGGGGCGCACGCTCCAGCCACCGTCTATGCCGCGCTGCTGCCAACCATGACGACCCTCATCCTCCGCATGGCGTTGCAGGAGCATTCCCTGAACGTCCAGGGTCAGGTGCAAGACGCACGCGGCAATGTGCCCAACGCCATCGTTGAGGCGTACCGATGCACCCAGCCACGCCCAACCCCTGCCGATGCGCCGGTTGACCTGCGGGTTGGCGATGCGCCGTTCACGTGCTTGGGCAGCGTGACCCTGATCAACCAGACCACGACCGATGAGGCAGGCATCTACCGTTTGGCCCTACCGCCTCTTGTGGGCGGCGAGGCAACACCTTACCTGCTCCGCGCGCACCACGCTTCCGACGGGCGCGGCACCGCTCTTGACGTGGTCTTCCCCGTGGATGACCGCCCTCTGACGCTCAACCTGACGCTACCCCTCGGCGCTGGGCGACTCACGGGACGCGTGCGGGCACGCAGCGGGCGCGATGTACGGGCCGAGCAACTCGCGGTGACCTTGCGCCCCACCGAGGGCAACGGCCAGTACGCGGCGTATCCCGACCGCGATGGGCTGTTTACCATCACGGCGCCGTACGATACGTACACGCTGCAGGCCTTCGACCGGAGTGGGCGCTACAGCGTCGCGGCGCCTGAGACGGTGCAGTTGCAGCCCGGGCAGGTAACGGCTGCGCCCACCCTCGAAGTGGTGGAGGTGGACCGCTTGTGGTCGGGGACGGTCAACGTGCCGGATGCCGCGATCGTCCTGCAGCAGGGCGAGGCCTCGTACGCAACGGTTGCCGCAGCGAATGGCGCCTTCGGCATCCGCGTACCAGCGGGCACCTATCATGCTCGCATCCGGGGCGAGGGCTGGCTCCCCCTCCGCCAGTCGGTGACAGTCGCCGAGGCAGAGCAGGCGGCAGCGGCGCCCACGAGCACCTCGATCACCCTCCAGCGCGCGGGGACCTCCGTGCGCGGCCAGGTGCGCACCACGGAAGGCCTCCCGCTTGACGGCGCCCGCGTGGCAGTCGTGGCCAACGGCGTTCCTGCCGACACGGTTTTCACCGACGCACAGGGGCGGTATGTAGTAGACGCCACAGAAGGCTTTGTGCGCCTCATCGCCGAGCGCCCCGGCTATGCGCCTGCCGAGCAACAGCTGCTGCTGGCGCTGGGCCAACCCCTCTCTGGGATCGACATGGTGCTCCAGCCCCGGCTGGCAACCCTAACGGGTTCGATCCGCGACGACGCCAACGTGCCGCTCCAAGGTAGTCGCCTCGTCGTCCTGAGTCGCGAAAGCGGTGGGCGCACGCTGAGCAGCTCAGGCGGAGAGGTGACGCTCTCGCAGTTGGTCCCCGGGCGCTACAGCATCGGGATTACGCGGCGCGGTTATGAGACGGTAACGCTCCAGGATATACCTCTCCAGCAGGGGTTCAACCCCATCACGGCGCGTCAAATGCGGCAGCAGGCCAGCCTCCAGGGCACCGTGCGCACCGACGATGCCGTACCCATCCCTGATGCCTCGGTGACCGTCGGGTATGCCGATGGCGCCACGTTCACGGCCCTGACAGGCACCGACGGCACCTTCCGCTTCGA